>NZ_DASQCJ010000082.1:0-14265 GCF_035634735.1 Cellulomonas sp.
ACGCACGTTGAGGCGCGGGTCGTGGGCCGGGTTCTGGCTCATGCCGAGGTGCTCCTGCTCTCGCGTGCTCTCACGTCATCACTCACCGGTGACCGCCGTGCGGGCGTGCTCCGCCGCCAGCACGGTCACCTGCTGCGCGCCGCCCGCCGGCGGCACGTACATCGCTACCACGTCGGTCCAGGTCCGGACCAGGTTGCTCGACACGCTGCCCTTGCCGGCGAGAGCCGCGTCGAACGGGTCGTTCAGGGTGATGCTGCCCTGGGACAGGGTGGCGGTGGTGACCGTCGACAACTCACCGACGACGATCGCGCCGCCGTCCGCCGTGCGCAGCGAGGTCACGGCGCCCGCCACCGGCGCCACGGTCTCCGCCACCGTCGCGACGGCCTGGAGGCTCGCGGCGGTCTGGTTGCGCGCCTCCGTGATCGCGGTCCGGAAGAAGTCCGCCGGGAACGTGGCCGCGTACGACGACGCGTCGCCGTTGGTCAGCACGTCGGCGTACTGCGCGACGGCCTCGCCGGGCGGCAGCAGCAGCGACGTGTCGTCGATCGCCACGGGCTCGCTGCCCTCCTCGGGCGTCGCCGTCAGGGGCATCTGCACCGACGGGCCGAGCCGCGCCCAGCTCCAGAGCCGGTACGGGTCGCGCGGACCGTCCTGCGTGAGGACGAGCAGCAGCGGCGCCTGGAGGTCGTCGGGCTGCGTGGTCACCACCATCTGGGTGCGCGGCCAGCTCGTCGTGTCGGGCGTGATCGTGGTCTGCGCCGTCGTCGGGATCGCCACCGGGGCGCGCTCGCCGTTGGTGGCGGTCGCCCGGACGTACTCCGCCGAGCGGATGGCGAGCGCCGGGCCCGACAGCCGGGCGCCGAGGCCCGTGGCGTCCAGCGCCTGGTCCCCCGCCGCCAGCACGGTGCCGACCTGGTCGAGCACGTTCGTCGACTGCGCCACCGTGAGCGCCGGCGGCGGGACCGCCGGCACCGCGTCGGGCGTGGGCTCGGGCACCGGGTTGGCGCAGGCCGCCAGCCCGAGGGCGGCGACGAGCGCGACGGCCGTGCCGGCGAGGCGACGGCGCAGGCGGGCTGCGCCGGGGCGGTGCCCCGTGGTGCGTGCGGTCATCGGCCCTCCTCCGTGCCCCGGGTGTCGTCGTCCTGCTGGGCGGGCGTCCCGCCCTCGTCGGCGCTGGGGAAGCCCCACATGCGGCGCCAGGCGTCGGCGCGCTGGGCGCGGGTCGCGGCGTCGTCCTCCTCGCCCGAGGCCCCGGTGCCGCGCGGCGCGGCGCCGGGACGGGCCGCCGGGCCCGCGGGCGGGACGCCCGGGGTGGCGGCGCCGGGCGCCGCGGCGGGTCGCGGCGTCGGCGCGGCGGGTGCCGCGGGTGGGGTCGAGGCCGCGGGGCCGGCCGCCGGGCGGGTCGCCGGGGTCGAGCCCGGCACGGGCGACCACGCCGTGGCCGCCGGCGACGCCGAGCCGGCACCGGCCGGGGCCGACCCGGGCGCGCTCCCCGCCGCTCCGGTCGCGGCGGTGCCGGTCGCGGCGGTGCCCGTCGCGTCGGCACCCGGGTCGTCGTGCGACGCCCGCCCCCGGCGCCACGGCAGGCGGTCGGCGAGCCGCCGCCCCGCGGTGCGCTCGTCGGCGGCCGGGGTCTCCGTCACCGGCGACGCCGGTGCGGTCCCGGGCGCCCCGGGGACCGCCGGGAGGGCGGTGGTCGCGTCGTCACGCGCGCCGGGCGCGGGGGTCGCGCCGGTCGTCGCCGGCGTGCCGGGGGCGCCGCCGGCCGGACGCGCGGCGGAGTCCCGCTCCCGGTCCGGGGCGCCGGCGCGGGCGCTGTGGTCGGCGGGCGCGCCGGCGGCCGGCGTCCTCGCCTCGTCCACCACGGGCGTCGCCCCGGTCACCACGGGCGTCGCCCCGGTCACCGCCGGCGTCGCCCCGGTGACGACGGGCACGGCCCCGGTGGGCGTGCGCCCGCCGCGCCTGCGCGCCGCCGCCGCGGCCGCCTCGGCCTCGCGCAGCTGGCGCCGGGTCGGCGGGGCACCGGGCGTGACGGTCCCCAGGGGGACCACCCCGGCGGGCGTGCCGTCGCCGGTCGTGGCCGGCGCGCCGGCAGCGCCGCCGGCGCCCGGCAGCGGCACCGTGGCGAGCGTCCCGGTGCTGACGTCGGTCCACCCCGCGTCCGGGCCCTCGCGCCGCTCGCGCAGGATGCGCACGAGGAGGATCGCGGCGACCGCCAGGAGCAGCACCCCGAGCGCGACGCCCGGCCACAGCCAGGGCGTGGTCACGGTCTGCGGCCAGGACAGGTCGAGCACCGGCGCGCTGTCGCCGAGGCTGACGGCGAGGAGCGACCAGCGGCCCTCCTGGGCCGGCCACTCCAGCGTCGCGGAGCCGTCGCCGGCCACCTCGACGACCCACATGTCGCTGCCGGTCGGGTCGGCGGCCGTCGCGGCGGCGGCCCCCGCCTCCTCGCTCGCCGACGGCGACGGGGCCGCCTCGGCGGCGGCCTCCTCGGTCGCCGTGGCGGAGGGGCTCGGGGACGACTCGGCCGCGTCCTGGCCTGCGGTCGTGGCGAGCGTGTGCCAGTCGGACAGGCCGGTGACCCGCTCGTACGGGTCGCTGCCGACCCAGGCGGTGACGTCGGTGTCCCGGCCCACGGCGAGCACGACGGGCGAGCCGTCGGCGCGCACGGTGACGGTCACCGGGTCGCCGGCGAGCTCGAGCACGCCGGGGTCGGTCACGAGGGTCCGGGTGTCGCCCCCGGGCGCGGCCGTGGCGACCAGCGGGTCGTCCGCCCGCCATGCGGTGGCGGAGGCGACGCCGAGCCCGATGGCCGCGACCCCGAGCACCCCGAGGACGGCGGCGATCAGTCGTTGGAGCACGCATCTTCCTCTCGAACGTGACGCCCCAGGATAGGCGGACCACCTCGGGGTCCGGGCAAATCGGGCCGGCTGCGGGGTCGGCGCGGGCCCGGTGGACGGGTGTCCCGCGCCGCGGCGCTGCCGATACCCTGGACGGCGGACGCGGGCCGACCGACGCCCCGAGCCTCCCGCCCGGAGGCCGTCCCCACAAGCGCTCGCGCGCGCTCGCAGGAGGAACTTCGTGGCAGAGGACCGTACGCCCTTCCCGGTGGTCAACTTCCGTGGCTACGACCGCGGACCCGTCGACACCCGGATGTCGGAGCTCGAGCGCGCGCTGCAGGACGCCCGCAGCCAGGTCGCGTCGATGGACGAGCGGGTGCTGCAGATCTCGGGCGAGCTGTCCGAGGCGCACCGCCAGCTGCGGGAGGCCGAGCGGCCCACCTACTCCGGCCTGGGCTCGCGGATCGAGATGCTGCTGCGCTCCGCGGAGGAGCAGTCCTCGGACGTCGTGCAGCAGGCGAACGCGCAGGCGTCCGACGCCCTGGCCCGGGCCCGGCTCGCCGCCGGCCAGCTCCGCGCCCGCGCGGAGAACGAGGTCGCCGAGATGCTCGCCACCGCGCGCCGCGAGGCGACGGAGGAGCGGTCGACGGCGCACACCGAGGCCGAGAGCGCGCTGACCGGCGCGCAGCGGCGCGCGGAGGAGCTGGTCGGGTCGGCGGAGCGCGAGGCCGCCCGGATCCAGACCGCCATCCAGACGGAGGAGAGCGAGCGCCGGGCGACGCTCGAGCGCGAGCTCGGCACGCTGCGGGCGACGGTCGAGCGCGAGACGACCGAGCTCCGGATCAGCACCGAGCAGGCCGCGGAGGAGCTGCGCACCCGCACCGAGTCGGAGACGACCGCGATGCGCGCCGACGCCGAGCGGTACGACCAGGACCTGCGCCAGGCCGCCGACGCCGAGACGACCGCGCTGCGCCAGCGGGTCACGGGCGAGCTCGCCGAGCTCCGCACCGAGGCCGAGCGCTGGGCCGCCATGCAGCGGTCCGTCGCCGCGACCGAGATCGCCGAGGCCCGCCAGGCCGCCGCCGAGGAGTCCCGCGCGCTGCGCGCCGACGCCGCCGCGCACGCCGACGCGGTGCGGTCCGCCGCCGAGCGCGCCGCCGCCGAGATCCAGCAGCGGGCGACCGCGGAGACGACCGCCCTGCGCGCCGAGGCCGAGCAGTACTCCGGCTTCGTGCGGGCGACCGCCGACCGCGAGACCGGCGAGCTGCGCGCGGCCGTCGCCGACGAGATCGCCGCCGTCCGCCAGGAGGCCGAGCAGGCGCTGGCCGCCCACCGCGCGGAGTCCGAGCACTACGCGAGCGAGCTCCGCGCCACCGCCGAGCGCGAGACCACCGAGCTGCGCGAGCGCACCGAGCACGAGGCCGCGACGCTGCGGGCGCTGGCCGAGCGCGAGACCACCGAGCTCCGCGACCGCACCGAGCGCGAGGCGGCCGAGCTGCGCGAGCGCACGGACCGCGAGGTCGCCGAGCTCCGCGAGGCGACCCGCCTCGACGTCGAGCGCCAGCTCACCGAGGCGAACCGCGCCGCCGACGAGGTCCGGTCGGCCGCCCGCGCCGAGGCCGACGCGCTCGTCGCGCAGGCCCGCCAGCAGCTGGCGGACGCGGAGCTGCAGATCGCCGCGCAGCGCGAGGCGGCCGAGCGCGCCGACGCCGAGCGGCACGCCACCGCCCGCGCCGAGACCGAGAAGCTCGTCTCCGACGCCGAGGCGCACGCCGCCGACGCCGAGCAGCGCGTCGCCAAGGCCCTCGAGCAGGCCGAGAAGATCCGCGTCGACTCGCAGAACCACTCCAAGGAGCTGCTGTCGAACGCCCGCGCGAACGCCGACCGGGTCGTCGCCGAGGCGCGCGAGCACGCCGAGAAGACGCTGTCCGAGGCGATGGCCGAGTCCGAGCGCGAGCGCACGACGTCGCAGCGCCAGGTCGAGGACCTCAACCGTCAGCGGGAGTCGATCACGTCCTACCTGGACGAGCTGCGCAACCTGCTCGGCCACGACCCGGCGCCGAACCGCACGACGCTGGAGAAGGCCGACGCCGCGCAGGCGCAGTTCGACGCCAAGCAGGCGGCCCGCCCGGCCGCGCGCCCGGCCCGCGGCAAGGGCCGGCCCGCGCCCGTGTCGGCGGCGACGCCCGCGGTCCCCGCGCCCGCCGGCGCGCAGGACGACGCGGCGGACGGGGCGAAGGGCGCCGCGGACGCGACCGCCACCGCCCCGGCGGCCGGTGCCCCGAGCGGCGCCGACGCGCAGCCCGCGGACGCCGCCCCGGCCCCGCAGGACGCCGAGCGCCCCGCGGCGGCGAAGGAGGCGGCGCAGGCCGCGCAGCAGCCCGTGGACGGCCCCGAGACCTCCGGGGACGAGGCCACGGCCGCGCCGGCCGAGAAGTGAGCGAGCGCGACGCGCCGTCGGGCCCGGACGGGTCCGACGGCGCGGCCGCCGACTGGCGCTCCCGCCGCCGCGAGGCCGCCGACGCCCACGAGGCCGCGCTCCGCGCCCGCCGCCAGGCCGAGTCGGCCCGCGCCCGCGAGCTGATCGCGCGGTTCGTCGCCGACGCCCGTGCGCGCGGCGTCGCGCCCGAGCCGCTGCACGCGCAGGGCTACGGCGGCCGCGGCCGGTACCGCACGCCGCTGCAGGGCTGGTACCTGCGCCGGGACCGCACCGTCGCGGTCGGCACCGACGGCGGCTTCTACGTGCTCACCGTGCCGCCGTCGCTGGCCGCGCGGCTGCGCGGGGTGCGGCCCGAGCCGCAGGACCCGCCGCTGGTCATCGGCGCGGGCGGCAAGGACGGGGAGTCGCTGGACCTGCCGGTCGCGCTCGCCCGGGCGCTCGGCGACGACGCGGCCTGACGACCCGCGGGCCGGGCGGCTCGACCGGGGCGGAGCCCCGGACCGCAGCCGGCGGCGGGCTCAGCCCCGCGCCCGCCCCAGCAGGTCCCCGAGCGCGGCCGCGACCGCGCCCGGCGCCTCGACGGCCGTGAGGTGCCCGGCGCCCGGCACCACCACGGCCTCGACGCCCAGCGCCGCCGCCATGCCCTCCGCCTCCGCCACCGGCGTCGGCTGGTCCTCCTCGCCCACGAGCACGAGCGCCGGCCCCCGGTACCCGGCGAGCACCGCCGTGCGGTCGGGCCGGGCCGCCATCGCGCGCTGCGACCACGCCACGCCGGCCGGCGACTGCTCGCCGATCAGCGCCTCCAGCCGCGCGACGAGACCCGGCCGCTCGCGCGAGGCGGCGCCGAGCAGCGCGGTCGCCATCGGCAACACCTCGTCGACGGTGCCGGTCGACTCGACGACGCCGGCGACCCGCATCCGGTTCGCGCGCGCCGCGTCGGCGTCCGCGGTGGCCTTGGTGTCGAGCAGCCCGAGCCCGGCGACGAGCCCCGGGTGCCGCTCCGCCAGCGCCAGCGCGACGTAGCCGCCCATCGACAGCCCGGCGACGACGGCGCGCGCGTGCCCCGCCTCGGCGAGCACGGCGGCGACCGCGTCGGCCGCCGCCTCGAGCGACGGCTCGGGCAGTGCGACGCCCTGCGCCGCGCCCAGCCCGGGCAGGTCGACCGCGAGCACCGGGCCGTCCAGCAGCGGGGCGACGTCCGCCCACATCCGGGAGTCGAGCGGGAAGGCGTGCAGCAGGACCAGCGGGAGCCCGGTGCCCGGGCGCAGCGCGTGCAGCGTGACGGTGGCGGTCATGCGTCCTCCTGGTCGGATCCGGCGAAGGCCTCGCCGTCGGGCGACTGCGGGACGGCGGGCGCCTCGGCCTGCTCGCTCGGCCCGTCCCAGGTGGTCGGCAGCGGCACCGGCAGGCCCGGGCGCACGTGCCGGACGATCTCGTCGAGCACCCGCCGGACGTACGGCTCCCCCACCCAGAGGTGCTTCGCGCCGTCGACGCCGATCACCTCGGCCTGGTGGACCCGGGCGAACCGCTCGCGCGCCTCGGCGGGGCGCAGGTAGTCGTCGTGCTCGGGCACCAGGACGACCAGCGGCTTCCCGTCGGCGTCCCACGCGTCGAGGTCGGCGTCCGTGGCCCGGTGCAGCGGGGGCGACAGCAGCACGGCGCCCTCGACCGCCGGGTCGAGGCCGTGCATCAGCGCGAGCTCGGTGCCGAACGACCAGCCGACGAGCCACGGGTGCGGCAGGTCGCGGAACTCGGCGAGCTCGATCGCGGCGTGCACGTCGAACTTCTCGGCGACGCCGCCGTCGAACGCGCCCCCGCTCGTGCCGCGCGGGCTGGACGTGCCGCGGGTGTTGAACCGCAGGACCGCGACGTCGGCCAGCGCCGGGAGCCGCCAGGCGGCCTTGCGCAGCACGTGCGAGTCCATGTAGCCGCCGTGCGTCGGCAGGGGGTGCAGGGTGACCAGCGTCGCGGCCGGCGTGCGCGGGGTGCCGTCGGGGTCGACCGGGAGGGCGAGCTCGCCGACGAGCGTGAGGCCGTCGGCGGTGTGCAGCTCGACCTCCTCGCGGTGCGCGGGCAGGACGGTGAGCGAGCGGATGGGCGTGGGGGCGGCTGCGGCGGTCATCGCCGACGAGCCTAGTCCGGCGCCCTCAGCGCCGCGTCGGCCCCCGCCGGTGCCGGGCCGACCAGCACGCGGCGTGCCAGTGCCGCCGGTCCGCGAGGGCGGAGTCGGCCCCGAACAGCCCGTCGGCCCGCCAGGCGACGACGTGCGGCGTGCCCGGCGCGATCTCCTGGTCGCAGCCCGGGCAGCGGAACGTGCGGTCGGACCCGCCCACCCGCTGCACGGTCCACGCGCCGTCCGCCGACTCCTCGGACGTGCGGCCGCCGCGCACCCGGTCGAGGTCGAGCGGGACGTGCTCGGCGGCGTACGGGCGCTTGCCGGAGCGGCGGGAGGACGGCACGACCCGATTGTCCCCCGGCGCGCCGGAGGGCGGCCACCGTGCGGCGGCCGCCCTCCGGCGTGCGTGGCGTCCCGTCAGCGGGGTCGCCGGCGTCAGGACAGCCCGGCCGCCGACTCCGCGGGCGCGATCGTCCGGGTCGCGACGAGGTCCCGGTACCAGAGCGCCGAGTCCTTGGGCGTCCGCTCCAGCGTGTCGTAGTCGACCCGCACGATGCCGAACCGGCGGTCGTAGCCGTACGCCCACTCGAAGTTGTCCATCAGCGACCAGACGAAGTAGCCGCGCACGTCCGCGCCGGCGTCCATCGCGGCGCCGACCGCGTCGATGTGGTCGTGCAGGTACTCGACGCGGTCGAGGTCGTGCACCCGGCCGTCGGCGGACACCTCGTCGGCGAACGCCGCGCCGTTCTCCGTGACCGCCAGCGGGACGGACGGGTACCGCTCGTGCACCTCGAGGAGCAGGTCGACGAGGCCCTGGGGCTCGATGTTCCAGCCCATCGCGGTGTGCGGGCCCGGCTGGGGCAGCCACTCGACGTCGTCGCAGCCGACCCACGGGCTGACCACGGACGACTTGTGCCCGTCGACGCCGGGGCTGCCGTCGCCGACGACCGGCTCGCCGTGCAGCCGCTGCACCCGGCCCGTCGAGTAGTAGTTGATGCCGAGCAGGTCGATCGGCTGCCGGATGATCTCCAGGTCGCCGTCCTGCACGAACGACCAGTCGGAGACGGCGGCCGTCTGGGCGAACACGTTCTCCGGGTACCGGCCCTCGAGCAGCGGCTGCAGGAACACCTCGTTCGCGACGGTGTCGACCTGGCGCTTGGCCTCGACGTCCTCGGGGGCGTCGGACGCCGCCCGGGTCACGTGCAGGTTGAGGGTGATCGAGACCTGGGCGGCGTCGCCGAGCACCTCGCGGATCGCGCGGGCCGCGAGGCCGTGCGCGAGGTTGAGGTGGTGCACGGCGGCCAGCGCCGCGGCGGGCTCGGTGCGCCCCGGGGCGTGCACGCCGGAGGCGTAGCCGAGGTACGAGGAGCACCACGGCTCGTTCAGCGTGGTCCACACGGTGACCTTGTCGCCCAGCACCTCGGCGAGCTTGCGGGCGTAGTCGGCGAACCGGTAGGCCGTCTCGCGGTTCGCCCAGCCGCCCTCGTCCTCCAGCGCCTGCGGCAGGTCCCAGTGGTAGAGCGTGACGACGGGCTTGATGCCCGCGGCGATCAGCCGGTCGACGAGGTCGGTGTAGAACGCGAGTCCCTCCGCGTTCCACTCCCCCGAGCCGGTCGGCTGCACCCGGGGCCAGGCGATCGACAGGCGGTACGCCTGCAGGCCCAGGGACTGCATGAGCGCGACGTCCTCGGGGACCCGGTGGTAGTGGTCGGCGGCGACGGCGCCGGTGTCGCCGTTCAGCACGGCGCCCGGGCGCGCGGAGAACGTGTCCCAGATGGACGGCGCGCGGCCGCCCTCGGTCGCGGCGCCCTCGATCTGGTAGGACGCGGTGGCCGACCCCCACAGGAAGTCGGCGGGGAACGTGCGCCCGGAGGGGCGAGAAGTGGTCATCAGAGCTTCCTCGGTTCGGGTGAGCCGCGGGACGGCGATGTCGAATCGATACGATACACGGCTGTGGGAGCGCTCCCGCCCCGTCGTGTCCCGCCGAGCGGGCAGTAGATGTCCCCTCACGTCGCCCGGAGGCGACATCGACTGCCCACTCGGCGAGCGGGGCGGGGTCAGGCGGGGAGGGTGAGCTCCGCGCGGGCGCCCCGGGCCGCCTGCGGCGTACCCAGGGCCGCCGCCACCGACCACGCGGCCGGGACCGCGCCCGTCGCCTCGACCGTGACCGCCGCGCCCGACCGCCGCGCGACGAACTCCACGTCGCCCGCCGCGCCGCGGACCGTCGTCCGCGCCTCGGCACCGTCCGCCAGGCCGAACACCCGCAGCGTGACGCCGTCGGCGTGGTCGTAGTCCGGGCGGTCGGTGCGCGCGCCGACCGGCAGCAGCGTGCCGGGCCGCACCAGCACGGGCAGCGAGTCGAAGCCGTGCCGCTGCCGGTGCCACCGCGGGCCCAACACCGTCGAGCCGTCGAGCAGCGACGTCCACTCGCCCTCGGGCACGTAGACGTCCACGTCGCCCTCCGCGGTGAACACCGGCGCGACCAGCAGCGACGACCCCAGCGCGTACTGGGTGTCGACCGTCGCGGCGCCCGGGTCGTCCGGGAACTCGAGGAACAGCGGCCGCATGACCGGCAGACCGTCGGTGTGCGCCTCGCGGCCCACCGCGGACAGGTACGGCATCAGCGCCAGCTTGAGCTCGGTGAACCGCTGCGTGACCTTGACCGACTCCTCGTCGAACGCCCACGGCACCCGGTACGACGACGAGCCGTGCAGCCGGGAGTGCGAGGACAGCAGGCCGAACGCGAGCCAGCGCTTGAACACCGCGGCGTCCGGGGTGCCCTCGAACCCGCCGATGTCGTGCGACCAGTAGCCGAAGCCGGACGACGCGAGCGACAGCCCGCCGCGCAGCGACTCCGCCATGGACACGAACGTCGACTCGCAGTCGCCGCCCCAGTGCACCGGGAACTGCTGGCCGCCGGCGGTGGCCGACCGCGCGAACAGCACCGCCTCGCCCTCGCCCTTGACCTCCTCGAGGAGCTCGAAGACGGCCTTGTTGTAGAGGTGCGTGTAGTAGTTGTGCATCCGCTCGGGGTCCGAGCCGTCGTGCCAGACGACGTCGGTCGGGATCCGCTCGCCGAAGTCGGTCTTGAAGCAGTCGACGCCCATGTCGAGCAGCGCCCGCAGCTTCTCCTTGAACCACGCGGTGGCCTCGGGGTTGGTGAAGTCGACGAGGCCCATGCCCGCCTGCCACATGTCCCACTGCCAGACCGAGCCGTCCGCGCGCTTGACCAGGTAGCCGCGCTCGGCGCCCTCGGCGAACAGGTGCGAGCGCTGCGCGATGTACGGGTTGATCCACACGCACACCTGCAGGTCGCGGTCGTGCAGCCGGGAGAGCAGGCCCTCGGGGTCCGGGAACGTCGCCGGGTCCCAGACGAAGTCGCACCAGTGGAACCGGCGCATCCAGAAGCAGTCGAAGTGGAACACCGACAGCGGCAGCCCGCGCTCGGCCATGCCGTCGATGAACGACATGACGGTGGCCTCGTCGTAGTCCGTGGTGAACGAGGTCGACAGCCACAGGCCGTAGGACCAGTCCGGCACGGCGGCGGGGCGGCCGGTGAGCGCGGTGTACCGGCGCAGCACGTCCTTCGGCTCGGGGCCGGCGATCACGTAGTAGCGCAGCCGCTGCCCGGGGACGCTGAACTGCGTCCGGGACACGACCTCGGAGCCGATCTCGAACGAGACGTGGCCGGGGTGGTCGACGAACACGCCGTAGCCCGCGTCGGTCAGGTAGAACGGCACGTTCTTGTACGACTGCTCCGAGGACGTGCCGCCGTCCGCGTTCCAGATGTCGACGGTCTGGCCGTTCTTCACGAACGGGGTGAACCGCTCGCCCAGGCCGTAGACGTGGTCCCCGACGCCGAGGCCGAGCTGCTCGCGGACGAACGGCCGGCCCTCCGCGTCGGTGATCACGCCGACGCCGCGCGAGGTGGCGCCGGTGACGACCCGGCCGTCGACCTCGACGTCGAGCGCCCACTCCCCCGTCGTCGACACCCGGGCGGTGAGGTTGCCGGTCGTCAGGGACGCCCGGGGGTCCTCCTCGGTCGGCCCGGCGACCGCGACGTGCGGCGCTGCGTCGGCGAGCCCGAACGCCGGCCCGTGGTCGACGCCGCCCTGGTGGTGCTCGATCGTCACGCCGAGCACCCCCTCGGCGGGCGAGTCGAGCGTGATCGTGATGAGCGGGTGGTTGAGGGTGTCGCCGCGCGTGACGAGGCGGCCGGTGCCGGCGTAGGCGGTGAGCGACCGCTCGCCCAGGACCACCTCGTCGACCGCGCGCGGGCGCTGCACGGTGACGCCGGGGAGGGTCTGCCAGTAGCCGTCGGTGAACTTCATGGTGTGCCCTTACTTGACCGCGCCCGCGGTGATCCCGCGGGTCAGCGTGCGCTGGAAGATGAGGAAGAAGACGATCGCCGGGATCATCGAGACGAGGGCGCCCGCGTTGGTCGTGGGGGCGTCCATCATGCGGTCGCCCTGCAGCGACGCGAGGGCCACCGGGATCGTCTGGGTGGCGTTGGTCGTGAGCATGACCAGCGGGATGAAGAACTCGTTCCACGTCCAGATGAAGAAGAAGATCAGCAGGACGCTGAGCGTCGGCCGGACCACCGGGAACACGACGCCCCACAGGGTCCGCCACCGGCCCGCGCCGTCGAGGGACGCCGCCTCGAGCAGCGCCTTCGGGAACGTGCCGAGCACCGAGGACAGCAGGTACGTGCCGAACGCCGCCTGGATCACCGTGAAGATGATGATCACCGACCACTGGTTGTTGGACAGCCCCACCTCCTGCGCCATCTGGAACAGCGGGTAGACCAGGACCTCCTGCGGCAGCATGTTCGCGAGCAGGAACAGCGTGACGATCCACATCCGGCCCTTGACCCGGCCGACGCCGAGCGCGTACGAGCTGAACAGCGACAGCACGACGGCGAAGATCGCGACCGCGCCGGAGATCCAGATCGAGTTGACCAGCTTCTCGGGGAAGTTGACGCGGGTCCAGAAGTTCCGCAGGCCCTCGGTGTAGAACTCCGCCGGCCAGGACAGCGGGCCGTTCTGCGAGTAGTCCGCGGGCGCCTTGAACGCGTTCAGCACCATGATGACGAACGGCACGAGCATGACGACGGCGACTCCGACCGCGGCGGCGAGCACGAACCAGCGCGCGGTGCCGCGGCGGTGCCGGCGGTCGACGTCGGTGGCCTTCGCGCGCGGCGGGCGCGGCGGGCGCCCCGTGGCGACCGGCGTCGGCAGCGTCTCGATCGGGGCGGCCATCAGCGACCCTCCTCCTCGCGGCGGGCGCTGCGGGCCTGCAGCACCATGATGACGACGGCGATCGCGATGATCAGGACCGTCAGGACGTTCGCGATCGCGGCCCCGTAGCCGACCTTCGACTTGTCGAAGAAGTTCAGGTACGAGTAGTACGACGGCACGAGGGTCGACGACTCCGGGCCGCCGCGGGTCAGCACGTAGATCGGGCCGAACACCTTGAGCGCGGCCACCGTGCAGGTCAGCGTGATGACGAACGTCTCGGGCTTGATCTGCGGGATCGTGATGGCGCGGAACCGGTGCCACCAGCCGGCGCCGTCGAGCTCGGCGGCCTCGTACAGCTCCGGGTCGACGCGCTGCAGCGCGGACATGAAGATGACGACCGGGTAGCCGATCTGGATCCAGATCAGCACCAGCATCACGGTCGGCAGCGCGGTGTCGGTCGAGCCCAGCCAGTTGGGCGGGTTCGCGACGCCGATCTCGCGGAGCACCACGTTCACCGCGCCGGTCTGCGAGTTGAGGATCCAGTTCCACAGCACGCCGGCGACGGCGACCGGCAGGATCTGCGGCAGGTAGTAGGTGGCGCGCAGCACGGAGGCCACGCGCGGGCCGAACCGCTTGCCGAGCACGTCGAACAGCGTGGTCGCGAGCAGCAGGCCGATCAGCGTCGGCACCACCACCATCGCGAGGATCATCGCGATCGAGTTCCGGAACGACGTCCAGAACTGCTCGTCCGCGAGCAGGTCGGTGTAGTTGCCGAGCCCGTACCAGCGCAGCGGGGCGTTGCCGCCCTTCCACTTGTGCAGGCTGTACCAGATGTTCATCCCGAACGGGATCAGGATGACGACGGTGAAGGCGATCAGGCCGGGCAGCAGGTAGGGCAGGTACCCGACCCAGTCGCGCGAACGGCGGCCGCGGCGGGTGCCGCGGGTGCGCGGCTCCGACGGCGGCGCGGCGCGGTCGACGGTGGTCACAGGAGCTCCTCGCGAGGTGGGGCGCCCGGGCCGGCGGTGGTCGCCGCCGGCCCGGGCAGGGGGTGGACGCTCAGCCCTCGAGCAGGTCCGTCTTGCCGTCCTGGTAGGCGGTGGACAGGCCGTCCAGCACCTCGGACGGGGACTTCGACTGGTTGACCAGCGACTGGAGCTCGCTCACGATCACGTCGTAGTAGCCCGGAACCGGCCAGTCGGGGTAGAACGCCAGGCCGTCCTCGTCGAGGATCGACTCGAAGTTCTCGGTCATCTCCTTGGTCTTCTCGTCCGTGATGGCCGAGGAGTCGCCGGCGACCGGGAGGCCGCCCTTCTGGCCGAGGATCTCCTGCACCTCGGGGCGCAGCGTGATGTCGATGAAGTCGTACGCCAGGTCCTTGTTGGCGGCGTTCTCCGGGACGACCCACAGGTTGCCGGACGAGCCCGGGTGCATCGTGTTGTCCGGGAACAGCGCCTGGGTCCAGGTGAACGGGATCTCCTCGACCAGGCGGCCGAACCACCAGGAGCCGGAGACCATGATCGGGTAGGTGCCGTTGATGAACGAGACGCCCATGTCCTCGGCGGTCAGCGCGGCCGAGTCGGACGCGATGTAGCCGGCCTTGATCCACTCGTCGAGCTTCTCGGTCGCCTG
>NZ_DASQCJ010000083.1:0-60859 GCF_035634735.1 Cellulomonas sp.
CTGGTCGACCACACCTACCTGTCGCTCGACCACCCGGCGCTCGAGCCGCTGGCCGCCCTGGTCGCGGAGGCGCGCGAGCTCGCCGAGTGGGAGACCGGCCTGCGGGTCAGCCGGCACCAGACCAGCCTGTGGGCCGACCTCGCGGAGCTCGCGGACGAGGCCGAGCCGCCGGACGCCTGGCGCGGGCTGCTGGCCGAGGCGTCCGGCGACGCCCCAGCGCCCGTCCCCGCCCCCGCCGGGCTGCGCGCGGAGCTGCGCCCGTACCAGGCCGAGGGCTTCGCCTGGCTGGCGTTCCTCTGGCGGCACCGGCTCGGCGGGATCCTGGCCGACGACATGGGCCTGGGCAAGACGCTGCAGACCCTGGCCCTGCTCCAGCACGCCGTCGACGAGCGCGCTCCCGGCGAGGTGGCGCGCCCGTTCCTGGTCGTCGCCCCCACGTCGGTCACCCCGAACTGGGTGGCCGAGGCGGCGCGGTTCACCCCGGGGCTCACCGTGCGCCGCGTCGAGGCGACCCAGGCCGCGGGCCGCGCCCCGCTCGCCGAGGTCGCCGCCGGGGCCGACGTCGTCGTCACCTCCTACGCGCTGCTCCGGCTGGACGCCGACGCCTACCGGGCCGTCGGGTGGGCCGGGCTCGTGCTGGACGAGGCGCAGCAGGTCAAGAACCCCGCGTCCCGCGTGCACCGCGCGGCACGCGACCTGGGAGCGCCGTTCGCCGTCGCGCTCACCGGCACGCCGGTCGAGAACTCGCTGACCGAGCTGCACGCCCTGCTCGACCTCGTCGCGCCCGGGCTGCTGCCGCCCGCCGCGACGTTCGCGCTGCAGTACGTCCGGCCGATCGAGGACGCGCACGCCGGCATCGCCACCGGCCCCGGCGCGGGCGACCTGCCCGAGTCGGCGGCCCGGCTGCGCGCCGGCCGGCTCGACCGGCTGCGCCGGCGGATCCGCCCGTTCCTGCTGCGCCGCACCAAGGACCTCGTCGCCGCCGACCTGCCGGAGAAGCAGGAGCAGACGCTGACGGTCGCCCTCGACCCCGCGCACCGCGAGGTCTACGACCGGTACCTCCAGCGCGAGCGGCAGAAGGTGCTCGGCCTCATCGAGGACCTGGACCGGCAGCGGTTCATCGTCTACCGGTCGCTGACCCTGCTGCGGATGCTCGCCCTGGACGCGTCGCTCATCGACCCGGCGCTCGCCGGCACGCCGTCCGCCAAGCTCGACGCGCTGCTGGAGCAGCTGGACGACGTGGTCGCGGAGGGGCACCGCGCGCTGGTGTTCAGCCAGTTCACGTCCTACCTGTCCCGCGCCGCCGACCGGCTCGACGCCGCCGGCGTCCCGTACGTGTACCTGGACGGCTCGACGACCCGGCGCGGCGAGGTGGTGGACGAGTTCCGCGCGGGCGACGCGCCGGTGTTCCTGCTCAGCCTCAAGGCGGGCGGGACCGGGCTCAACCTCACCGAGGCCGACTACGTGTTCCTGCTCGACCCGTGGTGGAACCCGGCGGCCGAGCAGCAGGCCGTCGACCGCGCGCACCGGATCGGGCAGGACCGGCCGGTCATGGTCTACCGGCTGATCGCCGAGGACACGATCGAGGAGAAGGTCGTCGCGCTCCAGGCGCGCAAGGCCGCCCTCGTGGACGCCGTGCTGGACGACGGGGACCTGTTCTCGACCGCGCTCACCGCCGACGACCTGCGCGACCTCCTCGGCTGACCGGCCCGCCGTCCCGCGTTCCCCGCGCCGGGCCACGGCGGCTGTGGTGGAGTGACCCCGTGCTCCACCGATCCGACGACCCCTGGCACGTCCGGCAGTCCCGCCTGGACCTGCACCACCCCGCGGCCGCCGCCTCCGTGCTGACGCTGTCGAACGGCTACCTCGGCGTGCGCGCCGTGCCCGAGCGCCCCGGCCACGGGCTGGGACCCGGCACGCTGCTCGCCACGGTGTACGAGGAGGTGCCGCACACCTACGCCGAGCGGGCGTACGCGTACCCCGACGTCGACGAGGTGCTCGTCCCGGTGGTCGACGCGTGGGCCGTGGGATGGGCCGTCGACGGCGACCCGGTCGACGCCGCGCCCGCGGACGTCCCCGACCCCGGCGTCGCCCGGCACGACGACCGGGTGCTCGACCTGCGCCGCGGCGTCCTCGACCGCGAGGTGCGCTGGACCGCCCCTTCCGGCGCGACGGTCACGCTCAGCACCCGCCGCCTGGTGCCGCTGACCCGGCGCGGCGTGGTCGCGACCCGGTGGCGGGTGCGCGCCGAGGACCCGGTGACGCTCACGGCGCGACCGGTCCCCGGCTGCGGGCACGCCGGCGCCGAGCCCGCGGACGAGCCCGGCGTGCGCACGCTCACCTGCCGGCACGACCCGGAGGGCTCCGCGGTGCACCAGCGGGCCGAGCGGTCCGGCCGCGAGCTCGTCGTGCGCACGGCGCACGAGGTCACCGCGGACGAGGGCGTCGACCCGCGCTGGTCGACCGACGACCCGCACGGCGCCGTCCTCACCGTCGACCTCCGCGCCGGCCAGCAGGTCGAGCTCGTCGTCCTCGCCGCCTACGCCGGCGGAAGTGACCCCGAGGCGCTGCACACCCAGGCCGACGCCGAGCTCCGCGGCGCGCGCGCCGCCGGCTGGTCCGGCCTGCGGCACGAGCAGGAGACCGAGCTCGCCGGGATCTGGGCCCGCGGCGACGTGCAGGTCGAGGGCGACGACGAGCTGCAGCAGGCCGCCCGGTACGCGCTGCTCCAGGTCGTGCAGGCCTCGGCCCAGGCGGACGGCGCCGGCATCCGCGCGAAGGGCCTCGGCGGCACCGGCTACCACGGGCACACCTTCTGGGACTCGGAGTGCTTCGTGCTCCCGGTGCTCGACCACGTGCTCCCCCGCGCCGCCGCCGACCACCTGCGCTGGCGCCGCGGCACCCTCCCGCAGGCCCGCGCCCGGGCGGCCGAGCTCGGGCTGCCCGGCGTCTCGTTCCCGTGGCGGACGATCAGCGGCCGGGAGTGCTCGGGCTACTGGCCGGCCAGCACGGCCGCGTACCACGTCAACGCCGGCATCGGCTGCGCCGCCGCCCGGCACGTGGTCGCCACCGGGGACGAAGTCTTCGACCGGGACGTCGCGGTCGACCTCCTCGTCCCGACCGCCCGCCTGTGGGCCGGCCGCGGCCACCACACCCCCGAGGGGTTCCGGATCGACGGGGTCACGGGCCCGGACGAGTACACGGCGCTCGTCGACAACAACCTGTACACGAACCTCATGGCGCGGGAGAACCTGCGCGCGGCCGCCGACGCCTGCGAGCGGCACCCCGACGTCGCCGCGCGGCTCGGCGTCACCGCCACCGAGCGGGCGGAGTGGCGGCGCGCGGCGGACCGGATGATGGTCCCGCGCTCCGCGGAGCTCGGGATCACCGAGCAGCACGAGGGCTTCACCCGGCAGGCGCCGTGGGACTTCGCGGCCGAGCGGAACGCCCGGTACCCGCTGCAGGAGCACCACCCGTACGCCGAGCTGTACCGGCGCCAGGTGACGAAGCAGGCCGACCTGGTGCTCGCGCTGCACGTCGCCGCCGACGACATCCCGGTCGAGCAGAAGCGGCGCGACTTCGCGTACTACGAGGCGATCACCGTCCGGGACTCGTCGCTGTCCGCGCCGGCCCAGGCCGTGGTCGCGGCCGAGGTCGGGCACCCGGACCTCGCCTACGCGTACGCCCGCGAGTGCGCGCTGATCGACCTGTCGGACCTCCGCGCGGAGACCGGCGAGGGCCTGCACGTCGCGGCGCTCGCCGGGGCGTGGACGGCGCTCGTGGTCGGGCTCGGCGGCCTGCGGCAGCGCGGCGGCACCCTGGACCTGGTCCCGCGGCTGCCCCGTCGGCTCACCCGGGTCTCGTTCACCGTGCTGCAGGGCGGCGCCCGGGCCGAGGTCGACGTCCGGCAGGACCTGGTGACCTACCGGCTGCTGTCCGGGGACGAGCTCCGGCTGACCCACCACGGCGACCCGGTGCACCTGACGACCGCGGCCCCCGAGCAGGAGCGCCCGCAACCGCCCGCGGAGCACCACCCGAGCCCGCCGCAGCCGCCGGGCCGGCACCCGGTGTTCGACGAGACGTGACCGCGGCACGGCCCGGCGCGGCGGCTCAGCGCAGGTACGCCGCCGCGGCCGCGCGGATGGCCTCGCCGGTGCGCTCGAGCGCCGCGGTCCGCACGGTCCACTGCTGCCAGTGCAGCGTGACGTCGACGTGCCGGCCGGGGTCGAGGTCGACCAGGGTCCCGTCGGCCTCCCCCGCGCTCGCGTCGGCGTCGGGCAGCATCCCCCAGCCCAGGCCGAGCCGGACGGCCAGCGTGAAGTCCGCCGACGCGGGCACGTGGTGCCGCGGGGGCAGCGCCGGGTCCGCGCCGCGGCCGCGCAGGTAGCGGTCCTGCAGGTCGTCCTTCCGGTCGAACACCACGAGCGGCGCGGCGGCGAGGGCGGCCGGCGTCGGCCCGTCCGGGAGCAGCGCGGCCGCGCGGTGCGCCGCGACCATCGGCCGGTACCGCAGCACGCCGAGCCGGTGCGACGTGCAGCCCTGCACCGGGCGCGCGGCCGTCGTGATCGCCGCGACCACGGTGCCCTCGCGGAGCAGGTCGGCCGAGTGGTCCTGGTCCTCGCGGTGCAGGTCGAAGACGATGTCGTCCGCCAGCGGCGCCAGCGCCGGCAGCACCCAGGTGCCGAGCGAGTCCGAGTTCACCGCGATCGGCAGCACCGGCCGCCCCGCGGTCGCGCCCGCCGTCACCGCCGCGTGCGCCTCGTCGGACAGCGCGACGACCTGGCGCGCGAGCCGGAGGTACACCTCGCCGGCGTCGGTCACCCCCGCGGGCCGGGTCCGGCGCACCAGCACCTGCCCGACCGCGGTCTCCAGCGCCCGGATGCGCTGGCTCACCGCCGACTGCGTGAGGTGCAGCGCGACGGCGGCGCCCTCGAACGAGCCCTCGTCGACGACGGCGAGCAGGGCGCGGAGCTGCGGGAGGTCGACCTCGGCCATGCGGGGACCCTACCGAGCGCCGCCGGGCCCGCGGGGGCCGGAGGTCCCATCAGCGCGGCTGATGGAACATCAGACGCAGTCGTTGGACTGATGCGGTCCCCGCGTTCTACCGTCGGCGCGTGCCCGCCTCCCTCGCCGCCGCGCTCACCGGCCTCGCCTTCGGCCTCTCGCTCATCGTCGCCATCGGCGCGCAGAACGCGTTCGTGCTCCGCACCGGCCTGCGCCGGACCCACGTGCTCCCGGTCGTCGCGGTGTGCGCGCTGTCGGACGCCGCGCTGATCGCCGCGGGCGTCGGCGGGCTCGGGACGCTGGTGGACCGGCACCCCGCCGTGCTCACCGTGGCGCGGCTGGCCGGGGCGGCGTTCCTGCTCGGCTACGCCGTGGTCGCGGCGCGCCGGGCGCTGCGACCGGGCGCCGTGCTGACGACCGAGGAGGCCGACGCCGCGGCGCCGGCCCGCGCGTGGCCCGTCGTCGCCACCTGCCTCGCGCTGACCTGGCTGAACCCGCACGTGTACCTCGACACCGTGGTGCTGCTCGGCTCGGTGGCCGGCACGCACGGCGAGGACCGGTGGTGGTTCGGCGGCGGCGCGGTCCTCGGCAGCCTGCTGTGGTTCGCCGGGCTCGGGTACGGCGCGCGGCTGCTGCGGCCGCTGTTCGCGCGGCCCGGCGCGTGGCGGGTGCTGGACGGCGCGATCGCGCTCGTGATGCTCGCGATCGCGGCGAGCCTGCTCCTGGGGCTGTGAGGCGGGCGGTCGCCCGTCAGGCGGCCGGCGCCGCCGGCGCCCGCGCGGCCCGGCGCCGGCGCACGAGCGCCGTCACCCCGTAGATGCCCACGACCACCGCGACCAGCCCGGCCGTCGACAGCAGCTGCCCGCGCGCGGACCCGTCGGCCAGCATCAGCACCACGAGCCCGGCCAGCGCCGCGAGCGTCGCCCAGGTCAGCCACGGGTAGCCCCACATCCGCAGCGGCAGCCGCCCCCCGCGCGCCCGGGCCTCGGCCTCGAGCCGCGGCCGCAGCCGGAGCTGCGCCACCGCGACCAGCACCCACACGACCAGCAGCGCCGCGCCGACCGCGTTCAGCAGGATGCCCAGCAGCGTGTCCGGCAGCGCCCAGTTGAGCCCGACGGCGACCACGCCGAACGCGACCGACACCAGCACCGCCACCCAGGGCACGTCGCGGCGGGACACCCGGCGCAGCACCGCGGGGCCGTCGCCGCGGCCCGCCAGCGAGTACGCCATCCGGGACGTCGCGTACACGTTGGCGTTGAACGCCGACAGCAGCGCGACGACGACGACCGCCTCCATCAGCCGCGCGGCGCCGGGCAGCCCGGCGACGTCGAGCACCGCGACGAACGGCCCCTCCTGGAGCACCGGCGCGTCCCACGGCAGGACGAGCACCATGATCGCCACCGAGCCCACGTAGAACAGCAGGATGCGCCACAGGATCGTCCGGGTCGCCCGGCCGACCGCGCGCTGCGGGTCCCGCGCCTCGGCGGCGGCGATCGTCACGATCTCGATGCCGCCGAACGCGAACACCACGACCAGCAGGCCGGCCGCGACGCCGCCGACGCCCGCGGGCGCGAAGCCGCCGTGGCCGAGCAGGTTCGTGGTGCCGACCGGGTCGGTGCCCGGGAGCAGGCCCAGCACGAGCAGCACGCCGAGCACCAGGAACACCACGATCGCGACGACCTTGATCAGCGCGAACCAGAACTCGAGCTCGCCGAACTTGCGCACGCCCGCCAGGTTGGCGGCCGCGAACACGGCGACCACCACCAGCGCGACCGCCCACTGCGGGACGCCCGGCAGCCAGCCGGTGACGATCCGGGACACCCCGGTGACCTCGGCGCCGAGCACCATGATCAGCGTGAACCAGTAGACCCAGCCGAGCGTGAACCCGGCCCACCGGCCCAGCGCGTGCTCCGCGTACACGGAGAACGACCCGCTCGCGGGCAGCGCCGACGCCATCTCGGCCAGCATCCGCATGACCAGGACGACCAGCACGCCGGCGATCGCGTAGGACACCAGGACCGCCGGGCCGGCCGTGGCGATGCCGACGCCGCTGCCGAGGAACAGCCCGGCGCCGATCGCGGAGCCGAGGCCCATCATCGTCAGGTGCCGGGTGCGCAGCCCGTGTCCGAGGTGGTCGCGGGCGGCCGGGTCGGCGCCGGCGGGTGCGGCGGAGGCGGCGGTGGACGGGGCGGGGGTGGCGCGGGGCATGCGGCTTCCTGGTGCGGGGGGCGGCCGCGGTGATCGCGGCCGCCGTCCACCGTAGCGGGCGCGCGGGGTCGTGCCGTCCCGGCGCTACTTCCCGCCGCGCTCCCGCGAGCGCCGCCACCGGACCACCCGCTCGTCGAACCGCCGGTCCACCCGCCGGTCGACCTGCCGGGACAGCTGGCGGGACACCTGCTCGTCGATCTGCGCGCGCAGCTGCCGGCGCTCGGCGCGCAGGAACGCGGTGTGCTCGGCGTGCAGCGACCGGGAGGTCGAGACCACCATGCCGATCATCACGACGCTGAACGGCAGGGCGATGAGGATCGCGGCCGTCTGCAGCGCGGTGAGGCCGCCGGCGAGCAGCAGCGCGATCGCGAGCACGCCGCCCAGCGCCGCCCACACGACGCGCAGCGGGGTGCGCGGGTGCGGGTCGCCGCCGGCCGCGAGCATCGACACCACCAGGGCGCCGGAGTCCGCCGACGTGATGAAGAACAGCGCCACGAGGATGATCGCCCCGATCGACAGCACCGCGCCGCCCGGCAGGCCGGCCAGCAGGTCGAACAGCGCGTTCTCCGGCACGACCTCGCCGTCCGGCCCGACGAGCCCGCCGCCGCCGAACAGCTCGCGGTGGAGCGCGGACCCGCCCAGCACGGAGAACCACAGGAAGCACACGATCGTCGGGACCAGCAGCACGCCGGCGACGAACTGCCGGACGGTCCGGCCGCGGGAGATCCGGGCGATGAACACCCCGACGAACGGGGACCAGGAGATCCACCAGCCCCAGTAGAACGTGGTCCAGGACGCCTGCCACGCCTCGCCCTCCGCGCCGGCGTAGGCCGACACGTTGAACATCAGCGGGATCACCTGGGACAGGTACGTGCCGATCGACTGCACGAACTCGCGGAGCAGGAACAGCGTCGGGCCGAGCACCAGGACGAGCACGAGCAGCACGCCCGCCATCGACACGTTGATGTTCGACAGCCACTTGAGGCCCTTGTCGAGGCCGGAGACCACCGACAGCGTGGCGACGGCGGTGATCGCGATGATGAGGACCACCTGGAGCGTCGTCGAGCTCGTGGCGATGCCCGTGTGCTCCAGGCCGGCGGTGATCTGCAGCACGCCCAGGCCGAGCGAGGTCGCGACGCCGAACACGGTGCCGACGACCGCGGTGACGTCGACGGCGTCGCCGAGCCGGCCGCGGACCCGGTCGCCGAGCAGCGGCTCCAGGGACCACCGGATCGACACCGGCCGGCCCTTGCGGTGCACGGTGTAGGCGATCGACAGCCCGACGACCACGTAGATCGCCCACGCGCTCAGGCCCCAGTGCAGGTACGTCTGCGACATGGCCTGCTGCGCGAGCTGCTCGGGGGTCCCGGTCACGCCGGGCTTCGGGTCGGCGTAGTGGCTGAGCGGCTCGGCGACGCCCCAGAACACCAGGCCGATGCCCATGCCGGTCGCGAACAGCATCGCGAACCACGAGCCCAGCGGGTACTCGGGCTCGTCGTCGTCCTTGCCCAGCGTGATGTCGCCCCACCGGCCGACGCCCAGCCAGACCGCGAACGCGACGAACCCGGCGACCAGCGCCACGTAGTACCAGCCGAACGCGCTGACCACGTTCGACTGCACGGAGCCGATGACGTCGTTCGCCGTGTCCGGGAACAGGATCGTGAAGCCGGAGACCGCGGCCACGACGGCGACGGACCCCCAGAACACGGCGCGGGACGTGCCCCACGGGCCGCGGCCGGCCCCGGGTCGGGGCGCCCGCGCGTCGGGGGTGGTCTCGGTCGTCGGTGTCGCCACGGGGGTCCTCTTCGGTCGGCGGCAGGGCGGCGACCACCCTAGCCAGGGACGTCACCACCCACCACAGGATCGACCCGGGGCTCGCACCGCGCGCGCCGGGGGCTCGACGCGCGCGTGTCGGTGGCCCCGCCTAGCGTGACCGGCATGAGCGACCAGACCCCCGACACCAGCACCGACGCCGCCAAGGACCCGGCCGACTGGGTCACCGGCGACGAGCCGATGACCGGCCCGCAGGACTCCTACCTGCACACCCTCGCCCGCGAGGCCGGCGAGGAGGTCCCGGACGACCTCACCAAGGCGCAGGCGTCCGAGATGATCGACCGGCTCCAGGGCGAGACGGGCCGCGGCGCGAGCTGACCCGGCCGCGCGCCGGTGACGCGCGGGCGGGCCCGCCGGGGTCAGTCGTCCTCGGGCTCGCGCAGCACCGGCCACGCCCCGTCGGACGTGTTCGCGATCACCGTCACCGTGACGCCGGTCGCCGGGTCGTGTCGGGTGCGCGCGGACACGCCGGCGTCGTAGCCCTCCAGGACCAGGTCGCCGGAGTCGAGGCCCAGCCAGAACCCGCGCCCGTACCGCATGCCCTCGTCCTCGACCACTCGCAGCGGCTCGGTGAGCCGGGCCACGGTGGCCGCGGGCACGATCCGGCCGGCGGTGAGCGCCCGCCAGAACGCGGCGAGGTCCGCGGCCGTCGTGGCGAGGCCGCCGTCGCCGCTCCCCCGCACCGGCAGGTGCAGCACGTTCGTCCGCGGGCCGTCGTCGTCGAGGTAGCCGACCGCGAGGTCCGCCGCGGGTTCGTCGGAGCGCGGGAAGCCGGTGCGGGTCATCCCCGCCGGGGCGAGCACCCGGTCCGCGACCAGGTCGGCGAACGGCGCGCCGGCGACCCGCTGCGCGACCACCGCGAGCAGCACGTACCCGGCGTTGTTGTAGGCGAACTGCGCCCCCGGCTCCGACACCTGCGGGTGGGGCGCCAGCATCGGCAGGTACGCCTCGGTGTCGTCCAGCACGTGCGGCGCCAGCGTCAGGACGTAGTCGGTGATCTCGCCGTCGCCGGACTCGTCGAGGTAGTCGCCGATGCCGGACGTGTGACGGAGCAGGTGGTCGACGGTGACCCGGTCGTCGACGAGCGGCAGGTCCGCGCCGAGCACCGGGCGCACCGGGTCGTCCCAGCCCAGCCGGCCCTCCTCGACCAGCGAGGCGATGGTCAGGGCCGTGAACCCCTTGGCGACGCTCGCGACGCCGAACCGGTGGTCGGTCGTCGCGGGCACCCGGCGGGCGCGGTCGGCCCAGCCGTACGCCCGGGCGAACAGCACCTCCTCGGCGCGGGAGACGTGCACGACGCCGCTGAGGCCGGAGGCCTCCGCGCGGGCGTGCAGGGCGGGACCGAGGTCCTCGGGGGCGGTCGTCGGGCGGCGGTGCTCGGCGGTCGTCATGCGGTGACGGTACGGGCGCGGGCCGCCGGGCGGCCAGCGGATATCCCCGCCGGCGGGCGCGCCTCACCACCCCCAGGACGAGTCCGGGTGCTGCTCGGGGCAGGTGTCCGCGCCGTCCGGCAGCTTCTCGAAGTGCCACACCTCGTTGGCGTACGTCTGGCACAGCCCGAAGTCGATCCCGTGCTCCGCGAGCCAGTACGCCCCCTCGGTCGGGCCGACGTCGACCGCCAGGCCCTGCACGTGCGCGGACGACTCCGGCGGCAGCACCCAGCGGTACGCCTCCGGGACCCCGTGCTTCGCGACCGCGTCGTCGACCAGGCGCTGCTGCTCCTCGGCGGTGCGCCTGCCCGACGTGACGCGCAGCTCGACGCCCTCGGCGTCGGCCGCCGCGCGGGCGTCCCGGTACCGGGCGGCGAGGTCGGCGTCGACGCCGTCCAGGCCGTCGTCCAGCGGCGGCGCGCCCGCGTCGTCGCCGGGCGGGGCGCCGGTCGCGCCGGCGTCGGCGGCGTCGGCGGCGTCGGCGGCCGAGGCGGGCGCCGCGGGCAGGGCGCGCGGCTCGGCGCCGGGGCCGCCGGCGGCCGAGCAGCCGGCGAGCGCGAGGGCGAGGAGCGCGACCCCCGCCGCGGCGAGGGCGGCCGGCCGGCCGACACGCGGGCCGGACGTGCGGCCCGGCGGGACGGGGCGGGGGCGGTCGTGTCGGGGCATGGTCCGACGGTGCCGCCCGACCCCGTCCGACCGCGTCGCCCCGCGGGCCGACCGCGCCGAGCCGGCGTCCCACCCCGGTCGGACGCCCGCCTGGTCCCGTCGTCCGACCCCGCGCCGGCGGGCCGCTCCCCCGACCCGCCGGTCCAGGTAGGTGGACCGCGGCCGCCCCGGCGCGGGGCCCGGGCTGCGTAGGTGGCGTGCCCGACCCCCGGCCGCCGACCCGGTGCGAGCCTGTGCGGACGCCGGGCGGAGACCCGGCCGCGGGAGTCGAGGAGGGACCACGTGACGGACGGCAGCACCCCGGACCGGCGACCGGCGACGGCCGACGACGCGGCGCGCACGCTGCGCGCCGACCACGCGCGCACCGCGGCGGCCCGCCGGCTGCTGTCCGCCGTCGGCGCCGAGCCGCTGGCGCGGGTGGTGCGCGTCGTCGGCCGGGCGCTCGGCGCGGAGGCCGCCCAGGTGTCGCTGCTCACCGACACGCGCACGGTCGCGGCGACGACCGCGCCGGCCGCGGTCGGGGCCACCGCGGACCTCGCCGACGCGGTCTGCTCCGTGACCGCCGCCACCGCCGAGCCCCTGGTCGTCGCCGACGCGCGCGAGGACCCCCGGCTCCGCGACCTGCCGCCCGTCGCGGCCGGGCGCGTGCGGTCCTACCTCGGCGTGCCCCTCCTCGACACCGCCGGCCACGTCCTGGGCTCGCTCTGCGTCTACGGCCCCGAGGTGCGCCGGTGGACCAGCACGGACGTGCACGCGCTCCAGGGCCTCGCCGCGACCGCGACCGCCGCGATCGAGGCCGCCGCCGGGGCGGGCGCGCGGGACGCCGACCGGCTCGCGCTGCTGGCCGGCATCAGCGAGGACCTCGCCGCCGCGCACGACGTGCGCGACGCCGTCCGGCTGCTCACCCGGCGCCTGGTGCCCGCGCTCGGCTCGTGGTGCGTGATCACCCTCGTCGACGAGCACGGCGGGCTCGACGACCTGGCGAGCTGGCACGCCGACCCGGACCGCCGCGCCGCGGTCGCCCGGTACGCGGCGCTGCGGCTCCGCGCGCTCACCGACGACTCGATGCTGCACGAGGCGCTGCGCACCGGGCGGCCGGTGGTGGTCCGCGACGGGCGGACCGTGCTGCCCGCGATGGTCGCCGGCGAGGCGCGGGCCGTGCTCGTCGGGCTGGCCCCGGACGCCGCCTACGCGGTGCCCATCCGCGCCGGCGACCGGGTGGTCGGGGTCCTCTCGCTGTACCAGGACCCCGGCGCCGCGGCGCTGACCGCCGACGACGTCGCCACCCTGGTCGAGGTGGCCGACCGCGCGGGCGGGCTGCTCGTCAGCGCCCGGCGGCACGAGCGGCACCGGGAGATCGCCGAGACCCTCCAGCGGGCCCTCCTCCCCGAGCCCGCCCAGCCGCGCGGGGTGCGCGTCGCCGCCCGGTACCGCGCCGCCGCCGTGGCCGCGCAGGTCGGCGGCGACTGGTACGACGTCCTCGACCAGGGCGCGCGCGGCTGCCTGCTGGTGGTGGGCGACGTCATGGGCCACGACACCCTGGCCGCCGCCGCGATGAGCCAGGTCCGCACCCTGCTGCGCGGCATCGCGCACGCCACGGGCGGCACGCCGGCGGCCCTGCTGGCGGAGCTCGACGACGCGATGGCCGGCCTCGGGGAGTCGACGATGGCCACGGCGGTGGTGGTGCGGGTGGCGCCGGCCGGCGACGGCGAGGTCGTCCTGCGCTGGGCCAGCGCCGGCCACCTGCCGCCGCTGCTGGTCACCCCCGACGGCGGGGTCCGGCCGCTGCGCGCCGACCCGGAGCTGGTGCTGGGCTGCGTCCCGGGCACCGCGCGCGCCGGCGCGACCGCGACGGTGCCGCGGGGCTCGCTCCTGCTGCTGCACACCGACGGCCTGGTGGAGCGCCGCGGCGAGGACCTGCGCGCCGGGTGCGCGCGGCTCGCGGCCGTCCTCCGGGAGCGGGTCGCCCGTGCCGGCGGCTCCGCGGCGGTCGACCCGGACCGGCTGCTCGACGAGGTGCTGGACGCGCTGCTCCCGGCGGGCGTCGGGGACGACGACGTGGTGGCGCTGGCGGCGGTGCTGGGCGTCGACCGCATCCCCGATCCGCGCCCGGGGTCGACGGCCGGACAGGCGCACCTGGGCGGACTATAGTGCGCTCAAGCGGAGTATTGTTGGCACCGGTCAGGAGGTGCGTCGTGCTGCTGCAGCACCCGTTCGGCGTGATCACGCCCACCGTCGACGGCGACGTGCTCGCGGTGCTCGCGGGCGCCGAGGCCGCCTTCACCACGGGCGACGTCGCCCGGCTCGTGCCCGACCGGTCGATCGAGGGCATCCGCCGGGCGCTCACCCGGCTCGTCGGCCACGGCGTCGTCGACGCCGAGCAGGTCGGGCGTACGGTGCGGTACCGGCTGAACCGGGAGCACCTCGCGGCCGACGCCGTCGTCGCGGTCGCCCGCCAGCGCTCCACGCTGCTGACCCGCGTCCGCGAACGCCTGGCGGCCTGGCGCCCGCGGCCGGTGCACGCCGCCCTGTTCGGCTCGGCGGCGCGCGGCGACATGCATCTGGGCAGCGACGTCGACCTGTTCCTCGTGCGCCCGGACGACGCTCCCGCCGACCGGTGGGAGGACCAGGTCGACGCGCTGAGCAGGGACGTCACGCGGTGGACCGGGAACGACACCCGCGTGCTGGCGATGACCGAGTCGGAGGTCCGGGCCGGCGCGGCGTCCGGCGACCCGGTCCTCGCGTCGGTCCGTGACGACGGGCTGCCCCTGATCGGGCCCGAGGGGTGGCTCCGCCGCGCGCTCCGCGAGGGCGCGGCGTCGTGACGGCCCGCACCGTGCCGGCCGACGACCGCGTGCGCCGGGGCCGGCTCGCGAAGGCCGAGCAGTTCGCCGACGCTGCGGTGGTGGTCCGCGCCCTCGCCGACGAGGCGTCCGACGTGGCCGACGCCTACGTCACCCTGTGCGTGCACGCGGGCATCGCGGCCGCCGACACCGTGTGCGCCGCCCGGCTCGGGCGCTGCGCGCGGGGCGAGGACCACGGGTCCGCGGTGACGCTGCTCGCGAGCGCGGAGCCGTCCGCGGCCCCGCACCTGCGCGCGCTGCTGGCGATGAAGACCCTCGCGGGGTACAGCCACCAACCCGTCAGCCGGGATCGGGCGGTCCGGGCCGGGCGCGCGATGGACGTGCTGCTCGGGGTCGCGCGCGCGGCCGGATGAGACGACCGGCGGGCAGGCGTCGGCAGCCCGGTCAGCCCCGCACGCGGGTCGCCCAGAACGCCACCGCGCCCGCCGCCGCCACGTTGAGCGAGTCCACCCCGCCGGCCATCGGGATCCGCACGGTCAGGTCCGCCGCGGCGATCGTCGCCGGCTTCAGCCCGTCGCCCTCCGCCCCCAGCACCAGCGCCAGCCGCTCGGGCGGGTCGGCCTCCAGCGCGTCGAGGCTCACCGAGTCGTCGGACAGCGCCAGCGCCGCGGTGACGAACCCGGCCTCGCGCAGCAGGTCGATCCCGCCGGGCCACGGGTCCACCCGGGTCCACGGCACCTGGAACACGGTGCCCATCGACACCCGCACCGACCGCCTATACAGCGGGTCCGCGCACCGCGGGGTCACCAGGACCGCGTCCACGCCGATCGCCGCGGCGGACCGGAACGCCGCGCCGACGTTCGTGTGGTCGACGACGTCCTCCAGCACGGCCACCCGGCGCGCGCCGGCGATGACGTCCGCGACCGGGGGCAGGGGCGGCCGGTGCATGGCCGCGAGCGCCCCCCGGTGCACGTGGAAGCCGGTGATGGCCTCCAGCACCGCGGGCTCCGCCACGTAGACCCGCACGGGCTCGCCGCCGGGGTCGCGCGCCTCCAGCATCGCCGTGAGGTCCGGCAGCCAGCGGGGCGACACCAGCACCGACCGCGGCCGGTGCCCCGCCGCGAGCGCCCGCCCGAGCACTGTCGAGCTCTCCGCGATGTAGAGCCCCTTCTCGGGCTCGTGCCGCGAGCGCAGCGCGACGTCGGTGAGCGCGACGTAGTCGGCGAGCCGCTCGTCGTCGGGGTCGGTCAGGTGGACGATGTCGAGCGCGGGCACGCCCGACATCATCCCCCGTCCGGGCCTCAGGCCAGGAACTCCAGCGCGGCGGCGACCAGCAGGCGGCGGCCGGCGGCGATCGTCGGCTCGTCGAGCGGCGCGAACTGCGCCGTATGGTTGCCCGGCACGGCCGCGGAGAACCCGGACACGTAGCCGTCCGGGAACAGCGCGGGGTCCATGCCGCCCCAGAACCAGAACGCGTACGGCACCGGGTCGCCCGCGTACCGGCCCTTCGGCAGGCCGTACTCGGAGAAGTCCTCGGAGCCCATCAGCGGCTCGGCGGTCCGCACGGCGCCCTCCGGCATGACGGCCCGCTGGGCCGCCATCACCCGGTCGACCACCTCGGCGGTGTTGACCGTGGCCGGCGGGTTCTCCCGCATCGTGAGGGTGGGCGGCTCGGGGCAGCCGGCGGCCTGGGCCTCGGCGCCGACGATCCGCTCGACCGCCGCGACGGCCCGCGCCATCGAGGCGTCCGACCGCGCCCGCAGGTTCACGGTGAAGGTCGCGGTGTCCGGGATGATGTTCGACTTCGTGCCGGCGTGGAAGGTGCCGACCGTGACGACCAGCGGGTCCTCGGGCGACGTCTCGCGGGCCGCGATCGTCTGCAGCCGGGTGATGGCGTACGCCGCGGTGAGGATCGGGTCGACGGTGACGAACGGGCGGGAGCCGTGGCCGCCGCGCCCGTGGATCGTCACGTCGAGGGTCGCCGCCGCGGCCATCAGCAGGCCGCGGGAGTGGTTCGCCACCCCCGCGGGCAGCGGGCCGACGTGCTGGCCGAGCGCCACGTCGGGCTTCGGGAACCGGGTGAACAGCCCGTCGGCGAGCATGGCGCTCGCGCCGGTCGCGGTCTCCTCGGCGGGCTGGCCGACGACGAGCAGCGTGCCGGACCACGCGTCGCGCGCGCCGGCGAGGGCGTCCACCGCCGCGGCGAGCGCCGTCACGTGCATGTCGTGGCCGCAGGCGTGCATGGTCGCGACGGTCTCCCCCGCCGGGTTCACGTCGGTGTGCCGGCTCTGGTACGCCAGGCCGGTCTCCTCGAGCACGGGCAGGCCGTCCATGTCGGCGCGCAGCATGACGACCGGGCCGTCGCCGTTGCGCAGCACGCCGACGACGCCGGTGCCGCCCACGCCCTCGGTGACCTCGAGCCCGGACGCCCGGAGCTCGGCCGCGAGCGCGGCGGCGGTGCGGTGCTCCCGCCCCGACAGCTCGGGGTGCGCGTGCAGGTCGCGGTACAGGTCGCGCCAGTGCGCGTCGCGGGTGTCGGCGGCGTCGAGCAGCCGGGCGGCACGCGTCGGGTCGGCGGTCGGGGCGGTGTCCAGGGCCATGCGGCGGGGTCCCTCCGGGGTCGGTCGGCGTTCCTCGCCGCACCGTACCCCGCGGCCGGACGCGGGGCGGGGCGGCCCGCTCGCGGGGACGCCCGCCCGCACCCGCCGCGCGCGCTCGGGTGCCGGGCACCTGCGCCGCGACCCCCGACCCCTTGCCGCGCCCACCCCGCGGGGGCCACCATCGGCCCATGCGGTACGGGGTCCTGGGGCCTGTGGAGCTCGTGACCGCGGAGGGGGCAGAGCCAGTCCGCGGCTCACGTCAGCGCGCCCTGCTGGCGGTGCTCCTGGCGCACCGGGGCGCGCTCGTCCCCCGGGAGCGCCTGATCGCCGCGCTCTGGCCGGCGGGGCCGCCACCCAGCGCCGAGCACACCCTGCACAGCCACGCGTCGCGGATCCGCGCGCTCGTCGGCGCCGACCTGCGCGCGGTCCCGGGCGGGTACCGGCTCGACCCGCAGGACCTCGACGCGGACCGGTTCGACCGGGCGGTCCGCGCCGTCACCCGCGGCTCCGCCCGCGGCCGGCCGGACGCCGCCCGGGACGCACCCGGCGCCGGCGCCGAGGTGCTCGCGGAGGCGCTCGCTCTGTGGCGCGGCCCGGCGTTCGGGAGCGAGGCCGACCTGCCCGAGGTGCAGGCGGAGGCCGAGCGGCTGGAGACGGCCCGCCGCAGCGCGCACGAGGCGCTCGCCCGCGCGCTGGTCGGCACCGACCCGGAGCGCGCCGCGGAGGCGGCGGAGCGCGCGCTCGACGGCGACCCGTACCGCGAGGGGGCGTGGGCGCTGCTGGTCCGGGCGCGCACCGCCGAGGGCCGGCCCGGCGAGGCGGTCCTCGCGTACCTCCGGGCCGCCGCGGCGCTCGACGAGATCGGGCTGCTGCCGTCGCAGGAGCTGCGCGAGGCGCACGCGGGCGCGCTCGCCGCGGGGCGGCCCGTGGCGCCGGCCGGCGCGCACCGCGGGTCGTCGCGCCCGGGGGCCGGGACCCGGGCCCGGGCCGACGGGCTCGCCCGGCGGGGCGCCGCCGGGACCGGCCCGCGGACCGTGCCGCCTCCGGCGCCGGGCGGCGCACCGGGACCCGCGCCCGCCGCGGCGACCGCCGCTGCCGACGCCCCACCCCGCGCCCGCCCCGCCGCTGCCGGCCCGTCCCCCGCCGGCCCGTCCCCCGCCGCGGCCGCCCGCGACAGCCTCCGCGCCGACGGCCACCCGCCCCCGCCGCTCCCGCGCCCCCGGACCTCGTTCGTCGGCCGCGAGGCCGAGCTGCGCGCCGCCCGCGCCCTGCTGGCGCAGAACGCGCTGGTCACGTTCGTCGGCCCCGGCGGGGTCGGCAAGACGCGGCTCGCCCTGGAGTCGGCGGCCCGCGCGACCGCCCCGCTGGTCCCGCGGTTCGTCGAGCTCGCGGCCGTGCGGGACCCCGCGGCGGTCGCCACGGCGATCGCCCAGGCCCTCGACGCCGACCCCGCGGACCCGCCCGCCCAGGTGCTGGCCCGCGCGGGCACCCGCCCGGCCGTCCTGGTGCTGGACAACTGCGAGCACGTGGCGGGGGCGGTCGCGGAGTGCGTGGACCTGCTGCTGTCCGAGCCCGGCCCGCTCCGGGTGCTGGCGACCAGCCGCACGCCGCTCGGCGTCGCCGGGGAGCACGTGCTGCTCGTCGAGCCCCTGGGCACGGACGGGCCCCGCTCGGCCGCGGCCCGGCTGTTCCGGGACCGGGCGCGGGCCGCCTCCGGCCGGGCGACCGGGCCGGACCCGGCCGCGGCGGACCCGGCGGCGGACCCGGCAGCGGCGGACCCCGGCGCGCCCGACCCCGTCGCCCGCATCGTCGCGCGCCTCGACGGCCTGCCCCTCGCGGTCGAGATGGCCGCCGCCCGCACCGCCACGCTGAGCGTCGCGGACCTCGCCGACCTGCTCGACGCCCGCCTCGACTCCCTGGTGCAGCCGCGCCGCGACGCGCCCGCGCGGCACCGGTCGCTCGCCGCCCTGGTCGGCTGGTCGCGCGAGCTGCTGGGCCGGGACGCCCGCACGGCGCTCGACGGCTGGCCGGTGTTCGCCACCGCGTGCCCGCCCGACCTCGCCGCGCGGGTGCTCGACGTCCCGGCGCGCACCGCCGAGCAGCTGGCGGCGGCGTCGCTGCTCGTGCGGGACGACGCCCGCGGCCGCACCCGGTACCGGATGCTGCAGACCGTGCGCGCCGTGGTCGGCCCGCCGCCGGAGCCGGTGCGCGCCCGGCACGCGGCCGTGCTGCTCGACGTCGCCCGGGACGCGGACCGGGCCCTGCGCGGCCCCGGCGAGCCCGAGGCGCGGGCGCGGCTGACGGCGCTGCTCCCCGACCTCCGGGTGGCGCACGCCTGGGCCGCGACCCACGACCCCGACCTGGCCGTGCGGCTGACCCGCGCCCTGCACCGGCACGCGGTCGACGCGCTGCGCACCGACGTGCTGGCCTGGCCGGTCCCCGGGCGCGAGGACGCGCCGGCGGTGCTCGCGGCGCTCGCGGCCCGGGCGCTGGTGCAGGGCCACCGCGGCGGCGCGGGCCGGCGGGCGCACCACGCCCTCGCCGGCGCCGCGGACGCCGCGGACCGGCTGCACGCGCTCGAGGTGCTGGCCGACCTCGCGCTGTTCGAGGGCCGCACCGACGACGCGGTCGCGCTCGGCGGCCGGATCGCGGCCGAGGCGCAGCACGCCGCCGACCCGCACTACCGGGTCATCGGCCTGACCTACCCGGCGCTCGTGGCGGCCTACCGGGACCGCCCCCTGGCCGCCGACGCCGCGCTGGCGGTGCTGCGCCGCGCCGTGCACCCGGTGCTCGCGGCGCCGTCCGACCGCGCCTGGCTCGCGTTCACCACCGGCGAGGTGCTGGCGCGCACGGACCCGGCCGCGGCCGTCGCGGCGCTCGCGGACGCCCGCGAGCTCGCCGAGTCGGTGGGCGACCGGTACCTGTCGGGCGTCGCGCGCGCGGCCACCGTCGCCGCGGTCGCGCGCCGCCCGGACCCCGCGGGGGCGCTCGACGAGCTGCTGGCGCTCGCTCGCGACTGGGCCCCGGCCGGCGACCGGACCCACCTGCTCACGGCGCTGCGCAACGCCGTCCCGCTGCTGCTCCGCCTGGACCGGCCCGAGGAGGCGGCGCTGCTGCTCGGCGCCGTCACCGCCCCGGACCTGCCCGTGACCTACGGCGTGGAGGCCGACGCGCTGGCCGGCGCGCGGGCCGGGCTCGCCGCGGCGCTCGGTGCGCCGCGGCTGGCGGCGCTGGTCGACGCGGGCGCCGACGACGACCTCGGGGCCGCGGTCGACCGGCTGGCCGCGCCGCCGGCGGGCGCGGGTGCCGCCCGCGGTGGCCCGGCTCCCGCCGGCGCGGCGCGACCGGTGCCCCCCGCGCCCGCCCGGCCGGCGGCGGCCCCCGCGCGGCCGGTCCCCGCGCCGCCCGCCGACGGTGCCCCCGGGCCCGCGCGCCGCGCCGCAGCGGCCGCCGCCCCGCGTCAGCCCCGGAGCCGGTAGAACCGGAACAGGTCGTGCTCGACCGGCAGCACCTCGGTCGCCGCGAACCCCGCGCCGCGCGCGTACCCGGCGAGCGTCGCCGGCCGCATCACCGTGCCGGTGCCCACGCCGCCCGGGTGCGACAGCCCGTCCGGCAGGCACACCCCGAGCGAGAACCCGTAGTACCAGCGGTCGAGCGGCCCGGCGGGCGCGGTGAACTCCTCGGCCACCCGCTCGTCCGCCACCAGCACCCAGCCGTCCGCCGCGACCAGCCGCCGCACCGCCGCGAGCACCCCGACCGGGTCGGCGAGGTCGTGCACGCACTCGAACGCGAGCCCCACGTCGTACCCGCCGGCGGCGTCCCCGGCGAGCGCCGCCGCGTCCGCCGCCACGAACCGGACGCGGTCCTCGACGCCCCGCGCCGCCGCGTGCCGGCGGGCCGCCGCGACCGACGCCGCGTCGAGATCGACGCCCGTGACCTCGACGTCCTCGTACGCCAGCGCCAGGCCGATCGACGACCAGCCCTCGCCGCAGCCGACGTCGACCACCCGGGCGCCCCGGCGCAGCCGGTCGTCGAGGTCGGGCAGCCACGCCGCCAGGACGTCCGCGAGCCCGCCCAGGAAGAACGGCCGGTTCAGCGCCGCCTGGGCCTCGCGCGCGTCGGCGCCCAGCCGCTCCCAGGGCACGCCGCCGCCCGACCGGTACGCGGCGTGCAGCTCGTCCGACACCCGGACGCTGGCCGCGTGCATCCGGCCCAGCGGCGCCAGGTAGGCCGGCGAGTCGGGGTCGGCCAGCACCGCCGCGGCGCCCGGGGTCAGCGCGTACGCCCCGCCCGCCGCGACGACGTAGCCGGCGGCCGCCTGGTGCTCCAGCCACTCGCGGGCGTACCGCGGGTGGGTGGCGGTCCGGGCGGCGAGCTCGTCCGGGGTGCACGGGCCGGACCGGGCGAGCGCGCGGTACCAGCCGAGCCGGTCGCCGGCGTGCACCGCCGCGAGCTCCTGGGCGCCGAGGCTGGCGGCGAACACGCGGTCCGCCACCTCCGCCGTGCTCGGGCCCGCGGGCTCGAGCAGGTCGCCGGGCCGGGCGGCGCCGCGGTCCTGGCTCGCGCCGCCGGTGGCGGTGCCGTCGGCCGCGCGGTCGGCGGGCGGCGCCGTGGCCGTGCGCGCCGCGGGCGTGGTCGTGGACATGCGGTCCCCCTCGCGGGTCGGGCCGCCGGCCGGTCGCCGGCGGGACCCCACCAGGAGGCGCCGCGCCCCTCGCACGCGCCTCGCAGCCCGCTCGCAGCGCCGCACCCGGCGGCGCCGGTCCCGCGGCTCAGCCCTGGTCCGCGCGCAGCGCCCCCGTGGCGCGGAACGTGTCGGCGATCTGCTGGGCCTGGGCCGAGACGAGCCGCCGGTACAGGTCGTAGGCCGCGTCGACCCGGGCGGGCAGGTCCCCGCGGCTGCGGGCGAGCTGCCAGTCGCGCTTCGCCGCCGCGATGTCCGCGTTGGTGATGACCACCCGCGCGTCGTCCTGTTCCGCCATGGGTCAGAGCATGCGTCCGTTTTGCCCGTTATGCGATAGTCCATGGGGGTGAACGGGGCCGTCGCGGGGGGTGAACTCCCGGGTCCCGCCGCCCGTTCGGCCCAGCGCGAGCCCCCGCCCCCGCCCGGGCGGCACGTCCCCGCGCCGCCGGCCGGGACCCCGCCGGACCCCCGCCGGACCCGTTCGTCCTGCGCACCTGGGGGGACCCCTGGCACGCTGTGCCCAGGAGCGGCGACCAGCCGCCTGACCCCACCGTCCCCGGAGGACTGACGCGCATGAGGATCTGGCCCGGACGCCCCTACCCGCTCGGCGCGACCTACGACGGCAGCGGCACCAACTTCGCGCTGTTCTCCGGGGTCGCGGAGCGGGTGGAGCTCTGCCTGTTCGACGAGGCGGGGAACGAGACGCGGGTGGACCTGCCCGAGGTCGACGCGTTCGTGTGGCACGGCTACGTCCCCGCGCTCCAGCCCGGCACCCGGTACGGCTACCGCGTGCACGGCCCGTACGACCCGGCGCAGGGCCACCGCTGCGACCCGTCGAAGCTGCTGCTCGACCCCTACGCCAAGGCGATCGACGGGCAGATCGACAACGACCCGTCGCTGTACTCGTACACGTTCGGCGCCGAGGACGAGCGGAACACCGAGGACTCCGCCGGCCACACCATGACCTCCGTCGTGGTGAACCCGTACTTCGACTGGGGCCACGACCGCCCGCCGCAGCACGAGTACCACGACTCGGTCATCTACGAGGCGCACGTCAAGGGCCTGACCCAGCTGCACCCGGCCGTCCCGGAGGAGATGCGCGGCACGTACTCCGCCCTGGCGCACCCGGCGGTCATCGAGCACCTGACCAACCTCGGGGTCACCGCCGTCGAGCTCATGCCGGTGCACCAGTTCGTCAACGACCCGTCCCTGCAGGACCGCGGGCTGTCGAACTACTGGGGCTACAACACGATCGGCTTCTTCGCGCCGCACAACGCCTACGCGGCCTTCGGCAGCACCGGGCAGCAGGTGCAGGAGTTCAAGGCGATGGTCAAGGCGCTGCACGCCGCCGACATCGAGGTCATCCTCGACGTGGTCTACAACCACACCGCCGAGGGCAACCACCTGGGCCCCACCCTGTCGTTCCGGGGCATCGACAACGCGTCGTACTACCGGCTCGTCGACGAGGACCAGGCGCACTACTTCGACACCACGGGCACCGGGAACTCGCTGCTCATGCGCTCGCCGCACGTGCTGCAGCTGATCATGGACTCGCTGCGCTACTGGGTGCAGGACATGCACGTCGACGGGTTCCGGTTCGACCTCGCGGCGACGCTGGCCCGCCAGTTCCACGAGGTCGACCGCCTCAGCGCGTTCTTCGACATCGTGCAGCAGGACCCGATCATCTCCCAGGTCAAGCTCATCGCGGAGCCGTGGGACCTCGGCGACGGCGGCTACCAGGTCGGCGGGTTCCCGCCCCTGTGGTCGGAGTGGAACGGGCAGTACCGGGACACGGTGCGCGACTTCTGGCGCGGCGAGCCGTCGACGCTGGCCGAGTTCGCGAGCCGGCTGTCCGGCTCGTCGGACCTCTACGAGCACACCGGCCGGCGCCCGATCGCGAGCGTCAACTTCGTCACGGCGCACGACGGCTTCACGCTGGCCGACCTCACCGCGTACAACGAGAAGCACAACGAGGCGAACGGCGAGGACAACCGGGACGGCGAGAGCCACAACCGGTCGTGGAACTGCGGCGTGGAGGGCCCGACGGACGACCCGGAGATCCTCGACCTGCGCGGCCGGCAGCGCCGGAACTTCCTCACCACCCTGCTGCTGTCCCAGGGCGTGCCGATGATCCTGCACGGCGACGAGATGGGCCGGACCCAGCAGGGCAACAACAACGTGTACTGCCAGGACGACGAGCTCTCCTGGCAGAACTGGGACCTCGACGAGCACGACACCGAGCTGCTCGAGTACGCGCGCGCCGTCGTGCACCTGCGCAAGGACCACCCGGTGTTCCGCCGGCGCCGGTTCTTCGCGGGCGCGCCCGAGCGGGGCGGCGAGTCCGACCTGCGCGACATCGCCTGGCTGTCGCCCGCCGGCACGCACATGTCCGACGCGCAGTGGCAGGAGGAGTTCGCGCGCGCGGTCATGGTGTTCCTCAACGGCGACGCGATCGCCGAGCCGGACCTGCGCGGCGAGGAGATCGTCGACGACTCGTTCCTGGTGCTGTTCAACGCGCAGCCGGAGCCGGTGTCCTTCACGCTGCCGGACGCCGAGTACGGCGAGACGTGGACCGTCGCGCTCGACAGCGACCACCAGCTCGAGCCGGGCGACGAGATCGCGCACTCGACGACGCTCGAGATCGCGCACCGGTCGACCGTCGTGCTGTCCCGCCCGCCGATCCAGCAGGTCGACCCGATCACGCAGGCGCCGGCGGTCACGTCGCTGCCGACCGGCGCCGAGCCGCCCGCACCGACGGGGCTGCCCGGCACCCCGGGCACGCCGTCGGGCGCGCCCGCACCCGCCGACGGCGCGGCCGACCGGAAGCGGGGCAAGTGACCGTCGACCGCGGGACGGAGCCCCGCACGCCCACCCGCCGCCTGCCCGCGGCGGGCCGCCCGGTCCCGACGTCCACCTACCGGCTCCAGCTCGGGGCCGACCTCACGCTGGACGACGCCGCCGACCTCGTGCCGTACCTGGCCGACCTCGGCGTCACGCACGTCTACCTGTCGCCGATCCTGACCGCGGCGCCGGGCTCGACGCACGGCTACGACGTCGTCGATCACGACGAGGTCTCCCCCGTCCTCGGCGGCGAGCCGGCCCTGCGCCGGCTCGCCGACCGGGCGCACGCCGCCGGGCTCGGCCTGGTGCTCGACATCGTGCCGAACCACATGGCCGTGCCCACCCCGGCGTGGCACAACAAGGCGCTGTGGTCCGTGCTCGCCGAGGGCCCGGAGTCGCCCTACGCCTCCTGGTTCGACGTCGACTGGTCCGCGGGCGCGGGCGACGTGCTCATGCCGGTGCTGGGCGACCGGATCGGCGCCGTGCTCGCGTCCGGCGAGATCCGGCTCGAGCACGAGGTCGTCCCCGGCCAGGGCGCCGAGCCGCAGCCCGTGCTCCGCTACTACGACCACGCGTTCCCGGTCCGCCCGGGCACCGAGGCGCTGCCGCTCGCCGAGCTGCTGGAGCGGCAGCACTACCGGCTGGCGTACTGGCGGGTCGCCGACGAGGAGCTGAACTACCGGCGGTTCTTCGACGTCGGCACCCTCGCCGCGATCCGGGTCGAGGACCCCGCCGTGTTCGACGCGACGCACGCCCTGGTGCTGCGGCTGCTCGACGAGGGGGTGCTCGACGGGCTGCGCATCGACCACCCGGACGGCCTGGCCGACCCGGGCGGCTACCTGGAGCGGCTGCGCGAGCGGTCCGGCGGCGCGTGGGTCGTCGTGGAGAAGATCCTGCAGGGCGACGAGGAGCTGCCGGCCGACTGGGACACCGCCGGCACCACGGGCTACGAGGCGCTGTGGCGGATCCAGCAGGCGTTCGTGGACCCGGGCGGCGGCGCCCGGCTGGGCGCGCTCATGCACCGCCTGACGGGCGAGTCGTCCGACGCCCTGCCCGAGGTGGTCGACACCGCCAAGCGGCAGATCGTCGACCGCGCGCTGTACGCCGAGGTGTACCGGCTCACCGAGCTCGCCGCCGAGGTGTGCCGCGGCGACCTGCGGCTGCGGGACCACACGTGGCGCTCGCTGCACGACTGCCTGGTCGAGCTGCTGGTCGCGATGGACCGGTACCGGGCCTACGTCGTGCCGGGCCGCACCCCGCACCCGGCCGACGTCGAGGTGCTGGAGCACGCCGCCCGGGCCGCCCGCGCGCGGCTGTCCCCGGAGCGAGCCGCGACGATGGACGTCCTGGTCGACCTGCTGCTCGGCCGCGAGGTCGGCAGCGCCGGCCGCACCCGGGAGCCGCAGCGCGACGAGCTCGTCGTGCGGTTCCAGCAGACCTGCGGCGCGGTCATGGCCAAGGGCGTCGAGGACACGGCGTTCTACCGGTGGACCCACCTGGTGTCGCTGACCGAGGTCGGCGGCGAGCCCGAGCGGTTCGCCCTGTCCCCCACCGAGCTGCTCGCGTGGGCCGTGCGGGCCCAGCAGCAGACCCCGCTCGGCATGACCACCCTGTCCACGCACGACACCAAGCGCAGCGAGGACGTCCGGGCCCGGCTCGGCGTCCTGTCCGAGCTGCCGGTCGAGTGGGCCGAGCTGGTCGGGCGGCTCCGCGACGCCACGGCGGCCTACCGGAGCACGCTGCTCGACGGCCGCGCCGAGAACCTGCTGTGGCAGACGCTGGCCGGGACGTGGACGGCCGAGGGCCCGATCGCGGCCGAGCGGCTGACCGAGTACCTGACCAAGGCGGTCCGCGAGGCCAAGGACCGCACGTCGTGGACCAGCCCGGACGAGGCGTACGAGCGCGCGGTGCTCGACGTCGCGACCCAGGCGCTGGCCGACGAGCGGGTGGCCGCGCTGCTGACCGACTGGGAGCACCGCACCCGCGACGCCGTGCGCGCCGCCACGCTCGGCCAGAAGATCGTGCAGCTCACGCTGCCCGGGATCGCCGACGTCTACCAGGGCACCGAGGTGCCGTTCGTCGCGCTGGTCGACCCGGACAACCGCCGGCCCGTCGACCACGACGCGATCGCGGCGCGGCTGGCGCGGCTGGACGAGGGCGCGGGCACCCGCGACCTCGCGGACGAGAAGCTGCTGGTCACCTCCCGGGCGCTGCGGCTGCGCCGCGACCTGCCCGAGGCGTTCGTCGGGCCGGGCGCGGGCATCACGCCGCTGCCGCACTCGTCCGGGCACGTGCTCACCTACGCCCGCACCGCCGACGGCGAGCCGCGGGTCGCCGTGGTGGCCACCCGGCTGGCCGCGATGGTCGACCGGCTCGGCGGCTGGGGCGAGCACACGGTCGCCCTGCCCGAGGGCGAGTGGCACGACGTGCTGGCCGACCGCCCCGTCGACGGCGGCGTCCGGCCGCTGGCCGACCTGCTCGACCGCCTGCCGGTCGCCCTGCTCGTGAGGAGGACCGACGCGTGACCGAGACCCGACCCGCGCCCCGCGAGGTCCGCCCCGGCGACGTCTGGGCCCCGCACGCGACGTCCGTCGCGCTGCACCTGCCCGCGGCCGACGACGCGGGGGCCGAGACGGTGCCGCTGACGGCGGCCGGCGACGGCTGGTGGACCACCGACCGCGAGCTCCCGCACGGCACGGACTACGCCTTCGTGCTCGACGGCGGCGACCCGCGGCCGGACCCCCGCGGCCCCGCCGCGCCCGCCGGCGTGCACGGGCCGAGCCGGGTGTTCGACGCGTCCCGGCACGCGTGGTCCGACGACGGCTGGGCCGGGCGCGACGTGCGCGGCGCGGTCGTCTACGAGCTGCACGTCGGCACGTTCACGCCGGAGGGCACGCTGGACGCCGCGGCCGGGCGGCTCGACCACCTGGTCGCCACCGGGGTCCAGGTCGTCGAGCTCCTCCCGCTCGCGCCGTTCAACGGCGAGCGCGGGTGGGGCTACGACGGCGTCAGCCTGTACGGGGTGCACGAGCCGTACGGCGGCCCGGCCGCCCTGCAGCGGTTCGTCGACGCCGCGCACGCCGCGGGCCTGGCGGTCTGCCTCGACGTCGTGCACAACCACCTGGGGCCGTCCGGCAACTACCTGGGCGAGTTCGGGCCGTACTTCACCGAGGCGCACCACACCCCGTGGGGCGCGGCGATCAACCTGGACGGGGACGGCGCCGGCGAGGTGCGGCGGTGGATCGTGGACAGCGCGCTGCGCTGGTTCCGGGACTTCCACGTCGACGCCCTGCGGCTGGACGCCGTGCACGCCCTGGTCGACGACTCGCCGCGGCACGTGCTGGCGCAGCTGTCCGACGAGGTCGCGGCCCTGTCCGCGGAGGTGGGCCGGCCGCTGTCCCTGATCGCCGAGGTCGACCTCAACGACCCGGTGTCGGTGACGCCGACCGCCGAGGGCGGCTGGGGCATGACCGCGCAGTGGGCGGACGACGTGCACCACGCGCTGCACGCCCTGCTCACCGGCGAGCGGCACGGCTACTACGTCGACTTCGGCGCGCCCGAGACGCTGCGCAAGGCGTACCGGGACGTGTTCGTGCACGACGGCGGGTACTCGACGTTCCGGGGCGAGGACTGGGGCGCGCCGGTGCCGCCGGGGGTCGACGGGCACCGGTTCGTGGTGTTCGGCTCCGACCACGACCAGGTCGGCAACCGCGCGCTCGGCGACCGGCCGTCCGCCGCGCTGGACGACGGCGCGCTGGCCGCGTCCGCGGCTCTGGTGCTGCTGTCCCCGTTCACGCCGATGCTGTTCATGGGCGAGGAGTGGGGCGCGCGCACCCCGTGGATGTACGTCACGGACCACCCGGAGCCCGAGCTCGCCCAGGCGGTCCGCGAGGGCCGGTCCCGGGAGTTCGGCGGCCACGGCTGGGCGGAGATGTACGGCGCCGACGAGGACACCTTCGAGGTCCCGGACCCGCAGGCCGCGGCGACGTTCGACGCCGGCCGGCTCGACTGGGACGAGCCGACCCTGCCCGGCGGCGAGCGGATGCTCGACTGGTACCGGACGCTCGCGCGGCTGCGCCGCGAGGTGCCCGACCTGGCGTCGGGCGACCGGGCGCGCACGGACCTGACCTGGGCCGACGGCCCGGGGGCGGCCGAGCCCGTCGACGGGGCGTGGGCCGACTGGCTGGTCCTGCACCGCGGCGACGCGCGCGTGGTGGTGAACCTGGCCGACGCGGATCGCACGGTCCCGTTGGCGTCGGACGGGGACCTGCGGGTGCTGGCGTCCTGGGCGACGGCCCGGGTGGTCCCGGCCGGCCCGGACGGCGCCCCGGCGCAGCTGCTCCTGGGCCCGCGCTCGGTGGCGGTCCTGGCCCCCTGACCTCCGACCTCCGGCCTCGACCCGACGAGCCCCGGCTCGTCCCGGCTCGTCTGACAGTGGAACGTTGTGACCGACACGCCGTCGGCGTGTCGGTCACGACGTTCCACCGTGAGGAGGAACGCGGGGCGTGCCGGGCGGGGACGGCGGGAGTGCCGGGCGTCAGCCGCGGGCCGCGGCCTCCTGGCGGCCGCGCTCGGCCAGCGCGCCCAGGCGGGACAGCGCCCGGTAGTACTTCTTCCGGTACCCGCCCGCCAGCATCTGCTCGGTGAACAGCACCGACTCCCCCGCGCCGCCCAGCAGCACCGGCACGTCCCGGTCGTACAGCCGGTCCACCAGCGACACCAGGCGCAGCGCGACGTCCTGGTCCGGCACCGGCCCGACCCCGGTCAGCCCGACGAGCTCCACCCCGTCCAGCAGCGCCCCGTACCGCGAGGCGTGCACGGTCGACAGGTGCGCGAGCAGGTCGCCGAAGTCGTCCAGCGTCGCGCCGGCGACCCCCGCGGCCGCGGCCCGCACGGCGTCGTCGTCCAGCCCGGGCGCGTCCGTGACCGCCTCGCGCCGCCGGTAGTCCTCGCCGTCGATCCGCAGCACCTCGAACCGGTCGGACAGGTCCTGGATCTCGCGCAGGAAGTCGTCGGCCGCGAACCGGCCCTCGCCGAGGGACTCGGGCAGGGTGTTCGAGGTGGCCGCGAGCGCCACGCCCCGGTCGGTCAGCTCGCGCAGCAGCCGGGACATCAGCACGGTGTCGCCGGGGTCGTCGAGCTCGAACTCGTCGATGCAGACGAGCTTCCGGGTGGCGAGCGCGTCCACGGTCGGCCGGAACCCGAGCGCGCCGACCAGGTTGGTCCACTCGACGAACGTGCCGTACGCCGCCGCCTCCGGCCCCACCGCGGCGGCCAGCGAGGCGAGCAGGTGGGTCTTGCCGACGCCGAACCCGCCGTCCAGGTACACCGCGGGCACCGCGGCGGGCTTGCGCCGCAGCCGGCTCAGCAGACCCCCGGACCCACCCGCGCCGGTCAGGGTCGCCGCGACCTCCCGCAGCCGGGCCACCGCGGCCGCCTGGCTCGCGTACGCCGGGTCGGGCCGGTAGGTGTCGAAGGACTCGCCGGCGAAGTGCGGCGGCGGCACGCGCTCCGACAGCAGGCGGTCGCGGCCGACGTCGGGGCGCCGGGAGGTCAGGCTCGCCGTCGTCGGCGTGGCGGGGCTGGGGCTCACGGCCGCACAGCCTACGACTAGCCTGACCGCCATGCCCCGCGAGCTCCCGCCCCTGGACGTGCTGCTGCCCCTCGACCGCGCCGGCGCGACGCTGGCCCCCGAGGCCGGCGAGCCCGCCCTGCACAACCTGTACGCGCACCCGGACCCCGCGCCCGGACGGCCCGCCGCGGTGCGCGCCAACATGATCGCGACCGTGGACGGCTCGGCCCAGGGCCCGGACGGCCGGTCCCGGAGCATCAACGGCCCCGCGGACTGGCGGGTGTTCCGGGTCATGCGGGCCGTCGCGGACGTGGTGCTCGTCGGGGCCGGGACGGCCCGCGCCGAGGGGTACACCCCGCTCGCGGTCCCCGCCGACCTGCGCGCGGCCCGCGCCGCCCGTGACCAGGCGCCCGACCTGGAGCTCGCCCTCGTCACCGGGTCCGGCGAGCTGCCCGAGGGCCTGCGCGGAACCGACCGGCCCCCGTACGTCGTCACGGTCGCCGCCAACCCCCGGCTCGCCGACCTGCGCGCGGAGCTCGGCGAGGACCGGGTGCTGGTCGCGGGCGAGCACGAGGTCGACCTCGCCGCCGCCCTCGCCGCGCTCGCGGAGCGCGGCCTGACCCGCGTGCTCGCCGAGGGCGGCCCGAGGCTGCTCACCGACCTGGTGCGCGCCGGCCTGGTCGACGAGCTGTGCCTGACGACCAGCCCGCTGCTCGTCGGCGGGCCGGGTCTGCGCGCGGTCCAGGCCCCCGAGTGGCTCGACCCGCTGCCGGCCCGCCCGGCGCACCTGCTGCACAGCGACGGGATGCTGCTGGGCCGCTGGGTGCTCGGCCCGGCCGGGCCCGCCGCCGGCTGACCCGCGCGCGGCCCGGCCGGGTGAGCAGCGCCGACGCCCGCTAGGGTCGAGCCGTGACCGACACGATCCTGGTCCTCACGGAGGACACCCTCGCCGCCGCCGACGTCGCCCACATCGTCTCGCTGCACGACGGCGAGCAGCTGCAGTACCGGGTGCTCGTCCCCGCCGACACCGAGCGCAACGTGCTCGTGTCGCTCGTCGACCAGCTCAGCATGGGCGAGCTGCGCGACGCGCTCGACACCGTGCTGGGCCGCGAGCCGGAGCCGACCGAGGCCACCGCCGACGCCGCCGAGCAGCTCGCCGACAGCCTGGCCGCGTTCGCCGACGCGGGCGTGAGCGCGTCCGGCACGGTCGTCGACGACGACCCGCTGCCCGCGCTGCGCGCCGCCGTGGCGTCCGAGGGTGCCCGCGAGGTGGTCGTCGTGACCTACCCGCACGCGCTGGAGGACACCTTCCACCGCGACTGGGCGTCCCGCGCCCGCGAGGAGCTCCGGGTCCCGGTGCTGCACCTGTACTCGGGCACGTCCGAGCTGGGCTGAGCCCCGCCGCACGCCCGCACGACGACGGCCGGCGCCCCGCTCGGGGGCACCGGCCGTCGCACGTCGCAGCGCGGGGCTCCGGGGTCAGAACCCCGTGCTCGTCGGCTCCGGGTAGTACCGGCGGAACTTGCGCACCTGGTTCAGCCCGGCGGCCAGCACGTACCAGCGCCGCTTGAGCCCGGCGTCGCGGCGGTACCGCAGCGGGTGCGCCACCCGCCCGGCCCGGATCAGCCCGCGCACCTTCCCGGCCAGCGCCGGGTCGAGCACGTACCTCAGCAGCAGCCGGTGCGGCAGGATCGAGTACAGCACCTCGGTGTCCACGACCACCGGCTCGACCGCCCGGTCCAGCACCCGGTCCTCGACGAGGAACCGCGCGACGTTCGCCCCGGCGGCCGTCACGTAGTAGTTGTTCCGGCCGATGCGGGGGTTGACCTCGAAGAACCGGAACGACCCGTCGCGCGGGTCGACCTTCACGTCGAAGTTCGCGAACCCGACGTAGCCGACGCCGCGCAGGAACGCCGCCGCCTGGTCGAGCATGCCCTGCTCCCGGGTCACCACCATCGCGGCCGGGTTCCCCAGGCCGGACGGGGTGTGCTCCTCGAGCAGCACGTGCGCGGACGCCAGCAGCGTGATCGACCCGCGGGAGTCCACGTACGCGGTGATCGACCGCATCTGGGTGTCGTCGCCCGGCACGAGCTCCTGGACGACGAACCGGCCGCGGTAGCCGGCCCCGCGCAGCGACGCCCACAGCGCGTCCAGCTCGTCGGGCGAGGAGATCTCGAAGACCTTCTTCTTCCCCGCGAACTCGACCTCCTGGTAGTCGGCGCTGCTGGCCGCCTTGGCGATCAGCGGGTAGCCGACGTCCACCGGGACCGGCGCCCAGGCCGGGTCGTCCGCGAGGGCGAAGTCCTGGACGATCGTCCGCGGCACGGCCAGGCCGAGCTCCGTCGCGATCTCCGCGAACGTCGCCTTGTCCGACAGCCGGTCCATCAGCTCCTCGCCGAGGAACGGCACCACGTAGTGCGGCTCGAGCTCCGCGCGGTGCTGGACGACGACCCGGACCAGCCAGTCCGAGTTCGCCAGCAGCACCAGCCGCTTCCCCGCCTGCTCGCGGGCCACCTCCAGCACGGCGTCGACCAGCTGGCGCGGGTCGTGCCCGTCCGCGACCAGCCGGTTGTCGACGATCCGCGAGTCGGCGACCGGCCCGAGGGCCGCGCCGCTCACCACGATCGACCGGACCCCGTACGCCTCGTGGAAGGCCCGCGCCAGCGCGTACACGCCGATGTCGGCGCCGAGCATGACGGGCTGCAGGTCGCGCAGCCCCTCCGTGCCCGGCGCCGGCGTCGCCGCGCTCACGCGGTGTGCTCGGCGCGGTCGCCGGACCACTCGGTGTGGAAGGTGCCGTCCCTGTCGACGCGCTTGTAGGTGTGCGCGCCGAAGAAGTCGCGCTGCGCCTGGATCAGCGCCGCCGGCAGCCGGTCGGCCCGCACGCCGTCGTAGTACGACAGCGAGGAGGAGAACGCCGGGGTCGGCACGCCGGCCAGCGCGGCCTGGGCCACGATCCGGCGCCACGCGGCGACGCCGTTGCCGACCGCGCCGGTGAAGTACTCGTCGGCGAGCAGCAGCGGCAGGTCCGCGTCCCGCTCGTAGGCCTCGGTGATCCGATTGAGGAACCGGGCGCGGATGATGCAGCCGCCGCGCCAGATGCGGGCCATCGCGCCGCGGTCGATGTCCCAGCCGTTCTCGGCGGACGCCGCGGCGATCTGGTCGAAGCCCTGCGAGTACGCGACGACCTTCGACGCGTACAGCGCGAGGCGGACGTCCTCGATGAACGCGTCGCGGTCGGTCACCTCGAACGTGCCGGCGTGCGCCGGCAGCGTGCCGCGGGCGGCGGTGCGCTGCGGGACCGAGCCGGACAGCGCGCGGGCGAACGTGGCCTCCGCGATGCCGGTGATCGGCACGCCCAGGTCCAGGCCGTTCTGCACGGTCCAGCGGCCGGTGCCCTTCTGCTCCGCCTGGTCGAGGACGACGTCGACGAACGCGGACCCGGTCTCGGCGTCGACCTGCGTCAGCACCTCGGCCGTGATCTCGATGAGGAACGACTCCAGGTCGCCCTCGTTCCAGGTGCGGAAGATGTCGGCGATCTCCGCGGCGGAGGCACCCAGGCCCTGCTTGAGCAGGTCGTACGCCTCGGCGATCAGCTGCATGTCGGCGTACTCGATGCCGTTGTGCACCATCTTGACGAAGTGCCCGGCGCCGTCGGGGCCGACGTAGGTGCAGCAGGGGGTGCCGTCGACCTTGGCCGAGATGTCCTCGAGGATCGGGCCCAGCACCGCGTACGACTCGCGGGAGCCGCCCGGCATGATCGACGGGCCGTTCAGGGCTCCCTCCTCGCCGCCGGACACGCCGGTGCCGACGAAGTGCAGGCCCTTCTCGCGGAGCGCGGCCTCGCGGCGGCGGGTGTCCGGGAAGTGCGCGTTGCCCGCGTCGATGACGATGTCGCCCTCGTCCAGCAGCGGCACCAGCTCGTCGATCACGGCGTCGGTCGGGCCGCCGGCCTTCACCATGATGATCACCTTGCGCGGCCGCTCCAGCGACGCCACGAACTCCTCGGTGGTCACCGACGGCACGAACGTGCCCTCGTCGCCGTGGTCGGCGATCAGGGAGTCGGTCTTCGCCTGCGAGCGGTTGTGCACCGCGACCGTGTAGCCGTGCCGGGCCAGGTTGCGGGCGAGGTTGCGGCCCATGACGGCGAGGCCGGTGACGCCGATCTGTGCGGCGGGTGCAGACATGCGCGGGTGCTCCTTCGAGGGGGTGCCAGGGCAGGTTCACCCTAGTCCGGGGCGTCGCCGCCCGGCGTGCCGCGACCGCAGGTCGAGAGCGTCCGCCCTACGCTCGGCGCTGTGAGCACCGGCCCCCGCGACGCGCCACCGGAGTTCCTGCGCGCCCTGCGGTCGCTGCGGGGCGTCACCCTGCGGCCCGAGGTGTCCCTCGAGGAGGCGCCCGGGCCCGCGCGGATCGCCCCGTACACCGCGGCCCTCGTCGCGGACGTCCGCAGCGGCCGCCGCGACCCCGACGCCGAGGAGCTCGCCTCCGGCCGGTTCGTCGTCCTGCACGACCCCGCCGGCCAGGAGGCCTGGGACGGGGCGTTCCGGCTCGTGACCCTGGTGCGCGCGACGCTCGAGCCCGAGGTGGGCCAGGACCCGCTGCTGGCGGAGGTCGCGTGGAGCTGGTTCTCCGACGCGCTCGCGTCCGCCGGCGTCGACGCCCGCGCGGCCGGCGGCACCGTGACCCGCGTGCTGTCCCAGTCGTTCGGCGCCCTGGACGAGCGCCCGGAGCTCTGCGAGCTCGAGCTGCGCGCCTCCTGGACGGCGCGTGACGAGGACCTGGCCCCGCACCTGCGCGCGTGGAGCACCCTGCTGTGCACGGTCGCCGGGCTGCCGCCGCTGCCCGAGGGCGTCGTCGCGCTGGGACCACGGCACTGACCTCGCGGCCGCCCGCGGGGGTCCCGGGGCGCAGGCACCCGTGACAACCGGGTCACGGGCGGGTCACGATGTCACCCGATCTGCTCAAGACACCGGGGCGGCGGGCCGATAGAGGGGGCAAGTGTTGGACCGTCAAGGGGGCACCGCAGTGAGCATCGAGCCGATTCGACGAGGCACCGGCCTGGCGCCGGGCGTCCCGGGCGCCCGCGCGGGCGCGGTCGCCACGCAGGCGCGCCGCCCCGGCTCGCAGGGCGCCGGCACCGGCACGGACCCGCGCCGGCGGCCGCTCGGCCAGATGTGCGTGGTCGTCACCGAGCTCGCCGAGGGCGACGGCCAGACCCTCGTGCGCAACCTGCGCCGCCGCGGCTCCGGCCGGGTCATCCTGCTCGCCCGCCGCGCCGGCCGCCGCGACCTGGTCGGCCTGCTGACCGGCGGCCTGCGCGGCGCGGTCGCGACCGAGCCCAACGCCACGGTGGGCCAGCCCGGCGCCGCCCCGGGCGCGGTCCCGTCGCCGTTCGCGCGCACCCGCCCCGACCTCACCTCGCGCGAGCTCAGCGTGCTGCGCCTCGTCGCCGACGGGTTCAGCAACCGCGCCATCGGCGACGAGCTCGGCCTGTCCGCGCTCACCGTGAAGAGCCACCTCGCGCGCATCTCCCGCAAGCTCGGCACCGGCGACCGCGCCGCGCTCGTCGCCATCTCCATCCGCACCGGCCTGCTCGCCTGACGGCGGCAACTGTGCCGGACGTCGCACCGGGCGCCGCCCCTGCGCGCCGGACCGGGAGCGGCGCCCCGACGGCCTACGGTTGTCCCATGCAGTCAGTCCCGCACCCGGCCGGTACCCCGGCCGAGGAGACCAGCGCCCCGGCCGGCGCCGACCCCGACGTCCCCGCGGACGCGACCGCGCCGGCGGGTCTCCCCGAGCCCGCCGAGGCCCCCGCCGTCGTCCCGCTGACCGAGCCCGCCGAGGGCGTGCCCGCCGTCGTCGACACCCCTGAGGCCTTCGCCCGCGTGGTCGAGGCGTTCGGCGCGGGCACCGGCCCCGTCGCCGTCGACGCCGAGCGCGCGTCCGGCTACCGCTACGGCCAGCACAACTACCTGGTGCAGGTGCGCCGCGAGGGCGCGGGCACCGCGCTCATCGACCCGGTCGCGCTGCCCGACCTGTCGCCGCTGTCCGACGCCCTGGTCGGCGTCGAGTGGGTGCTGCACGCCGCGTCCCAGGACCTCGGCGCGCTCGCCGAGCAGGGCATGCGCCCGTCGCGCGTCTTCGACACCGAGCTCGGCGCCCGGCTGCTCGGGCTGGAGCGGGTCGGTCTGGCCGCCGTCGTCGCCGAGCTGCTCGGCCTCGGGCTCGCCAAGGAGCACTCCGCCGTCGACTGGTCCACCCGCCCGCTGCCCGAGCAGTGGCTCCGGTACGCCGCGCTCGACGTCGAGGTGCTCGTCGAGCTGCGCGAGGTGCTGGCCGAGCGGCTGGCCGTCGCGGGCAAGGCGCAGTGGGCCGCGGAGGAGTTCGAGGCCGTGCGCCTCGCCCCGCCGCCCGCGCCGCGCGTCGAGCCGTGGCGCCGGGTGTCCGGGGTGCACGCCATCCGCGACCCGCGGCGGCTCGCGGTCGTCCGCTCGCTGTGGGAGACCCGCGACGAGAACGCCCGCCAGCGCGACATCTCCCCGGGCCGGGTGCTGCCCGACGCCGCGATCGTGGCCGCCGCGCAGGCGCTCCCCCGGTCCGTGCCGCAGCTCGTCGCCCTGCCGCAGTTCTCGGGCAAGGGCACCCGCCGGCGCGCCGCGCTGTGGCAGCGGGCGATCGACACCGGCCTGCAGCTCCCGGACGACCAGCTGCCCAGCAGCCGCGGCCCGCGCACCGACGCCCCGCCGCCGCCCCGCGCGTGGGCGGACCGGGACCCGGCCGCCGCGGCCCGGCTGACCGCGGCGCGCGCCGTGGTGGCCGAGCTGTCCGAGGCGCACACCGTGCCGGCCGAGAACCTGCTGCAGCCGGACCTGCTGCGCCGGGTGTGCTGGGCCCCGCCGACCCCGGCCGACGAGCCGCACCTCGCCGAGCGGCTGGCCGCCGGCGGCGCGCGGCCGTGGCAGGTCGGGCTGCTGGCCCCGCGCCTGGCGGAGGCGTTCGCCGCGGTGGCGACCCCGGCCTGACGGCCCCCGCGCGCCGCTGGCGCGCGGCGCCCCCGCCCGCTCGTCGAGTGCACACCAAACGTGTCGAGTGCCTATCCACGGGATAGGCACTCGACACGTTTCCTGTCCCCTCGGCGTCGCGTAGGCGTCGGCGTGCGGGCGTCGCAGGGAGAGGCGGTGTGCCGGGCCGCGCGTCGGCGCGGCTGACGAGCGCGTGCCGCCCGCGCGGCGCGAGGCCCCGCGCGGGCGCTGACCTGCGGGGGCGCGGCGCGCCGTCGGCCACGCACCGCGACAGCGCGCACCGCCGGCGTTAGGGTCGCGGGTGTTCCGACCGGACACCGTCGTCCCCAGGGAGTGCTGCATGCGCCACGCCGCCACCGAGCCGTCCCCGTCGTCCGCCCCGCGCGACCCCGCGCCCGCGGGTGCGCACACCCCCGCCGGCACGCCCGCGGCCGCACCCGCCGACCGCGCCCTGCCCGCCGAGGCCGACGACCACGTCCTGCGCGTCACCGCCCGGGACGTCGACCTGCCGGACGGCGCCGGCGTGCTGGCCCTGCTCACGCTCACCGCGACCGACGAGCGCCGCCCCACCACCCTCGGCCCCCGCGGCCTCACCGTGCTCCGCGAGGCCCTGGCCGCCGTGCGCACCCGCGCCGAGGCCGGCGAGATCGCCGCCGTGGCCGTCACCGGCCGCCCGGGCTGCTTCGTCGCGGGCGCCGACCTGTCCGTCGCCCGGCGCCTCGACGGCCTGGCGCAGACCCGCGCGCTCGCCGAGGCCGGGCACGCCGCGCTGCGCCCGCTCGGCGAGCTGCCGGTCCCCACGTTCGCCTGGCTGACCGGGCACGCGCTCGGCGGCGGGCTGGAGCTCGCGCTGCACTGCGACCACCGCGTCGCGGCGGCGGGCGTCCGGAGCATCGGGCTGCCCGAGGCGTCGCTCGGGATCGTGCCGGGCTGGGGCGGCTGCTGGCTGCTCCCCCGGCTGGTCGGGCTGCCGGCGGCCGTCGACCTGGCCGTGCTCCGCCCGCTCGCCACCAACCGGCTCACCACGGCCGAGCAGGCGCTCGAGCTCGGCCTGGTCGACACCGTGCTGCCCGTCGAGGGCTTCGAGCAGTCCGCGCTCGCCTGGACCGCGGGCGTGCTGCGCGCCGGATCCCCCGACCGCCGCGCCGCCACCGTGCCGCCGGTGCCGGAGGGCGACCCGGACCCGCTCGCCCGCGCCGCCACCGCCCTGGACGCCCGGCTGCACGGCGCCGCCCCGGCCTACGCCCACGTGCTCGACCTGCTGGCCCGCGCGGGCGACCGCGACCGGGACGCGGGGTTCCGCGCGGAGGACGAGGCCCTGTCCCGGCTGCTGGCCTCCGACGAGGCCCGCGCGGCCCTCTACGCCGCCGAGCTCACCGGCCGGGGCGCGCGGCGCGCCGCCCGCGCCGAGTCGGACGACGCCGCGCCGCGCGAGGTCCGCCGGGTCGGCATCGTCGGCGCCGGGCTGATGGCCGCGCAGCTCGCCGTCCTGCTCGGCTCGCGGCTCGGCGTCCCGGTCGCGATGCGCGAGGTGGACGAGGAGCGCGCCGCCGCGGGCCGCGAGCGCGTGCGCGACCTCGTGGAGTCCGCCGTGTCCCGCGGCCGGCTGGCCGAGGACGCGGGGCGTGCCCTGCTCGACGGCGTCCGGGTCGGCACCGACCTGGCCGACCTCGCCGACGCCGACCTGGTCATCGAGGCCGTCACCGAGGTGCTCGACGTGAAGCGCGCGGTGTTCGCCGAGGTCGAGACCCTGGTCCGCCCGGACTGCGTGCTCGCCACCAACACCTCCGCCCTGTCCGTCACCGCGATGTCCGAGGGCCTCGCGCACCCGGAGCGCGTCGTCGGGCTGCACTTCTTCAACCCGGTGGCCCAGATGCCGCTGGTCGAGGTCGTCGCGACCTCGTCGTCGGACGCCGCGGCGCTCGCCACCGCGGTCGACGTCGCCCGGGGCGCGGGCAAGACCGTCGTGCGCACCACCGACCGCCCGGGCTTCGTCGTCAACCGGGTGCTGCTGCGGATGCTGGCCGACGTGCTCGGCGCGGTGGAGGACGGCACGCCGGTCGAGGCCGCCGACGCCGCGCTGCGCCCGCTCGGCCTGCCGATGAGCCCGTTCGCCCTGCTGCAGCTCGTCGGCCTGCCGGTCGCCCGGCACGTGCTCGTGACGCTGCACGACGAGCTCGGCGACCGCTACCCGCGGTCGCCCGGCCTGGACGCGCTCGTCGAGCAGGGCCGCACCGTCGCGGCCCCCGGGCCCGCGGGCCTGCCCGTCGTCGACCCGGCGATCCAGGACGCGTTCGGCGCGCCGGCGGCCGGCGGGACGCGCGCGGAGCAGGAGGCCGCGGTGCTCGACCGGGTCGCGCGGGGGCTGGCCGAGGAGATCGGCGCGCTGCTCGACGAGGGCGTCGTCCCGTCCGCCGACCAGGTCGACCTGGCGATGCTGCTCGGCGCCGGCTGGCCCGCGCACCTCGGCGGGATCTGCCCCTGGCTGGACCGCACCGGCTGGTCCGAGCGCGTGCTCGGCCGCCGGCTGCTGCCGCCGGGCGTCGCCGACGCGAGCGCGACGGCCGCCTGACGGCCGCGCGGCGGCTCAGAACACCGTCAGCCCGCGGTCCCGGAACTGCTGCCGCACCCGCGCCACGAGCTCCGGGCTCGGCGGCTGCGTGTCCTCCAGCTCGTACGCCATGCCGAGGCTCTGCCACTTGTCCCGCCCCATCTGGTGGAACGGCAGCACCTCGACGCGGCTGACGGTCGACAGCGAGGCGACGTAGTCGGCGACCGCGTCGACGTTCTCCGGCGCGTCGGTCAGCCCGGGCACCAGCACGAACCGGACCCAGATCTCGGTGCCGCTGGCGGCGACCCGCCGGCCGAAGTCGAGCGTCGGCTGCAGGTCGCGGCCGGTGGTCCGCTTGTACGTCTCGGGGATGCCCGACTTCACGTCGAGCAGCACCAGGTCGATGTCGGCGAGCATCGCGTCCGAGCAGTGCGCGCCCAGGTACCCGGAGGTGTCGATCGCGGTGTGCACGCCGAGCTCCTTCGCCCCGCGCAGCAGCCGCGCGACGAACGCGGGCTGCATGAGCGGCTCGCCGCCGGAGATGGTGAGCCCGCCGCCGGTCACCGCGAACACGGGCACGTAGCGCCTGATGCGGCGCAGCAGCTCCTCGGCGAGCACCGGCTCGCCCCGGCGCATCTCCATCGTGTCCGGGTTGTGGCAGTACAGGCAGCGCAGCGGGCAGCCCGCCAGGAAGGTCGTGAGCCGGGTCCCGGGGCCGTCGACCGCGGTGACGAGCTCCCACGAGTGCAGCGACCCGAGCTCGCCGGCGCGCATCTGCGCGAACTTGGCGCTGCGCTCCGCGTCGCTGACCGCGAGGCCCGCCGTGCCGGCCGTCGACCGCTCGTGCGAGCCGCCCGTGACGGGCAGGCCGAGCTCGATGACGGGGGCGCCGCCCTCGCCGACGACGGACTGACTGCTGCTCATGGTCGCGACCTCCTCGCGGGGTCCTGCTGGGTGGTACGGGTCCTGCGGGTCGTGCGGGTGGCGGGCCGCCCGGCCCGGGGCTGCTCCCCCGGGCCGGGCGGTGCCCACCGGCGTCAGATGCCGCCGTGGAACGTCCGGGACAGCACGTCGAGCTGCTGCTCGCGGGTCAGCCGCACGAAGTTCACGGCGTAGCCCGACACCCGGATGGTGAGCTGCGGGTAGTTCTCGGGGTGCTCCATGGCGTCCTCGAGGGTGTCCCGGTTCAGCACGTTGACGTTGAGGTGGTAGCCGGAGGACACGTTGTACGCGTCCATGAGGCCCACCAGGTTCGCCACCTGCTCCTCCTTGGTGCGGCCGAGGCCCGAGGGCACGACCGTCGAGGTGAGCGAGATGCCGTCCATCGCCTCGGAGTACGGCAGCTTCGCGACCGACATCGCGGAGGCGAGCATGCCGTGCGAGTCGCGCCCGTTCATCGGGTTGGCGCCCGGGGCGAACGGCTCGCCGGCGCGGCGGCCGTCGGGGGTGTTGCCCGTGGCCTTGCCGTAGACGACGTTCGACGTGATGGTCAGCACCGACTGCGTGTGCAGCGCGTTCCGGTAGGTCTTGTGCTGCCGGATCTTCTCCATGAACGCCTTGGTGATGCCCACGGCGATGTCGTCGGCCCGGTCGTCGTCGTTGCCGTACTTCGGGAAGTCGCCCTCGATCACGTAGTCCGTGACCAGGCCGTCCTCGTCGCGCACCGGCGTGACCTTGGCGTACTTGATGGCCGACAGCGAGTCCGCCACGACCGACAGGCCGGCGATGCCGCAGGCCATGGTCCGGAGGATCTGCCGGTCGTGCAGCGCCATCTCGAGCCGCTCGTACGCGTACTTGTCGTGCATGTAGTGCACGCAGTTCAGCGCGTCGACGTAGGTCTCGGCCAGCCAGTCGAGCAGCTTGTCGTACTTCGCCGCCACGTCCTCGTAGTCCAGGACGTCGCCCTCGACCGGCGCGGACACCGGCGCGACCTGCTTGCCGGACACCTCGTCGCGGCCGCCGTTGATCGCGTACAGCAGGGCCTTGGCGATGTTGACGCGGGCGCCGAAGAACTGCATCTGCTTGCCGACCCGCATCGGGGACACGCAGCAGGCGATCGCCGCGTCGTCGCCCCAGGAGGTGCGGATCAGGTCGTCGGACTCGTACTGGATCGCCGAGGTGTCGATCGAGACCTGCGCGCAGAACTTCTTGAAGCCCTCGGGCAGCCGGTTGCTCCACAGCACGGTCAGGTTCGGCTCCGGGGCCGGGCCGACGTTGTACAGCGTCTGCAGGAACCGGAACGACGACTTGGTGACGAGCGGGCGCCCGTCCTCGCCGATGCCGCCGATCGACTCGGTGACCCAGGTCGGGTCGCCGGAGAACAGCTGGTCGTACTCCGGGGTCCGCAGGAACCGGACGATGCGCAGCTTGATGACGAAGTCGTCGATCAGCTCCTGCGCGAACTCCTCGGTGATCGCGCCCGACGCGAGGTCGCGCTGCAGGTACACGTCGAGGAAGGTCGAGGTGCGGCCGAGCGACATCGCCGCGCCGTTCTGCTCCTTCACGGCGCCGAGGTACGCGAAGTACAGCCACTGCACGGCCTCGCGGGCGGTGGTCGCCGGCTTGGAGATGTCGTAGCCGTAGGACGCGGCCATCTGCTTGAGCTCGACGAGCGCGCGGATCTGCTCCGCGTTCTCCTCGCGGTCGCGGATGACGTCCTCGACCGACGGCTCCATGTCCATCTCGTGCCGCTCGAGGCGCTTGGCCTCGATCAGCGCGTCCACGCCGTAGAGGGCGACGCGGCGGTAGTCGCCGATGATGCGGCCGCGGCCGTAGGCGTCCGGCAGCCCGGTGATGATGTGCGACGAGCGCGCGGCCCGGACGTTGGGCGGGTACACGTCGAAGACGCCGTCGTTGTGCGTCTTGCGGTACGTGGTGAAGATCTTGGCGACCTCGGGGTCGACGTCGTAGCCGTAGGTCTCGAGGCTCTTCTCGACCATGCGCCACCCGCCGTTGGGGATCATGGCGCGCTTGAGCGGGGCGTCGGTCTGCAGGCCGACGATCAGCTCGTTCTCCTGGTCGATGTAGCCGGCCGGGTGCGAGACGATCGTCGACGGGGTGTGGTTGTCGATGTCGTAGACGCCCTTGTCCCGCTCGGCCGGGAACATCGCGCTGAGCTTCGCCCAGATGCCGGTGGTCCGGTCCGTGGGGCCGGCGAGGAAGTCGGCCTCGCCGGTGTACGGCGTGTAGTTGCGCTGGATGAAGTCGCGGACGTCGATCCCGTCACACCAGGGTCCGGTGACGAAACCGTCCCAGGCCGGCGCGGTGGCGTCGGACCCGGTCGTGGGTACTGCGGTGGTGGACATCTGAAGCTCCCTCGCTGAGTGCGTCGTACTTGCGACGCTATTCACGAGGTCATGGGATGTCTTGGGACCGAGGTCCCCCGCCCTCGTCAGGGGCGCGGGACGGCCGCGTGACGGTGCTCACGTCGCGGACCGAGGTCCCGTCAGGCGGTCGCGCCGAGCGCCGCGAGCACGTCGCGCGCGAGGTCCGGGGCGGTCAGCCGCAGCCCGGTCAGCAGCTCGTCCCGGCTGGCGTGCTCGAGGTACCGCCGCGGCACCCCGAACGCCTGCACGGGCGTCGGGATGCCCGCGTCCCGCGCGCGCAGCCCGAGCGCCGACCCGACGCCGCCCTCGCGCACGCCGTCCTCGATCGTCACCGCGTGGTCGTGCTCCCCCACGAGCTTCACGAGCGCCGCCGGCACGGGCAGCACCCACCGGGGGTCGACGACCGTCACCCGCAGGCCGTGCTGCGCCAGCAGCTCGCCCAGCGCGAGCGCCGTGCGCGCCATCGCGCCGACCCCGCACACCAGCACGGACCGCGCGCCCGCGTCGGGCACGGCGCCGCCGGCCGCCCCGCCCCCGTGCCGCGCCAGCACGTCCACGCCGTCCACCTCGTCGACCGCCGGCAGCGCCTCGGTCAGCGCGCCCTTGGGGTACCGCACGACGGTCGGGGCGTCGTCGACGTCCACCGCGGCGCGCAGCGCCGCCCGCAGCGTGTCCTCGTCCCGCGGGGCCGCCAGCCGCAGGCCCGGGACGACGCCGAGCAGCGCCATGTCCCACATCCCGTTGTGCGAGGCGCCGTCGTCGCCGGTGAGCCCGGCGCGGTCCAGCACGAACGTCACGCCCGCGCGGTGCAGGCCCACGTCCATCAGCACCTGGTCGAACGCGCGGTTGAGGAAGGTCGCGTACACGGCCACCACGGGGTGCAGCCCGGCGAACGCCATCCCGGCGGCCGTCGTCACCGCGTGCTGCTCGGCGATCCCGACGTCGAACGTGCGCCCCGGGAACGCCTCGGCGAACGGCGCGAGGCCCACCGGCTGCAGCATCGCGGCGGTGATCGCGACGACGTCGGGGCGGCGGCGGCCGATCCGGACGATCTCGTCCGCGAACACCCCGGTCCAGCCGAACCGCGACGGCGCGACCGGCAGGCCGGTCTCCGGGTGGATCTGCCCGACCGCGTGGAACCGGTCCGCGACGTCCTGCTCGGCCGGCGTGTAGCCGCGGCCCTTCTCGGTGATGACGTGCACGATGACCGGCCCGCCGAACGACCGCGCCCGGCGGAGCGCGAACTCCACGGCCGCCTCGTCGTGGCCGTCGACGGGGCCGACGTACTTGAGGCCGAGGTCCTCGAACATCCCCTGCGGGGCGACGACGTCCTTGATGCCCTTCTTCAGGCCGTGCAGCGCGTCGTACGCCATCCGCCCCGGCGGGCCGGACCGCTTGAGCGCGCTCTTGCCCCAGGACAGCACCGTCTCGTACCCGCGGGTGGTGCGCAGCGCGTCGAGGTGCAGCGCGAGCCCGCCGATCGTCGGCGCGTAGGACCGGCCGTTGTCGTTCACGACGACCACCAGGCGGCGGTCCGAGCCGTCCGCGATGTTGTTCAGCGCCTCCCAGGCCATGCCGCCGGTGAGGGCGCCGTCGCCGACCACGGCCACCACGTGCCGGTCCGCGCGCCCGGCCAGCGCGTTCGCCCGCGCGATGCCGTCCGCCCAGGACAGGGCCGTCGACGCGTGCGAGTTCTCGACCACGTCGTGCTCGGACTCGGCGCGGCTCGGGTAGCCCGAGAGCCCCCCGCGGCGGCGCAGCCGGGCGAAGTCCTGCCGCCCGGTCAGCAGCTTGTGCACGTACGCCTGGTGGCCGGTGTCGAAGACCAGCGTGTCCCGCGGCGACTCGAACACCCGGTGCAGCGCGATCGTCAGCTCGACGACGCCCAGGTTCGGCCCGAGGTGGCCGCCGGTGCGGGAGACCTGGTCCACCAGGTAGCCGCGGATCTCGGCGGCCAGCGCGCGGACCTGGCCGGCGCTGAGCGCGCGCAGGTCGGCCGGGGACCCGATCCGGTCCAGCAGCCCCATGTCCCACCGCCCGTCGCCGTCGTCCGCGCGGCCCGCGCACGAGAGGACCCCACCCTACGGGGCGGGGTCGCCCCGGTCGCGGGCGACGTGCCCGCGACCGGCGGCGACCCCCGCGCGGCGGCCCGGGCGGCCGCCGCGCGGCTCCCGTGCGACCGCCGCGCGGCGCGCGTCAGGACCGCAGGTGCACCGCCACGTCGGCCTCGGCCTCGACCTGCACCGAGCCGTCCGCGCCGACCCGCACCGCGAGCGGCGCGCCGCCCAGGCGCAGCCCGCGCACGGCGACCGCGCCCAGCGGCGACGGCACCGGCGGGGCGACGGTCAGCCGGCCGCCCGGCACGTCGGGGGCGAGCCCGAGCGCCGCGCCCAGCACGGACACCGACGCCGCGGCGGACCAGGCCTGCGGGCGGCAGGCCGCCGGGTACGGCACGGCGCGCGGCACGGTGCCCCGGGCGTCGCCGCCGTAGAGCTCGGGCAGCCGCTGGTCGAAGTCCTGCGCCGCCGCGAGCAGCCCCTCCGCCAGCGCCGCCGCCTCGCGGGCGTGCCCGGCGCGGGCCAGGCCCTGCACGACGATCGCCGTGTCGTGCGGCCACACCGCACCGCCGTGGTAGCGCAGCGGCCAGTAGCCGGCCGACTCCGTCGACATCGTGCGCAGGCCGTAGCCGGAGTCCATGTCGTCGCCGACCAGCCGGGCGGCGACCGTCGCCTCCTCCTCGGCGGACAGGAGGCCGGTGCCGAGCAGGTGGCCGATGTTCGACGTCACCGTGTCGACCACGCGCTTGTCCGCGTCCAGCGCGATGCCCGGGTAGGCCCCGCGGTCGTCCGACGTCCAGAACGCCGCCCGGAACCGCTCGGCCAGCGCCGCCGCCCACGCGCGCCACCGGTCGCCGCCCTCGCGGCCGAACGCGTCCAGCAGCGCCGCGCCGGCGACGGCGGCCTCGTGGGCGTAGCCCTGCACCTCGGCGAGCGCGATCGGGCCGGTCGCGAGCCCGCCGGCCTTCCACTGCACCGAGTCGCCGGAGTCCTTCCAGCCCTGGTTCGCCAGGCCGGAGCCAGTCTCGTCGACGTACTCGAGGAACCCGTCGCCGTCGGAGTCGCCGTGGTCGGACATCCAGGCCAGCGCGCGCTCCATGGCCGGGAGCAGCGCCTCGACCTCCTCGGCCGGCATGCCCCAGCGCCACGCGTCGTGCAGCAGGCAGACCCACAGCGGCGTGGCGTCGACTGTGCCGTAGTAGACCGGCGGCAGCACCGTGCCCTCGCCGGGCATCGACAGCTCGGCGCGGCGGACCTCGTGCAGGATCTTGCCGGGCTGCTCGGCGGTCGCGGGGTCGGTCATCGTCCCCTGCAGCGCCGCGAGCGTGCGCAGCGTCCCCGCGGCGAGCTCGGTCCCGAGCGGCAGCAGCATCCGGGCCGCCCAGATCGAGTCCCGGCCGAACAGGGTGAAGAACCACGGGGCGCCCGCGGCGAGGAACACGTCGTCCGGCGCGAACCGGGCGCTCAGCCGCAGCGTGCCGAGGTCGGCCAGGGCCTGGTCGAGCAGCGCGGGCAGCCGGCGGTCCGCCGCCTCGACCTCCAGCGGCTGCCACTCCGGCTCCGCGCGGCGCGGGGCGGTGACCGGGCCGGCGGCGTCGGTGACGTCGAGGGTCCAGGCGACCTGCACCGGCTCGCCGCTCGCGGCCGTCACGTCCCACGCCAGCCGCACCGTGCCGTCGGCGTCGACCGCGACGTCCGCGCCGGGGGCGGCGAGCACCGCGGCGACGTCGGCGTCAGCCTGCCAGCGCGCGCCGCCCGCGGTGCGCTGCGGCTCCGGGGCGCCCTGCACCGGCGACCCCGACTTGATCCAGTCCATCGGCGTGCCGTCCGGGCGCAGCGCCACCTCGAGTCGCGCGGCCACCTGCTCCGCGGTCGAGCAGGACAGCGTCAGCGTCTCCGTGACGCGCCCCGGCACGACCTCCCGCAGCCGCTCCAGGCGGGCGGTCGGGTCCGCGCCGGGGCCGTCGACCGAGCGGGCGAGCAGCACCGTCCGGGCGCGCCCGGGGCCGTCCGCCCCCGACGCGACCGCCTCGGGCGCGACGCCGCCGACGGTCAGCCGTGCGCCGGACAGCACCCGCACGTCGCCGTGGTAGACGCCCTGGGCGCCGCGGCCGTCCGCCAGGCCGATCTGGCCGTCCGCGGCCGACCACGCCTGCGTGGGTGCGTGGATCGCGACCAGCAGGTCGTGCAGCAGGGGCTGGAGCTCCATGGGTACCTCGTCGTTCTGCAGGGGTGTGCGGTGGTCGGGTGGCGGGTCCGCCGAGACCGGATCGTGACCCGGGGCGGCCCCGTCCGGCTTGACAGGCCCGGGGGCGCTGGCAACTCTAGGGGCGACGGTTTGAGCGTTCCAATCGCGACTTGGAACGATCATATGCACAGGAACCGACGCGAGGGAGCACCCATGGACGCCACGACGAGGCCGACGCTCGAGAGCGTCGCCCAGCGCGCCGGGGTGTCCCGCCAGACCGTGTCGAACGTGCTCAACGCGCCGCACCTGGTGCGCGCCGACACCACCGACCGGGTCCGCGCCGCGATCGACGCGCTGGGCTACCGCCCCTCCTCCGCGGCCCGCCAGCTGCGCACCGGCCGGTCCCGCGTCCTGGGGCTGCGGCTCGAGCCGGTGCACGACGGGATCAACGGCGCGGTGCTGGACCGGTTCCTGCACGCGCTGACCGAGAGCGCCCAGGCGCGGGGCTACCGGGTCATGCTGTTCACCGCGCACGACGACGCGGGCGAGATCGCCCAGTACAGCGAGCTGCTCGACACCGCCGACCTGGACGCGTTCGTCCTGACCAGCACGCACCGCGAGGACGAGCGGGCCGCCTGGCTCGCCGAGCGCGACGTGCCGTTCGTGACCTTCGGCCGGCCGTGGGGCGCGCGACCCGAGGACGCCGCCGCGCACCCGTGGGTCGACGTCGACGGCTCCGCCGGGACCCGCGCCGCCGTGGCCCACCTGCGCCGGCTCGGCCACGAGCGGATCGCCTACCTCGGCTGGCCCGACGGCTCCGACGTCGGCGAGGACCGCGCCGCCGGCTGGGCGGCCGCGATGGTCGACGCCGGGCACGACGGCGGCCTCCTGCGCCGGCTGCACGCCCGCGTCCCCGACGGCGTCGCGGCCGGCGCGCAGGCGATCGAGCGGGTGCTCGCGGACGCCGCGCCCACCGCCGTGGTGTGCGCCTCCGACTCCCTGGCGCTCGGCGCGCTGACCGTCGCCCGCAGCCAGGGTACGACGCTCGCGGTCGTCGGCTTCGACGACACCCCCGTGGCGGCCGCCGTCGGCCTCACCTCCGTCGCCCAGCCGCTCTCCGAGGCCGCCCAGCGCGCCCTCGACCTGCTGCTCGACCAGCTCGACGGCACCGGCGGGACCCGCAGCCGCGAGGTGCTGCTGGCCCCGCACCTCGTCGAGCGGGCGTCCAGCCGCACCCCCTGACCACCCCGCCCTCCGTGCACCACCCCCTGAAGGAGAGAACCCCCATGCAGCACCGCATCCCCGCGCGAGGACGGCGCCTCCTGGCGCCCACCGCCGTCATCGGCGCCGGCGTCCTCGCCCTGTCCGCCTGCGGCGGCGGCTCCGGCTTCGAGGACGACGGCGCCGACGCCGCCTCCACCGAGGGCGGCGGCTCGCTCAGCATCCTCATCGGCTCGTCCGGCGACGCGGAGACCGACGCGGTCGAGGCCGCCGTCGCCGCGTGGTCCGAGGAGTCCGGCGTGGACGCGACGGTCCAGGTCGCCTCCGACCTCACCCAGGAGCTCAGCCAGGGCTTCGCGTCCGGTGACCCGGCCGACGTGTTCTACGTCAGCGCCGACCAGTTCCAGACCTACGCGGCCAACGGCTCGCTGTACCCGTACGGCTCGGAGCTCGACAACGCGGACGACTTCTACCCGTCGCTCGTCGAGCAGTTCACCTACGACGACCAGCTCGTGTGCGCGCCGAAGGACTTCTCCACGCTCGGCCTGATCATCAACACCGCCGCCTGGGAGGCGGCCGGGCTCACCGACGCCGACGTCCCGACCACCTGGGACCAGCTCACCGACGTCGCCGGCACGCTCACCACGGGCGACCAGGTCGGCCTCGGCTTCTCCGGCGAGTACGCCCGCGTCGGCGCGTTCCTCGCCCAGGCCGGCGGCACGCTGGTCAGCGAGGACGGCACCGAGGCCACCGCCGACTCCGCCGAGAACGTCGAGGGCCTCACCTACGTCCAGCAGCTGCTCGCCTCCGGCTCCGCGGCCTACGCCGCCGACCTCGGCACCGGCTGGGGCGGCGAGGCGTTCGGCACCGGCGCCGCCGCGATGACGATCGAGGGCAACTGGATCACCGGCGCCATGGAGAACGACTACCCGGACGTCGACTACCGCGTCGTCGAGCTCCCCGCCGGCCCCGCCGGCCAGGGCACGCTGCAGTTCACCAACTGCTGGGGCGTCGCCGCCGACTCGTCCAGCCAGTCCGACGCCGTCGACCTCGTGCAGTACCTGACCGCCACCGACCAGCAGCTCGCGTTCTCCGAGGCGTTCGGCGTCATGCCGTCCGTGCAGTCGGCCGCCGACGGCTGGAAGGAGCTGTTCCCGGAGATGACCGCGTTCATCGACTCGGCCGACTTCGCGCAGAACGTCGTCAACGCCCGCGGCGCCGCGGACGTCATCACCGACTTCAACGCCCAGCTCGAGGGCCTGAAGACCGGCGACCCGGCCGCCATCCTCGGCTCGGTGCAGACCAACCTGCAGGCCGTCCTCGACGAGAACGCGTCCTGACACCGATGACCAGTCTGGCGGTGCCGCTCCGCCGCCGGCGTCGCGGCCCCGGGTCCTCCCGGGGCCGCGAGGCCGCGTCGGGGTGGCTGTTCCTCACCCCGATGCTCGTCATCCTGGGGCTGTTCCTCGTCGTGCCCGTGCTCATGGCGCTCTGGGTCAGCCTGTCCGACTGGACCGGGCGCGGCAGCCCGCTGTCCTCCGACGTCGGCTTCGTCGGGCTCGACAACTACCGGCGGCTGCTGCTCGGCGGGGGCCTCGCCACCCAGGACTTCGGGACGGCGATGCGCAACAACGCCTACTACGTGCTGCTGGTCGTCCCGCTGCAGACCGCGCTCGCGCTGTTCCTCGCGACGATGGTCAACCGGGCCGCCCTGCGCGGGAAGGGCTTCTTCCGGACGGCGTTCTACTTCCCGTCGGTGACGTCGTCCGTCGCGATCACCGTGCTCTGGCTGTTCCTGTTCTCCGCCTCCGGCACCATCAACGCGATCCTGGCGAAGCTGTCCATCACCGGGCCCAACTGGTTCAACGACCCGCAGGGCGTGATCCACCTGCTGCTCGGCACCGTCGGCGTCGACGCCGCGCCGGCCGCGCTCGCGCAGCACGGGTTCCTCGGCATCTCGCTGTGGGAGTGGGCCGCGGGCCCCTCGGTGGCGATGACCGCGTTCATCCTGCTGGCGATCTTCACCACCTCGGGCACCTTCATGCTGCTGTTCCTCGCGGCGCTGCAGGCCGTGTCCCACGAGGTCGAGGAGGCCGCGCTGATGGACGGGGCGAACGCCCGGCAGCGGTTCTTCCGGGTCACGCTGCCGATGCTGAAGCCGACGGTGTTCACCGTCGTGACGCTCGGCCTGATCGGCACCTGGCAGGTGTTCGACCAGATCTACACCGGCACCCAGGGCGGGCCCGCCAAGACCACCCTGACGCCGGCGTACCTGTCGTACACCGCGGCGTTCCAGAACAACGAGTGGGGCCGCGGCGCCGCCATCGCGTTCGTGCTGTTCGCGATCATCGTGCTGCTCACCGTCCTGCAGCGGGTCGTGCTGCGCGAGCGGGGCGTGCCCCGCCGCAAGCGGTTCCACCGGACCCCGCCCGCTCCCCCGGCCGCCGTCGCCGGGACCGCCACGGCGACCGGCGGGCCCGGCGCGGGCACCACGACCGCCACGTCGACGACCGGGAGCGACCGATGACCGCCGCCACCGTCACCCGGGGACCGTCCCGCGGCACGTCCGGGCCGACCGGCCGGGGCACCGCCCCGCGCCCGCGCCGCAGCCGGCGCCGGATGCTCGCGACGTCCTTCACCTACGCGGTGCTCGTGGTCCTCGCGATCCTGTACGTCTACCCGTTCCTCATCCAGGTGGCGACGTCGTTCAAGACCGACGCCGAGGCCGCGCAGAACGCGATCTCCCTCGTCCCGCAGACCTGGTCCACCGCGGCCTACGAGCGGCTGTTCCTCCGCTCCGACTTCCCGCTGTGGTTCCGGAACTCGGTGATCGTCACCGTCGTCGTGACGATCGGGCGGGTGTTCATCAACTCGCTCGCCGGGTACGCCCTCGCGCGGCTGCGGTTCCGCGGGCGCGGGCTGGTGTTCGCGGGGCTCGTCGCCGTCATGGCCGTGCCGAACGTCGTGCTGCTCATCCCGAAGTTCCTCGTGATCAAGCAGGCCGGCATCTACAACTCGTTCGCGGGCCTGATCATCCCGCTGCTCGCGGACGCCGCCGGCATCTTCATCATGAAGAACTTCTTCGAGTCCATCCCGCCGTCGGTCGAGGAGGCCGCCCGCATGGACGGCGCCGGGACCTTCCGGGTGTTCTGGTCGGTCGTGCTGCCGATGGCCCGGCCCGCGCTGGTCACCATCGTGATCCTGTCGTTCCAGGGCTCGTGGAACGAGCTGTCGCACTTCATCGTGGCGTCCCAGGACCCGCAGCTCGTCACGCTCACCAAGGGCGTCGCGCAGCTCGCGTCCGGGCAGCTGTCCCAGGGCACCCAGTACCCGCTCAAGCTGGCCGCCGCGGCGATCATGACCATCCCCGTCGCCGTGCTGTTCTTCGTGTTCCAGAAGCGGATCATGAACCAGAGCGCCGGCGCTGTGAAGGAGTAGTGCGCGTCCCGCGGGGCCCCGGTGCGGGGTCCCGCGGTCCGCGGGTGGTGGCCGCGCGGTCCCCGGTAGCATCGGGCGGAAAGGGGAACACACCTATGCGCTTCCTGCCCGGGCACCAGCCCTCCTCCGACCTCACCTACGGCGACGTCTTCCTCGTCCCGTCGCGGTCCGAGGTCGCCTCCCGCTTCGACGTCGACCTGTCGTCGACCGACGGCACCGGCACGACCATCCCGGTTGTCGTCGCCAACATGACCGCGGTCGCCGGCCGCCGGATGGCCGAGACCGTGGCGCGCCGCGGCGGCCTGGCGGTGCTGCCGCAGGACGTGCCGACCGAGGTCGTCGCCGACGTGGTCGCGTCCGTCAAGGCCAAGCACACCGTGGTCGAGAGCGCCGTGGTGGTGTCCCCGCAGGACACCGTGCACACCGCGCTCACCCTGATCGGCAAGCGCGCGCACGGCGCCGCGGTCGTCGTCGAGGGCGACCGGCCGGTCGGCGTCGTCACGCCCGCCGACTGCGAGGGCGTCGACCGGTTCACCCAGATCGCCGACGTCATGTCCGGGGACCCGACGACCGTCGAGCTGTCCGTCGTCGAGTCCGGCGGGACCGCCGGCCTGGAGGCGGCGTTCGAGCGGCTGCACGGCTCGCGCCGCAAGTTCTCCCCCGTCGTCCGCGACGGGCGGCTCGTCGGCGTGCTGACCCAGGTCGGCGCCCTGCGGTCGTCCATCTACACCCCCGCGCTCGACGCGCAGGGCCGGCTCCGCGTCGCCGCCGCCGTCGGTGTGAACGGCGACGTCAAGGGCAAGGCCGCCGCGCTGCTCGACGCCGAGGTCGACGTCCTCGTGGTCGACACCGCGCACGGCCACCAGCGCAAGATGCTCGACGCCCTCGAGGCCGTGCGGTCGCTCGACCCGCGGGTGCCGGTCGTCGCCGGCAACGTCGTCACCGCCGAGGGCACCCGCGACCTGATCGCCGCGGGCGCCGACATCGTCAAGGTCGGCGTCGGCCCCGGCGCCATGTGCACCACCCGCATGATGACCGCCGTCGGGCGGCCGCAGTTCTCCGCCGTCCTCGAGTGCGCCGCCGCCGCCCGCGAGCTCGGCAAGCACGTCTGGGCCGACGGCGGCGTGCGGCACCCGCGCGACGTCGCGCTCGCGCTGGCCGCCGGCGCGTCGCAGGTCATGGTCGGGTCCTGGTTCGCCGGCACGCACGAGTCGCCCGGCGACCTGCACGCCGACGGCAGCGGCCGGCTCTACAAGGAGAGCTTCGGCATGGCCTCGGCCCGCGCCGTCGCCGCCCGCACCCGCGGCGGGTCCGCGTTCGACCGCGCGCGCAAGGCGCTGTACGAGGAGGGCATCTCCTCCTCGCGGATGTACCTCGACCCCGAGCGCCCCGGCGTCGAGGACCTCGTCGACCGGATCACCTCCGGCGTGCGGTCCTCCTGCACGTACGTCGGGGCGACCTCGCTCGACGAGCTCGCCGAGCGCGCCGTCGTGGGGATCCAGTCCGCCGCCGGCTACGACGAGGGCCGGCCGCTGCCCGACGGGTGGTGACCGGCGCGCGGCGCGGCCCCGGTGGCGGCGGCGCGTGACCCGCTGACCGACGGGCCCGGGCCCGGAGTGCGACGCCCCGGACCGGGCCCGTCGGCGTCCCGCCGGGCGGCGCGCGGCGCACCGGTTAGGGTCGCCCCGTGAGCCAGCCGCGTCCCGTCCTCGTCCTCACGCACGTCGCGCACGAGGGGCCGGGCCTCGTCGCCCGCGCGCTCGACGGCCTCCCGATCACGACGCGCACCGTGCTCGACGACCCCGCGCCCCGGCTGCCGGCCGTGGCCGACCTGGCCGGCCTCGTCGTCATGGGCGGCCCCCAGGACGCGGACGACGACGCCGGCCACCCCGGCCTGGCCGCCGAGCGCCGGCTGCTCGCGGAGGCCGTGGACGCCGGCCTGCCCACGCTCGGGGTCTGCCTGGGGATGCAGCTGCTGGCGCTCGCGCTCGGCGCGCCCCTGCACCGCCGGCACGGCACCGAGATCGGGTTCGCGCCGGTCGACGTCGTCGCGCACGACCCGCTGCTCGCCCCCGCCGGCCCGCGGCCGACCGTGCTGCACTGGCACTCGGACGCCGTCGACCTGCCCGCCGGGGCGACGCTGCTCGCCTCGACCGACGCGACCCCGGTGCAGGCGTTCCGCGCCGGCTCGGCGGTCGGCACCCAGTTCCACCTCGAGGTCGACCCGACGGTGCTCGACCTGTGGCTGTCGACCCCGCAGATGGTCGCCGACCTGGACCCGGACGAGGTGGCCGCGATCCGGCTCGGCTCGCGGCAGCACCTCGCCGCGCTGCGGCCGGGCGCGGACCTGGGGCTGGCGTCGTTCGCGGCGGCCGTGCGGGAGCGGGCGTGACGGCGGGGCCGGGCGCCGGGGCGCTCGCCGACCTGGTCGCGCTGTGCGCCGAGCGGCCGGTGTGGGCCCCGGACCCCGAGCGGGCGTTCGACGCCCCGCCGCCCGGGCGGGAGGCGGCGCACGCCCGGCCCGTCCGGCGGTCGGCGGTCCTGGTCCTGTTCGGCGTCCTCGACGCCGCGGACGCGCGCGCGGACCACCCCGCGGTGCCGGCGGACCTGGACGTCCTGCTGACCCGGCGCTCCCCCACCCTGAGCCACCACCCGGGCCAGGTGTCGTTCCCCGGCGGCGGGATCGACCCGACCGACGCGGGGCCCGAGGCCGCGGCGCTCCGCGAGGCCCGGGAGGAGACCGGTCTCGACCCGTCCGGCGTGCGGGTGCTGGGCACGCTGCCGCTGCTGCCGGTCACGGTCAGCCGCAACCTGGTCACGCCCGTGCTCGCGTGGTGGGACCGCCCCTCGGCCGTCGCGGCGGCCGACCCGGCGGAGACCGTCGACGTGTTCCGGGTCCCGGTGGCGGACCTGGTGGACCCCGCGCGCCGCGTCACCACCGTGCTGCGCCGCGGCGGGCACGAGTGGCGCGGGCCGGCGTTCGACGCGGACGGCGTGCTCGTCTGGGGCTTCACCGCGTTCATCCTCGACCGGCTGCTCGACGCGGTCGGGTGGGCCGTGCCGTGGGACGAGGGCCGGACGGTGCCCGCGCCGGTGTGACGTCGGCCGCAGCGGACCGTCGAACGGGTGGAATCGCCCGGAAAACCCTCTGGTCAACGACCGTCGAAACGATACGATCGGTGCCGCGGCGCGACGGCTCGACCGGCGCCCGTCCCCTCCCGCTCGACCGGTCCCCACCCACCCCCGCCCTGCCCCGGAGCACTCTCGTCATGGCCAAGGTCCTGACCGCCGGCAGTCCCTGGCGCGTCATCCTCGTGTTCGCCGTCCCCCTGCTGGTGGGCAACGTCGTCCAGCAGCTGTACCAGTTCGCCGACGCCGTCGTCGTCGGCCGCCACCTCGGCGTCGACTCGCTCGCCGCGGTCGGCGCGACGGGCAGCCTGCTGTTCCTGCTGCTCGGGTTCGCCTGGGGCATGACCTCGGGCTTCGCCATCCCCACCGCCCAGGCGTTCGGCGCCCGCGACGCCGCCGCCGTGCGCCGCTCGGTCGCCGCGGGCACGATCCTCACCGGCGCGACCAGCGTGCTGCTCACGGTCGGGGCGCCCCTGCTGGCCGGCCCGGCGCTCGCCCTGCTCCAGACCCCGTCGTCGCTCATGGCGGAGGCCACCACCTTCGCGCAGGTGAGCTTCCTCGGCGCCGGCGCGCTCATGTTCTTCAACTTCCTCGCCGCGGTCATCCGCGCGATCGGCGACTCCCGCACGCCGCTGTGGTTCCTCACCCTCGCGTGCGTGCTCAACGTCGTGCTGGTCGTGCTGCTCGTCGGGCCGCTCGGCCTCGGCGTCGGCGGCGCCGCCCTCGCGACCGTGGTCTCGCAGGCGCTGTCCGTCCTGCTCTGCCTGGAGTACGTGCGCCGGCGGGTGCCGGTGCTGCACGTGCACCGCGCCGACTGGCGGGTCCCCCGCGCCGAGCTCGCCGAGCACCTGCGCCTCGGCCTGCCGATGGGCTTCCAGGCGTCGATCATCGCGATCGGCACGCTGGCCGTGCAGGTGCGGCTCAACACCCTCGGCGCCGACGCCGTGGCGGCCTACACGACCGCGGCGCGCGTGGACGGCCTCGCCGTCGCGCTGCTCCAGTCGCTCGGCCTCGCGGTGTCCATGTTCGTCGCGCAGAACCTCGGCGGCGGCCGCCCCGACCGCATCCGGCAGGGCGTCGTGCAGGCGACCTGGCTCGCGGTCGCGGGCTCGGCGGTCCTGGGCGTCGTGCTGTTCGCGTCCGGCGCCTCGCTGGTCCGGCTGTTCGTCGGTGACGGCGCCGCGGAGGTCGTCGGCATGGCGACCCGGTTCCTGCACATCAACGCCGCGCTCTACGCGATCCTCGGCGTGCTGTTCGTGCTCCGCGGCGCGCTGCAGGGGCTCGGCCGCACCGGCGTGCCGACGCTCACCGGCGTGATCGAGCTGGCGATGCGGGTCGGCGCGGCCGTCGTGCTGGGCGCGGCGTTCGGGTTCGTCGGAGTCGTGTGGGGCAACCCGCTCGCCTGGGCCGGCGCCGTGGTGCTGCTCGTGCCGGCGTACCTGCGGGCGCACCGCGCGCTCGGGCGGCAGCCGATCGCGCCGCTCGACCGGGTCGGGGCGACGCCGGTGCCGGTGCCGGTCGAGGGGCCGACGGACGGGTCGATGGTCGTCGACGCGGTCGTGCCGCTGCCCGCGGGCGACGTGGCGGCGGGGGCGGGCGTCCCGAACCCCGTCGGCCCGGCGGACGACGCGCTCCGGCGGCGGGACGACGTCCCCGCGACCTAGGCTGGCCGCATGCACGAGTTCCTCGCGGGCGCCCGCCTGCTCGGCGGCGGCTGGTCCTGGTGGCGGCGGCGACCGGGCACGATGGCGCGCGGCCTGATCCCCGCCGTGATCGTGGGCGCCGTCGTGCTGGCAGCGCTGATCGCCCTCGTGGCCAACCTCGGTGCCGTCGGCGACGCGCTCACCCCCTTCGCGGACGGCTGGTCCCCCGGCTGGGAGCGCGCCGCCGAGCTCGCCGCGCAGGGCGTGGTCCTCGTCGGCTCCGTCGTGCTGGTCGTGGTCACGTTCACCGCGCTGACGCTCGCGGTCGGCGAGCCGTTCTACGACCGGATCTGGCGCGCCGTCGAGCAGGACACCACCGGCACCGTGCCCGAGGGCTCGACCGGCGTGTGGCGCGGCGCCGCCGACGGCGTGGCGCTGGTCGCGCGGGGCCTGGTCGCAGCCGCGGTCGCCGGGCTGCTCGGGCTGGTGCCGCTGGTCGGCACGGCCCTGGGGTGGCTCGCGGGCGTCGTGCTCACCGGCTGGGTGCTGGCGCACGAGCTGTCCTCCCGCGCGCTCGTGGCCCGGGGCCTGTCCCGCCGCGAGCGGAACGCGTTGCTGCGCGCGCACCGGACCCGGGCCCTCGGGTTCGGCGTCGCGACCCAGCTGTGCTTCCTCGTGCCGGGCGGCGCGGTGGCGACGATGCCGGCCGCGGTGGCCGGGTCCACGCTGCTCGCGCAGTCGGTGCTGCCGCGGGGCGCGGGGGCGCGCGTGGCGGGCGGGGCGCCCGGCGCGAGGGTGCCCGGCGCGTCGGCGCCGGTGGCGGGCGGGCCCGGGCCGGCGCGCGCAGCCGGGGCGGCGTCCCTGCCGGTGCCGACCGGGGACGACACCGAGCGGCGCTGACGCGTCGGGCACGGCGGGCTCGCGCCGGGGCGGGGCCGGGCGGTCAGGCCCGGACGAGCGCGAGCACCGACGCCGTGAGGCTGCGCGTCGCCTCGCCCTGGTCGAGCAGCCCGGCGGCCCGCTGCTCCGCGGCGGCGTGCACGAGCGCGGAGACGGCCGCGACGAGCCAGTCGAGGCCGAGGTCGTCCCGGACGGCGCCGGACGCGCGTCCTTCCGCGAGCACCGTGCGCAGCGGTGCCACGACGGGCTCGTGCCGCGCGTCCACCTCGCCGGCCGGCAGCACCCGGCAGGCCGCGTCGACGGCGCCGTGCCCCTCGGCGAGCGCGGACCAGCCGGCCCGGAGCAGGGCGGCGAGCGCGCCGAGGGGATCCCCGGCGGGGGCCGCCCCGTCCGGGCCGACGGCGCCGCTGACCTCGAGCGCCCGCCGCGCGCGGTCGACCGCCTCGTCCAGCGCCGCCCGCACGAGGTCCTCCCGCGTCGGGAAGTGCCCGTACAGCGTCACCCGACCCACGCCCGCGGCCTGCGCGACCTGGGCGACGGTGGCGGTCGGGTCGGTGGTGAACAGCGCGAGCGCGGCATCCAGCACCGCCTGCCGGTTCCGCCGCGCGTCGGCCCGCGGGGCGGGTCGCCGCCCGGCCGCTGTGGTGGTCTCGTCAGAGGTCGAGGGCATGTCGGCATACTATCTCGAACACCGCTGTACGAGTTAGCCGATCCCGAGGAGCACCCGTGACCGACACCGCCACCCCCGACCGTCCGCTGCACGTGCTCGTCCTCGGCGGGTACGGGGCCGTCGGCGCCCGCGCGACCGCCGACCTCCGCGCCGCCGGCCACGCGCCGCGCACCGCGGGCCGCGACGCGCGCCGGGCGGACGTGGCCCTCGACCTGGCGGACCGGTCCGCCGTGGCCCGCGCCGCGGCCGGGGCCGACGTGGTGCTCAACGCCGCCGGCCGGGAGGACCTCGACCTGGTCCGCGCCGTCACCGACGCCGGGACGCCGTTCGTCGACATCAGCGCGGCCAGCGCCTACCTCGCCGCCGTCGAGCGGCTCGACCCGGCCGCGCCCGTCCTGCTCAGCGTCGGGATCGCGCCGGGGCTCACCAACCTGCTGGCGCACGCCGTCGCCGACCGGGACGCCGCCGCGGGGCGCGCCCCCGCCGGCCCGCTCGACGTCGCGGTCGTCCTCGGCGCCGGCGAGGCGCACGGCGCGGCGGCGACCGCGTGGAGCCTGTCGCTGCTCGGGCGGACCTTCCCCGACACGACGCGCCCCGGCGCCGCCGTCCGCAGCTACACCCGCGGGGCCCGGTTCGACCTGCCGGCCGGCCCGCGACGCCTGTACCGGACGGACTTCAGCGATCAGCACGCGCTCACCCGCGCCCTCGGCCGGCCGGTGCGCACGTACTTCGGTACCGACACCCGGTTCGCCACCGGCGCCCTCGCCGCGCTCACCTGGCTGCCGCCGCTGGGCCGGCTCGCGGGGCGGCTGCACCTGCCCGGCTCGGAGGACTGGCTGCTGCAGGTGCGCGACGCCTCGGGTCCCCGGGTGACCGTCACGGGCACGGGGCAGTCCGCCGCCACGGCGGCGGTCGCGGCCCGGGCGGCGGTCCTCGCCTCGACGGCGCCGGTGGGCGTGCACCACCTGCCGGACCTCGTCGGGCTGGCCGGGCTGGGGCTGCCGCTCGCCGTGACGTGGCACGACGACGACGTGGCCGCGCAGGGGCAGGTATCGGCCGCCTCGTGACCCGGCCGGGCGCGACGGCCTCCCGCCCGCGGGGCGCGACCCCGGGGCCCGCGGGGCGAGTAACCTGGCCCGTCCCGCCCGGGCGCCCGCCCGACGCGCGCCGCGCCGCACCCGAGGAGCCGCCGTGCCCGTCAAGCCGCCCGCCGAGGTCGACCTGACCACGGACCTCGTGCGCGCGCTGCTCGAGGACCAGCACCCCGACCTCGCGGCGCTCCCGCTGCGGCTGGCCGCCCACGGCTGGGACAACGCGACGTTCCGGCTCGGCGACGACCTCGCCGTGCGGCTGCCCCGGCGCGAGGCCGCGGCGCACCTCGTCGAGCACGAGCAGCGGTGGCTCCCGACGCTCGCGGCGCTCTGCCCGGTGCCCGTGCCCGCCCCCGTGCGGATCGGCCGCCCGGGCCCGCGGTACGGCTGGGCGTGGAGCGTGGTCCCGTGGATCGTCGGGACGCACGCCGCCGACCAGCCGGTGGCCGACCGCACCCGGTGGGCGCCGGAGCTCGCCGAGGCGCTGCTCGCGCTGCACGTGCCCGCCCCCGCGGGCGCCCCGGTCAACCCGTTCCGCGGAGGTGCCCTCGCGGGGCGGTCCGCGGCGCTGGAGGCCCGGTTCGAGGCGGGGCACCTCGACGCCGCGGTCCGGGCGGCGATCGCGGGCGGCGACGGGGCCGTGGGCGCGGGTGCGGTGGGCCCGGACGCCGGAACCGTCGCCGCGCGCCGCCGCCTCGACGCGCTGTGGCGGGACGCGCTGGCCGCCCCCGCGTGGCCGGGTCCGCCCGTGTGGCTGCACGGCGACCCGCACCCGGGCAACCTCGTCGCGGCGGAAGGTCGGCTCGCCGGCCTGCTCGACTTCGGCGACCTGACGGCCGGCGACCCCGCGTGCGATCTCGCGACCGCCTGGCTGACCTTCGACGCCGCGGGGCGCGCGGCCTTCCGGGAGCGTGCCGACGCGCTCGCCGACGCCGGCGGACCGCACGACCCGGGCCGCTGGCGCCGGGCCGCCGGCTGGGCCCTCACGATGGCGTCGGCGCTGGTCGCGCACGGCGACGACGACCCGGTGATCGCCGCGAGCGGGTTCCACGCGATCGGGGAGCTCCTGCGCGGCGCCTGACGCGCAGGACGGACCGGGGACCGCCTCCGGCATCATGGGCGCATGCCCGACTCGCCCAAGACCGTGCCCACCGACGCGGACGTCGACGCGTTCCTCGCGGCCGTCCAGCCGGAGCGCCGGCGCCGCGACGCCGCGCGGGCCCGGGAGGCCTTGGAGCGGATCACCGGCGAGCGCCCGGTCCTCTGGGGCCCGTCGATCGTCGGGTTCGGGTCGGCGCACTACCGCTACGCCTCGGGCCGCGAGGGCGACTGGCCGCCGGTCGCCTTCTCCCCGCGGAAGACCGCGCTGACGTTCTACCTGATGGACGGGTTCGAGCCGCACGCCGCCGACCTCGCGGTCCTCGGCCCGCACACCGTGGGAGCGGGGTGCCTGTACGTGAAGGACCTGGACGCCGTCGACGGCGCGGCCCTCGAACGGATCCTCACCCGCAGCTGGCAGTCCCGCGGCGCGAACCCCCGAGCCTGACCGGCCTCGCCACCCCCTGACCGGCCTCGCCGGTGCGCGCCTGCCCCCGCACGCTCCCCGCCCCCGACCGCCCGGAACGCTCCGCCGACCCTTGCGCGCACGAACCTGAACGCGACGGCAGTCACCGAGTGGGCAGTAGATGCCGCCTCCGACGCTCGCGAAGGGACATCGAGTGGCCCGCTCGGCGAGGTGTGGGCTCGGGGAGGGAGGGGGGTGAGCACGGGCCGCGGTCGGCGCCGACGAAACAACCCCGGGAAACAGAAAGAGCCACCCCCGAAGGGATGGCTCTTCCTGAAATGATGTCCGGCGGCGTCCTACTCTCCCACACCCTGGCGAGTGCAGTACCATCGGCGCTGAAGGGCTTAGCTTCCGGGTTCGGAATGGGACCGGGCGTTTCCCCTTCGCTATGACCGCCGTAACTCTGTCGAACAG
>NZ_DASQCJ010000084.1:0-32896 GCF_035634735.1 Cellulomonas sp.
TTGGTCCGGCCGTCGTACATGGTGAGCAGGATCGTCGACACGTGCAGGCCGCGGTTGAGGTGCGCCTGGATCAGCTCGATCGACTTGAGCAGCTGGCTCAGGCCCTCCAGCGCGTAGTACTCGCACTGGATCGGGATGAGCACCTCGTCGCCGACGACGAAAGCGTTGACCGTGAGCAGCCCCAGGCTGGGCGGGCAGTCCACGAGCACGTAGTCGATCCGGGGCTCGCCCCGGCGCTCCCGCTCCTCCAGGTACGCGTGCACCGCGTTCCGCAGCCGCGTCTCGCGCGCCACCATCGAGACCAGCTCGATCTCGGCGCCCGAGAGGTCGATCGTCGCCGGCGCGCACCAGAGGTTCGGCACGTCGGGGCTGGGGTACACCGCGTCGGCGAGCGGCGTCCCGTCCACCAGCACGTCGTACACCGAGGTCACGCCCGCGCGGTGGTCGACGCCGAGCGCGGTCGACGCGTTCCCCTGCGGGTCGTTGTCGATCACGAGGACGTGCAGGCCGGACTGCGCCAGCGCCGCCGCGAGGTTCACCGTGGTCGTGGTCTTGCCCACGCCGCCCTTCTGGTTGGCGACGGTGATGACCCGCGTCCGGTCCGGCCGCGGGAACGTGCGCCCGCGCAGCTCGATCCGGCGCCGCGCGTCCTGGCGCAGCTCCGCCATCAGCGGGGTGTCCTCGTCCGCGGGCGGCAGGCTCTCGACCAGCGCGGCGCGGCGCCGCTCGTCCGGGTCCTCGATCTCCCAGCGGCTCGGGTTCGTCGTCACGCGCCCTGTCCCTTCGTCGAGCGGCGCGGTCGGCGCGACCGGCCCTCCGTTCCACGTGAAACACGAGCGGCCTGGGGCGCGGTCGTCGGCGCCGTCCCGACGCTCGTCCGCGTCACGAGCACCACGCTGGTCGGCTCCAGCCCGGGCAGCGTCGGCGCGACCTCGATGGTGGCCGGGCCGCCGCCGAACCGCTCCCCCACCGCGACCGCGGCGTCGGCCTCGTCCCGCGCCCGGCCGCCCTTGAGCGCGACCAGGCGCCCACCGACGGCCAGCAGCGGCAGCGTCCAGGGGTACAGCTTGTCCAGCGCCGCCACGGCGCGGGCCGTGACGGCGTCCGCACGCAGCGTCCCGACCTGGTCCTCGGCGCGCCCGCGGACGACGCGCGCGTTCGACAGGCCGAGAGTCTGCACGACCTCCGTCAGCCAGTCGGTCCGGCGCTCCATCGGCTCCAGGAGCACGACCTCGGCGTCCGGGCGCATCGCGGCCACCACGATCCCCGGCAGCCCGGCCCCGCTGCCGACGTCCACGATCGTCCCGGTCTCCGGGAGGAAGGGCACCACGGCCGCCGAGTTGACCACGTGGCGCTCCCACAGCCGAGCGAGCTCGCGCGGGCCGACCAGCCCACGGAGAACGCCCTGGTCACGCAGCATGTCGTGGAACCCGTGCACGGCCGGCCAGGCCCGGCCGAAGTGCTCGGGCAGGCGGGGGTCGCCGTCCAGCGGGTCGGCGGGCGCGTCGGGGCGCTCGTCGTCGCGCGCGGGGGCGGACTCAGGCCGCACAGCACTCCCCTGGTCTCGGGATCGGGTGGTGCGCGGTGGGCCGGCTCGGAACCGGTGCGCACGTGATGCGTCTACGGTACCGCGCGGCTCCGACGCGGCCGCCGCACGCGGGGGTGTGGCGCGGTGGGTTCCACGTGGAACGGGCACGCCGGGGACGACGTGACTGGGCGACGGCCCGGGCGCTGCGCCGGGTTGTCTCCCGAGGCCATCCCGTCGAGGCGATGCGCTCGCCGGAACCCCCACAGCGCCGGGCGCATCGAGGGGCGCGGCTTGCACGTCGATCGACGGGAGCGCGGGTTCCAGGCAGAACGGCCAGGCGCGGCTCGTCCGCGGTCGACAGGCGCACGCGTTCCACGTGGAACACACCGGCGTGACTGGTCCGTCGATCGACAGGTGCACGCGTTCCACGTGGAACAGGCCGGCGTAGCTGGCTCGGTGATCGACGGGAGCACGTGTTCCACGAGGTACTGGCCGCTCGGACAGGCGCGGCTTGTCCACCCACCCGCGAGAGCACCGTTCCACGTGGAACTGCGCGTTCGGAGGGCGCGGATGTGCCCCGATCTGCGCGGCGCGCGTTCACCGTGGAACTAGGCGCGCGCGGAGGGGCGCCCTATCCGCCGGTGGACGCGCGCGCCCGTTCCTCATGGGACGGAGCGGCGCGGGTGCGGCGGTCGGGCGGGACCGGGGCGGCGCGCTCCGGGCGCGATCTGCGCGCATGGGCACGGCGCATCACGGCGCTGCATGGAGGGGCGGTCTCGCCCCGATCGTGCGTAGCGGCTGTTCCACGTGGAACGGAGTCGACGGTTGCGCGCGCCACGGGCGCTCGGGATGCCGCGCCCGGGCGACACGCCCTTCTGTGGCGCCGCGCCCGGGACGCCGATCTGTAGCGCCGCGCTCGGGATGCCCATCTGTGGCGCCGCACCCGCGCTGCACGCCCGACACTCGCGGCTCGTTTCCCGGCGCGCGCCAGGCCGACCGGAGACAGCACGTGTTCCACGCGCAACTGGATCGCCTTGAGCTGGCGACCCGGCCGGCCGTCGCGCCACGCACGGGCGGAGCACGCGTCGCGCCTCCAGGCAGAGGCCGTCGACGACGCGGACCAGCGCCGGCGGCCGCTCCACCTGGCACCGGGGCGTCGGAAGCGGGTGATGTCCGCGGCCACGTCACCAGGCCGCAGACGGGTACGCTGCGCGGTCGCGGTGCCACGCCCAGGCGGAGCACGCGCGCCATGCACACCTGAGCCGCCACGGTCCTCCCGCCGCGAGCTGTGAGAGGGCGCCTTCGACGGGGAGCCAGCGAGTCGGCCTGGACGGTCCTACCGGGGCGGCGGGAACTCCCATCCCTACCGGGCCGGGCGAGCGTCGAAGCCAACGCGTCGCGATCCTCGGGACGCGTCCCACCACCGATCTGGGGACGCGCCGACGCTCATGAGAGGAGGCGCCGCCGCACGCGCCGACCATCTCGACCACTCCCCCGCGGCCGGGCCGTGCACGACGTCGGACTCCTCCGCAGTGCCGGACCTGGCGCGACGCAGGACTCTTCCGCGGGGCCGAGTCGGGCATGACTGCGCCGTCCCCGGGCCGGAGTCGAGTCGCGGTGCGCCGGACGCGTCCCTCCCCCGGGCACCGCAGCCGCCGAGCGTGCGCCCGGAGTTCGTTCGGCAGTCGCGCGGGAATCGTGTCCGTCGGTGGTCCGGATGCAGTTCCACGTGAAACGAGGCAGCCCGCGCGTGCGGCGCCGACGCGCCCCTTCAGCCGCGATGGCGGGCCGGGGGCAGAATGTCCGCTACCGGTGCCTCCAATGCCGCCCGCCATCGACGTCCCGGCTGGCATCCGTGCGTGACCCGGATGCCCGTTCCACGTGCAACGACGCGCACCTCCGGGCAACGCGGGCACACAGCGCCTGCGGTGTGGTGCCGAGGCCAGCAGGTCCACGATCGGGACCGACGTGCGGGCCGCCGGCGACGCCGCCCGGGGCGCGTGCATGGCGCGGGTGCTGCGGCGCGTCCCCCGTGGGACACCGACCGCCCGGTGACCCGACCGGCCGGCGCCCGCCGCCCTGGGCCCCGCCGTTCCACGTACAACGACGTCTCCCCCGCGCCGCAACCCGCACCCGCACCCGCACCAGGACCTACCCGGGAAGCAGCTCACCTCGCATCCCAGCCCGCCTGAGCCGGGCCAGAGTCGGGCCCGTGGACCGACATGGCGAGGCCCCGTACGCCACGGGCGCCACCCTCGTCAGACACCCCGATCGATGTGCCCACCGTGGTGGTGACCGTTCCTTCCCGCGCACCCGCGCACCCGCGCACACTCGCGCACTCAGCCCCAGGCGAGCCGGGTCCTGCGACCGACACCGAGTGCCAGTCGTCTCCTCGGCCGCGGGCGTCCCACGGACCCCACCCGGCGGAAGACCGAGCCTCGGCCGACGAGCACCGCGCGCGACGCGACATCTGCGCCCGCGCACGCGCACGGCGGCCGCCCCGACCGCGCCCATGCACTCCACGGCGCGAGCGCCCCCGTCGGCGACCAGGGAGCCGTGTGGCAGTATCCGCACGCCTATTGCCTTTCCGCCGTTCGTTCGCCACGAAACGACTTCTCCCAGAGCCCCTGAGATCCGACTCCCCGACAGCACGAGAGGCCGGCCCCATCCGGGACCGGCCTCTCGTCGGCTCCTGCCGAACCGCGAAACGAACCTCAGCTCGCAGGCTTGACCACCACGTACCGCGCCGGCTCGACACCCTCCGAGTCGGAGGTCAGCCCGGCGGCCGCGACGGCGTCGTGCACGACCTTGCGCTCGAACGGGTTCATCGGGTCGAGCGACACGTCGGCGCCGGACGACCGCACCTGCGCGATCGCCTCCTCGGCCACCTTCACGAGCTCGGTCTTGCGACCGGCCCGGTACCCCGCGATGTCCAGCATCAGCCGGCTGCGGTCGCCGGTCTTCGCCTGGACCGCGAGCCGGGTCAGCTCCTGCAGGGCGTCGAGCACCTCGCCGTCCTCGCCGACCAGCTTCCGGAGGGCGCGCTCGGTGCCCTCCTCCGCCACGATCTCGACGGCCGCGCGGCCGTGGTCGACGTCGATGTCGATGTCGCCGTCCAGGTCGGCGATGTCGAGCAGCTCCTCGAGGTAGTCGGCCGCGATCTCGCCCTCCTCCTCGAGGCGGGTCACGGCGCCGGCCTCACCGGCTGCGTCGGTGGGAGTCGTCATGTGGGGCTCTCCTTGCTGGGAGGGTCGGGGTCGCGCCGGGGCGCGGAGGTCTCAGTCGTCGGTCGCGCTGCCCGACGGGGTCGAGCCGGGCCGGCTCTGCGCCGAGCCGCCGGCGCCCTGGCCGGTGCCGCTCCGCTTCTTCTTGCCCGCGGACGCCTGGCCGGAGCCCGCGCCGCCGGCGGGCTTGCCGCCCTGCGCGGCGCCCGACCCGGACGACCCGGCACCGGAGGCCTTACCCGCACCGCCCTTGGCACCGGCCGCGCTGCCGGAGCCGGACGCGGCAGCCTTCGCCGCACCGCCCGTCGCGCCCGAGGCCGCGCCCGTGCCGGACCCGGTCGCAGCACCCGGCGCGCCGGCGGGCCGCTGCTTCTTCGCGCGCGCCTTGCCCACGGGCTGCTGCCGCTGCCCGCTGACCGGCTTCTCCTCGATGGTGAGGGTGTCGGACTCCTCGATGCTCAGGCCCTTGTGCGAGGCCTTCTTCGCCTGGCGGGCCTTGAGCGCGGCCTCGGCCTGCGACCCCGGCGCCGGCATCCGGCGGATCGTGTAGAACTGCTGGCCCATCGACCACAGGTTGGTCGTGGTCCAGTAGATGAGGACACCGATCGGGAAGTTCACGCCGGAGAAGGCGAAGATCAGCGGGAAGACGTACATGAGCATCTTCTGCTGCTGCGCCATCGGGCCCTCGAGGGCGGCCGGCGGCATGTTCTTCATCGTGAGCTGGCGCTGCGTGAGGAACGTGGTCGCCGACATCGCGACGACGAGGATGACCGTGACCCAGCGGACGTTCGAGGCCGCGTCGCCGAACTGGGCCGCGTTCATGAACGTCGCCGACAGCGGGGCGCCGAGGATCGTGGCGCTCTCCGCCTGGGCGGCGAGGTCCTGGGTCAGCGGGCCGAGGTTCGGCCGTGGGTACGTGCCGTTCGCGAGCTGCGGCAGCGAGTTGAGCACCCGGAACAGGGCGAAGAAGATCGGCGACTGGGCCAGGATCGGCAGGCAGGACGAGAAGGGGTTCGTGCCGTGCTTGCGGTAGAGCTCCATGGTCTCGCGGCTCATGGCCTCGCGGGACGCCGGGTCGGTCTTGCCCTTGTACTTCGCCTGGATCTTCTTCATGTCCGGCGCGAGCATCTGCATGCCGCGGGACGCCTTGATCTGCTTGAAGAACAGCGGGATCAGGATGATCCGCATCACGATCACGAGGCCGACGATCGAGAAGCCCCACGCGGCGCCGCCGGCGGGGTCGAGGCCCAGCCACGTCAGCAGCGAGTGGAACTGGACCATGATCCAGGCGACAGCGACCATGATCGGGTACAGCAGGCCGTCGAACCAGCTCATCGGGGAACTCTCCAGGTGATCAGTGCGCGGAGGCGACCGCGCCGTGCGGGTGTCGACGGTGCGACCCCGCCGGTGGAACGTCGTCGACGCCGCCCGGGTTCCACGGGTTGCAGCGCAGGATCCGCCAGACGGCCAGCCGCGTGCCCCGGACGACGCCGTGCCGCTCGAGGGCGATCACGGCGTACGCGGAGCACGACGGGTAGAACCGGCACGTCGGCGGGGTGAGCGGGGACAGGAAACGCTGGTACCCGCGGATCAGCAGGACGAGCGCGCGGCGCGGCAGCCGCACGGTCGCGCGGAGCGCGCGGGCCACGGCGCCGGACTCGCCCCGCTCGGCGGTCATCGGGACGCACCTGCGCCGGGCGCGGTCCGTTCCGCTCGCCGGCGGGACGCGGTCCGCAGCGCCCCGTCGAGCTCGGCCCCGAGCGTGGCGTAGTCGGCCTCGGCGGCGGGCGCGAGCGCGCGCACCACCAGGTCGGCGTCCGCGGGCAGCGTGCCGAGACGCTCGGTGGCCAGGGCCCGGAGCCGCCGCTTGACCCGGTTGCGGGTCACGGCGTTGCCCACGCCCTTGGACACGACGAAACCGACCGCCGGACCAGGTCCGGGGTCGGTTCGCGTCACGAGGTGCACCACCAGCGTGTTGCGCCCGGCGCGCGCACCGCGGCGCACGGCCCGCTCGAAGTCGGCGGACCGGCGCATCCGGTGCGCGGCGGGCAGCACCGCGTCGGGTGGGTCAGGCCGACAGCTCGGCGCGACCCTTGCGCCGGCGGGCGGCGAGGATCGCGCGGCCGGCACGCGTCCGCATGCGCAGACGGAAGCCGTGGGTCTTGGCGCGACGCCGGTTGTTCGGCTGGAAGGTCCGCTTGCTCACGATGGTCTCCAAGTACTTCGCTACATCGGCCGACGTCCGGCCAGGTCTCGGTGCCCGTGCTCGACTGCTCCAGGTACCCACGTCATCGACGCGGCCGACGTCGGGGCACGCCAGCAGGAGCCATCTCAAGGCTGGTCAACGTTACGTCGCCCGCGCGCAGGGGTCAAACCGCGAGGCCCGCGGCCCCGCTCCGGCAGGGCGACCCCTCTCCCGCGCGCCCCGGTCGGCCACTAGCATCGTCCCCCGACGCGTTCCGCGGCGACCCGGTCCCCACCCCGTGGACAGAGCCGGCCGAGCCTGTGGACGACGCCGCACCAGAGGACCGGTCACGCCACGGCGAGCCCAGGATCCGGCGTGATCCACCGTCACGCACAGGTGTGGACAAGTCTGTGGACACGTCACCGGGGCGTGCGACACTCGACCACGCGACTCACGACGGCAGCGAGGTACAGGTGTCAGGACAGGACGATCAGCTCACGCAGGTCTGGTCGGCCGCGATGGCGCAGCTCGAGGTGAGCCCCGACATCACGCCGCGCCAGCTCGCCTTCGTGCGCCTGGCCAAGCCGCTCGGCCTGCTCGACGGGACGATGCTGCTCGCGGTCGGCAACGACCTCACCAAGGACTACCTGGAGACCCGGGTCCGCCAGGAGGTCTCGGACGCCCTGGCCGCGGCGCTGGGCCGGGAGGCCCGGTTCGCGATCACGGTCGACCCGTCGCTCGAGACCGGCGCGCCCGGGCTCGCGACGGCGCCGCCGGCCCGCGGGCCCGAGTCCGGCGCGACCCCGGTCGTGGCGCACGCCGCCACCGGCCACCCGAGCACCGGCGAGTCGGCGCAGGTCGAGCCGGCCCGCGCCGAGCCGTTCCGCCGCGAGCCCGCCGGGCCCACCCCGAGCGTCGAGCCCGCGCGGCTGAACCCGAAGTACCTGTTCGAGACCTTCGTCATCGGCTCGTCCAACCGGTTCGCGCACGCCGCGGCGGTCGCGGTGGCCGAGGCGCCGGCCAAGGCCTACAACCCGCTGTTCATCTACGGCGACTCGGGGCTGGGCAAGACCCACCTGCTGCACGCGATCGGGCACTACGCCCGGAACCTGTACCCCTCGGTGCGCGTGCGGTACGTGAACTCCGAGGAGTTCACCAACGACTTCATCAACTCCATCTCGGAGGGCAAGGCGGGGGCGTTCCAGCGCCGCTACCGCGAGGTGGACGTGCTCCTCATCGACGACATCCAGTTCCTGCAGGGCAAGGAGCAGACGATGGAGGAGTTCTTCCACACGTTCAACACCCTGCACAACGCCAACAAGCAGATCGTGCTGACGTCCGACCTGCCGCCCAAGCAGCTCAACGGCTTCGAGGACCGGATGCGCTCCCGGTTCGAGTGGGGCCTCATCACCGACGTCCAGCCGCCGGACCTCGAGACCCGCATCGCGATCCTCCGGAAGAAGTCGGCCAACGACAAGCTCCAGGCGCCGGACGACGTGCACGAGTACATCGCGTCGAAGATCTCGACCAACATCCGCGAGCTCGAGGGCGCGCTGATCCGGGTCACCGCGTTCGCGAACCTGAACCGGCAGCAGGTCGACCTCTCGCTGGCGGAGATCGTGCTCAAGGACCTGATCACCGACGACGACCAGGCGGACATCACCGCCACGGCCGTCATCGGGCAGACCGCGGCGTACTTCGGCCTGACGATCGAGGACCTCTGCGGCTCGTCACGGTCCCGCGTGCTGGTGACGGCCCGGCAGATCGCGATGTACCTGTGCCGGGAGCTCACCGACCTGTCGCTGCCCAAGATCGGCCAGGCGTTCGGCGGCCGCGACCACACCACGGTGATGCACGCGAACCGCAAGATCCGCGAGCTCATGGCCGAGCGCCGCTCGATCTTCAACCAGGTCACCGAGCTGACCAACCGGATCAAGCAGGAGAGCCGCGGCTGACCCCCGCCCGGCGTCCCGCAGGACCACCGACGACCCGCCCCGGCACCGGCCGGCGGCGGGTCGTCGTGCTCTGGTGCCCGCAGGGCGCAGGAATCAGGCCTGGGACGAATGTGCACACCTGTGGACACGTCTGTGGAAACCGGTGGACGACCCCCAGGATTCGTGTGGACGGATCCTGCGGTCGCGGTGGACGGAGAAGGACGCCTGGAGCACTGTCCACGTCCGGCCGCGTCGTCCCCAACCGGTCCACAGCCGCCGTGCACACGCGTCTCGATGGCCTGACCAGCGCGAACACCCGCAATCCCCAGAGTGCACAGAAGCGACGATGACGACGACCGATCCCTAGGAGAGAGATCCACAGCCCGTCAATGCCCTGCCGGGCCGACCGGTGACCGGTGACCGACCGGACCAGCCGGCGTGCCCCCGGGAGACGGCACGCCGAGGACGGGACGGCCTGTGCACGACCTCCGGGGCCCGGAATCGTTCGCCCAGCGCCGTCGTGCGCGGCGTGCTCCCGGACGGACCGCCCGGCGGCGACGCCGGCGCCCCGCTCTCGTGCCCTCCAGGCGAACGTTCCGGGCCCCTCGGACCCGTCCACAGGGCGTCCCGGCTTCGGTACCGGAGCCCTGGTCACTCGCGTAGTGTTCGGGGCGACCCCTGCCCTCCCACGGCCGGGGTCGTTCAGCACCGCGCACGGGATCCCCGCGATCCCCCAGACCGAGAGGGTGGGGCATGAAGTTCCGCGTCGAACGTGACGTCCTCGCAGAAGCCGTCACGTGGATCGCTCGCAGCCTGCCCACCCGCCCGCCGGTCCCGGTGCTCGCCGGCGTCCGCATCGAGGCCGAGGCCGACGGCACGCTCCGCCTGGCCTCCTTCGACTACGAGGTGTCGGCGCGCTCCGAGATCCCCGCGGACGTGAGCGAGCCGGGCACCGTGCTGGTCTCGGGCCGCCTCCTCGCCGAGATCTCCCGCGCGCTGCCGAACAAGCCGGTCGACGTGCAGCTCGACGGCACCAAGGTGTCCGTCACCTGCGGCGCCAGCCGGTTCACGCTGCTCACGATGCCGGTCGAGGACTACCCGCAGCTGCCGGCCATGCCGGCGCTCACGGGCACGGTCGACGGCGACGAGATGACCCGGGCGGTCGCCCAGGTGACGGTCGCCGCCAGCCGCGACGACACCCTCCCCCTGCTGACCGGCGTCCGCGTCGAGATCGAGGGCGAGAAGGTCACGCTGCTGGCGACGGACCGCTACCGCCTCGCGCTGCGCGAGCTCCGCTGGCACCCGTCGGACCCGGGCGTCTCCGAGGTCGCGCTGGTGCGCGCGCGCACCCTCTCGGACGCCGCGAAGTCCCTCGGCGCCTCCGGCTCGGTCAACGTCGGCCTCGCCACGGGCCAGGGCGTCGACCTCATCGGCTTCGAGGCCGGGGGCCGGCACACCACGTCCCTGCTCGTCGACGGCGACTACCCGGCCGTGCGCCGGCTGTTCCCGGACGAGTCCCCCATCCACGCCGTGGTGAACACCCAGCTGCTGGCGGACGCCGCCAAGCGCGTCGCGCTCGTCGCGGAGCGGAACACCCCGATCCGCCTGACGTTCACCGACGGCCAGGTCGTCCTCGACGCCGGCCAGGGCGACGACGCGCAGGCGTCCGAGGCGCTCGAGGCCACGCTCGTCGGCGAGGACATCGCGGTGGCGTTCAACCCGCAGTTCCTGCTCGACGGGCTGGGCGCCCTGACGACGTCGTTCGTGCGCCTGTCGTTCACGCACCCGAACAAGCCGGTCGAGTTCACGGGCCAGGAGTCGCTGGAGGGCGAGGACCTCAAGGAGTACCGCTACCTCCTGGTCCCCATCCGCTTCGCGTCCTGACCCCGGGGCGCGCCGGTCCCGGCCGGCGCGCACCCGGGTGTGACCTGCGAGACGAGCCCACCGGTCGTCAGCACCCACGTCGCAGCAGGAGAATGGCGGGCGACAAGGACGCCGCGGGACGCGAAGCCGTCCCCGCGGCGGTCGGGCGAGGAGAGGTGGAGCGATGCGGATCGGCCTGGTGGGTCTGGGCAGGATGGGCGCGAACATGCGCGACCGGATGCGGAACGCGGGGATCGAGGTCACCGGCTACGACCGGAACCCCGAGGTCTCCGACGTCGCGTCGCTGGCCGAGCTCGTCGAGGCGCTGCCCGCCGGCGAGCGCGTCGTGTGGGTCATGGTCCCGGCGGGCGCCGTCACGCACTCCGTGATCGAGGAGCTCGGCGGCCTGCTGGCCGAGGGCGACCTGGTGATCGACGGCGGCAACTCGTACTTCGGCGACGACAGGGGCCACGCCGAGCAGCTCGGCGCCAAGGGCGTCCACTTCGTCGACGTCGGCGTCTCCGGCGGCGTCTGGGGCCTGGCCAACGGCTACGGCCTCATGGTCGGCGGCGACCAGGCCCAGGTCGAGCGGGTCATGCCGGTCTTCGACGCGCTGCGTCCCGAGGGCCCGCGGGAGGAGGGCTTCGTGCACGCGGGCGAGGTCGGCGCCGGCCACTACGCGAAGATGGTGCACAACGGCATCGAGTACGGCCTCATGCAGGCGTACGCCGAGGGCTACGAGCTGCTCGCCGCGAAGGACATCGTCACCGACGTCGCCGGCACCATGAAGGCCTGGCAGCGCGGCACCGTCGTCCGCTCTTGGCTGCTCGAGCTCCTGGTCAAGGCGCTCGAGGAGGACCAGGCGTTCGAGGCGATCGACGACTGGGTCGCCGACTCGGGCGAGGGCCGGTGGACCGTGGACGAGGCGATCGAGGCCGCCGTGCCGCTGCCGGTCATCACGGCCGCGCTGTTCGCCCGGTTCCAGTCCCGCCAGGAGCAGTCCCCCGCGATGAAGGCGGTCGCGGCGCTGCGCCAGCAGTTCGGCGGCCACGCGGTGAAGGCCGCGGGCGCCCCGATCTCCGGCGACGCCCCGTCCGGCGTGCGCTCGGAGGGCTGACGCCCCGCCGATGTACGTCTCGCACCTGTCCCTGACGGACTTCCGGTCGTACCACCAGGTCGACCTCACCTTCGAGCCGGGGATCACCGCGCTCGTCGGGCCGAACGGGCAGGGCAAGACCAACCTCGTCGAGGCGATCGGCTACGTCTCGACGTTCAGCAGCCACCGCGTGCCGACCGACGCCCCGCTCGTGCGAGCCGGGGCGTCGGCGGCGGTGGTGCGCTCGCGCATCGTGCGCGCGCAGGACGACGGCTCCGAGCGGGCGCTGGTCATCGAGGCGCAGCTCGGCTCGGGCCGGTCGAACCGCGTGAAGCTCAACGGCGCCCCGTCCCGGGCCCGCGACGTGGTCGGCGCGCTGCGCTCGGTGCTGTTCGCGCCCGAGGACCTGGCCCTGGTCAAGGGCGACCCGGACGGCCGGCGGCGGTTCGTGGACGAGCTCGCGGTGCAGGTGACGCCCCGGCTCGCGGGGGTCTTCTCCGAGTACGACCGGGTCGTCAAGCAGCGGACCGCCCTGCTCAAGTCGGCGGCCGGGTTCCGCGGCTCCCGGTCGAACCTCGACCTCAGCACCCTCGACGTCTGGGACGCCAAGCTCGCCGAGCTCGGCGCGCACGTGATCGTCGCCCGGCAGGCCGTGGTCGCCGCGCTCGACCCGTACGTCTCCGACGCGTACGAGCGGGTCAGCGACGGCCAGGGCGCCGCGCAGGTGGGCTACCGGTCGTCGCTCGCCGCGGCGCTGGCCGGCGCGGACGCCGACCGGGACACGCTGCCACCCGCCGCCGGACCGGCCCAGCCCGGCGCCGACTCCGCCACGCCCGCCCGCGCCGTCGAGGCGCAGATGCTCGAGGCGCTGTCCCGGGTCCGGCCCAAGGAGCTCGAGCGCGGGGTCTGCCTGATTGGGCCGCACCGCGACGACCTGGTGCTGACGCTCGGCGACCTGCCCGCGAAGGGGTACGCGAGCCACGGCGAGTCCTGGTCGGTCGCCCTCGCGCTGCGACTCGCGTCCTACGAGCTGCTGACCCACGGCCCGCGCGCCGGCACCACCGAGGACGCGGCGCAGCTCTGGGTCGCCGACTCCGGCCCGGACGGCGAGCCGGTGCTCATGCTGGACGACGTGTTCGCCGAGCTCGACGCGAAGCGGCGCGAGCGGCTGGCCGCCATGGTGGCCGGCGCGCGGCAGGTGTTCGTCACGGCGGCGGTCCCGGGCGACGTGCCCGAGGCGCTGGCCGGCTCCCGCTACGACGTGCTGGCGTCGGAGGTCGCCCGTGTCGCCTGAGGACGCCACCTCCCGCCCGGGTGCCGACGACGCCGCCCCCGCGCCGGGCCCGGACGCCGGCGACGCCGCGTCGTTCGACCCCGCGGTCCCCGTGTCCGAGCAGCTCGAGGTCACGCCCGCCGCCCAGATGGCGCGCCTGTCGCTCGCCCGGTTCCGCTCCGTGGCCCGGTCGAAGGGCTACCGCCCGGGCCAGGCGCCCCGCGGCCGCTCGCCGCTGTCCCCCGCCGAGCTCGGCGGCGCCGGCGTGCACCCCCGCGACCCCCTGACGGTGTCGGCGACGATGGCCGCGCTGTTCCGGGACCGCGGCTGGGTGCAGGAGGTGTCCGTCGGCGGGGTCGTCGGCCGATGGCGCGAGGTCGTCGGCGACCAGATCGCCGACCACTGCACGCCGGAGACGTTCGCCGAGGGGGTCCTGGTGGTCCGCACCGACTCCTCCGCGTGGGCGCAGCAGCTCAAGATGCTCGCGCCGCAGCTGGTGCGCCGGATGGCGGAGGACGTGGGCGAGGGCGTGGTCAAGGACGTCCGGGTGCTCGGCCCGCAGGGCCCGGGGTTCGGCAAGGGGCGCCGTTCCGTCAAGGGCCGGGGGCCCCGGGACACCTGGGGCTGACCGGACGGCGCCCGCCCCGCGCGACGGCGCGCCGGACGCGGTCCACAGGCGGACCCGTAAACAGGGGTTTCCGGCGCGGCGCCGGGTACACTGGGAATCGACATCTCTGGCGCGTCTGCGCCGGTCCAGGACGCACGATCTCCGTCGTCGTGGAGTGATCCGCCCTCCCGCCCGGAGGACGGGCGCCTCCGCCGCGTGTGAGAACTGAGGAGCACCACCGCCCGTGGCTGATCTGAGCCCCTCCACCGGACCTGACTCCTCCGCACCCGGGGGGACGGTGAACGGGACTCCCGCCTACGACGCGTCCGCGATCACCGTGCTCGAGGGCCTCGAGGCGGTCCGCAAGCGTCCCGGCATGTACATCGGCTCCACCGGCGAGCGCGGCCTGCACCACCTCGTCTACGAGGTCGTCGACAACTCGGTCGACGAGGCCCTCGCCGGTTACTGCGACCACATCGAGGTCACGCTGCTGGCCGACGGCGGCGTGCGCGTCGTCGACAACGGCCGCGGCATCCCGGTCGCGATCCACCCCACGGAGGGCAAGCCGACCGTCGAGGTCGTCATGACGATCCTGCACGCGGGCGGCAAGTTCGGCGGCGGCGGCTACGCGGTGTCGGGCGGCCTGCACGGCGTCGGCATCTCCGTGGTGAACGCGCTCTCGACCCGGGTGCAGACGGTCGTGAAGCGCGACGGCTTCGCCTGGGAGATGGACTTCGCCGACGGCGGCAAGCCGGCCAGCGAGCTCCGCAAGGGCGAGGCGACCACCGAGACCGGCACGTCGCAGACGTTCTGGGCGGACCCCGGCATCTTCGAGACGGTCGAGTTCGACTTCGAGACGCTGCGGTCCCGGTTCCAGCAGATGGCGTTCCTCAACAAGGGCCTGCAGATCTCGCTCACCGACGAGCGTCCGCAGCACGGCGACACCGAGGACGAGGTCGCGGGCGACGACACCCCGGCCGCCGACGTGCCGGCCGCGCGCACCGTCACCTACAAGTACGACGGCGGCCTCGTCGACTACGTGAAGCACCTCAACTCGGCCAAGAAGGTCGACCTGGTGCACCCCGAGGTCATCGACTTCGAGGCCGAGGACACCGAGCGCAAGCTCTCGCTCGAGGTCGCGATGCAGTGGACCAGCGCCTACTCGGAGTCGGTGCACACCTACGCGAACACGATCTCGACCACCGAGGGCGGCACGCACGAGGAGGGCTTCCGCGCCGCGATGACCTCGCTGGTCAACCGCTACGCGCGCGACAAGGGCATCCTCAAGGAGAAGGACGACAACCTCACCGGCGACGACATCCGCGAGGGCCTGACCGCCGTCGTGTCGATCAAGCTCGGCGAGCCGCAGTTCGAGGGCCAGACCAAGACCAAGCTCGGCAACACGGAGGCCAAGACCTTCGTCCAGCGCGTGGTCAACGAGCAGTTCGGCGACTGGCTCGACTCGCACCCGAACGAGGCGCGCGACGTCATCCGCAAGGCGATCCAGGCCTCCCAGGCCCGGCTCGCGGCCCGCAAGGCGCGCGAGGCGACCCGGCGCAAGGGCCTGCTCGAGTCCAACTCGATGCCCGGCAAGCTCAAGGACTGCCAGTCCAACAACCCCGCCGAGTGCGAGGTGTTCATCGTCGAGGGCGACTCGGCCGGCGGCTCCGCCGTGCGCGGCCGCAACCCGCAGACGCAGGCGATCCTCCCGATCCGCGGCAAGATCCTCAACGTCGAGCGGGCGCGGCTCGACCGCGCGCTCGGCAACGCCGAGGTCCAGGCGCTGATCACGGCGTTCGGCACCGGCATCGGCGAGGACTTCGACCTCTCCAAGCTGCGGTACCACAAGATCGTGCTCATGGCCGACGCCGACGTCGACGGCCAGCACATCCGGACGCTGCTGCTCACGCTGCTCTACCGGTACATGCCGGAGCTGATCCTCAAGGGTCACGTCTACATGGCGCAGCCGCCGCTGTTCCGGATCAAGTGGTCGAACGCGCCGCACGACTACGTGTACTCGGACCGCGAGCGGGACGCCGTGCTCGCCGACGGCCAGGCCAACGGCAAGCGGATCCCCAAGGACAACGGCATCCAGCGGTACAAGGGTCTGGGCGAGATGGACTACTCGGAGCTGTGGGAGACCACCATGGCGCCGGAGCACCGCACCCTGCTGCAGGTCACGCTCGACGAGGCGGCCGCGGCGGACGAGATCTTCTCGGTGCTCATGGGCGAGGACGTCGAGTCCCGCCGCTCGTTCATCCAGCGCAACGCGCGCGACGTGCGGTTCCTGGACATCTGACCGCGCCCGACCCTCCGCACGACCCCGGCGCACGCCGCGCGCCGGGTCCGTCCCACCGAAGGACCCTGACCTGTGACTGAGCTGACCGGCGACAACATCGAGCACGGCCGCATCGACCAGGTGGACCTGCAGCTCGAGATGCAGCGGTCCTACCTGGACTACGCGATGGCCGTCATCGTGGGCCGCGCGCTCCCGGACGTCCGCGACGGCCTCAAGCCGGTGCACCGCCGCGTCCTGTACGCCATGTACGACGGCGGCTACCGGCCCGACCGGCAGTTCTCCAAGTGCTCGCGCGTCGTCGGCGACGTCATGGGCAAGTACCACCCGCACGGCGACACGGCGATCTACGACGCTCTGGTCCGCCTGGTGCAGGACTGGTCGCTGCGCTACCCGCTGGTCGCCGGCCAGGGCAACTTCGGCTCCCCCGGCGACGACCCGGCCGCCGCCCCGCGGTACACCGAGTGCAAGATGGCGCCGCTCGCCATGGAGATGGTCCGGGACATCGACGAGGACACCGTCGACTTCCAGGACAACTACGACGGCCGCACCCAGGAGCCGTCGATCCTGCCGTCCCGGTTCCCGAACCTGCTGGTCAACGGCTCCGCCGGCATCGCCGTCGGCATGGCGACCAACATCCCGCCGCACAACCTGCGCGAGGTCGCCGAGGGCGTCCGCTGGCACCTGGACAACCCCGAGGCGTCCAAGGAGGAGCTGCTCGCCGCGCTGCTCACCCGCGTGAAGGGCCCCGACTTCCCCACCGGCGCCACGATCCTCGGCCACCGGGGCATCGAGGAGGCGTACCGGACCGGCCGCGGCTCCATCACGATGCGCGCGGTCGTCGAGGTCGAGGAGATCCAGGGCCGGATCTGCCTCGTCGTCACCGAGCTGCCGTACCAGGTCAACCCGGACACCCTGGCCAAGAAGATCGCCGACCTGGTCCGGGAGAACCGGGTCCAGGGCATCGCGGACATCCGCGACGAGACCTCGGGCCGCACCGGCCAGCGCCTGGTCATCGTGCTCAAGCGCGACGCCGTCGCCAAGGTCGTGCTGAACAACCTGTACAAGCACACCCAGCTGCAGGACACGTTCGGCGCCAACATGCTCGCGCTGGTCGACGGCGTGCCCCGCACGCTCAGCCTGGACGCCTTCATCCGGCACTGGACGACCCACCAGCTCGACGTCATCGTCCGGCGGACGAGCTTCCGGCTGCGCAAGGCCGAGGAGCAGATCCACATCTACCGCGGCTACCTCAAGGCGCTCGACGCGCTGGACGAGGTCATCGCGCTCATCCGCCGCTCCCCCGACGCCGACGAGGCGCGCACCGGCCTGATGGCCCTCCTGGACATCGACGAGGTCCAGGCGAACGCGATCCTCACGCTGCAGCTGCGCCGCCTGGCCGCCCTCGAGCGCCAGCGCATCCTCGACGAGTACGCGAAGCTCGAGCAGGAGATCCTCGGCTACCGGGAGATCCTCGCGTCCCCCGAGCGCCAGCGCGGCATCGTCCGCGAGGAGATGGACGAGATCGTCGACAAGTACGGCGACGAGCGCCGCACGACGATCCTGCCGTTCGACGGCGAGGTGTCGGTCGAGGACCTCATCGCCGAGGAGGAGATGGTCGTCACCATCACCCGCGGCGGCTACGCCAAGCGGACCCGCTCGGACAACTACCGCGCCCAGCGCCGCGGCGGCAAGGGCGTGCGCGGCGCGCAGCTGCGCGAGGACGACATCGTCGACCACTTCTTCGTGACGACGACGCACCACTGGCTGCTGTTCTTCACCAACCTGGGCCGCGTCTACCGCGCCAAGGCGTACGAGCTGCCCGAGGGCGGCCGCGACGCCAAGGGCCAGCACGTCGCGAACCTGCTGGCGTTCCAGCCGGGCGAGAAGATCGCCCAGGTCCTGGACCTGCGGGACTACGAGCAGGCCGAGTTCCTGGTGCTCGCCACCAAGCGCGGCCTGGTCAAGAAGACCCGGCTGGCGGAGTACGACTCCAACCGGTCCGGCGGCGTCATCGCGATCAACCTGCGCGAGGACGAGGACGGCCTGCCCGACGAGCTGGTCTCGGCCCGCATCGTCGACTCGGTCAACGACCTGATCCTGGTGTCCCGCAAGGGTCAGTCGCTGCGGTTCACCGCGACCGACGAGGCGCTGCGCCCCATGGGCCGCGCGACCTCCGGCGTCACCGGCATGAAGTTCCGCGCCGACGACGAGCTGCTCGCGATGGACGTCGTCCGCGAGGAGGCGTTCCTGTTCACGGTGACGCAGGGCGGCATCGCCAAGCGCACCGCGCTCACCGTGGAGAACTACCGCGTCCAGGGCCGCGGCGGCCTCGGCATCAAGGTCGCCAACCTGCCCGAGGCGAACGGCGACCTGGTCGGCGCGCTGGTCACGGACGCGGACGACGAGGTGCTGGTCATCATGGAGCGCGGCAAGATCGTCCGCTCCGCCACCTCCGAGGTGAACGCCACCGGCCGCACGACGCAGGGCGTCATCTTCGCCAAGCCCGACAACGGGGACCGGATCATCGCCGTCGCGCGGAACATCGAGCGTCACCTCGGTGACGAGGCGGGTACCGTGGGTGAGACGGGCGAGCCGGACGTGACCACGTCCGCGGCCCTCGAGGACACCAGCGCCACCACAGCTCCGGACGCCCCGGTGGCTGACGAGACCTCCGAGGAGGACGCGTGAGCGACACGCCTCCGTCGATCCCGCCCCGCAAGGGCGACGCCGGCGACAAGCCCACCGGCCGCACGGCGACCGAGCAGGCCGAGCGCGGGTCCGCGCCGGCCGCCCAGGCGCCCGCGGCCAAGGGCCAGGCCGCCAAGGGCCCCGCCGCCAAGGCGCCCGCCGCGTCCAGCCCCGCCACGAAGGCGACCCCGGCCGCCTCGGGCGCCCCGGCGCGCACGTCCGCCGCAGCGACGACCACGACGCAGGAGCCGGTCCGTCCGGCCTCGTCCGGCGGGTCGTCGACGTCGGGCGCGGCGTCCGGCGCCGCCGCGGGTGCCGCGGCCGGTTCCGCCGCGGGCGCGGCCAAGGCCGGCTCCGGCAAGGCGTCGACCGCCACCGCCGCGCGGCCCTCCGGGACCTCGGCGCTCGGTGGCTCCGGCCCGCGCCGGGTGCGGCTCGCGATCTCGCGGGTCGACCCGTGGTCGGTCATGAAGCTGTCGTTCCTCATGTCCGTCGCGATCGGCATCATGATCGTCGTCGCCACGGCCGTCGTGTGGATCACGCTCGACTCGCTGCACGTGTTCGCGACGATCAACGACCTCGTGACCGAGATCCTGGCCGACTCGAACATCGACCTCATGCAGTACGTCGAGTTCGACCGGGTGCTGTCGATCGCCACGCTGGTCGCCGTCGTGGACATCTTCCTCATCACCGCGCTCGCCACCATCGGCGCGTTCCTGTACAACATCACGGCCGCGCTGGTCGGCGGCGTGCACGTCACGATGACGGACGAGTGACCCCCGGTTTGGGCGGGACGCCCCGGCTGGGGTAGTCTCGTCCGGCACGCCAGCACGCTGGTGTGCGGAGGGCCTATAGCTCAGACGGTTAGAGCGCTTCCCTGATAAGGAAGAGGTCAGAGGTTCAAGTCCTCTTAGGCCCACTCCCGAAGCCCCGTGGAGGAATCCATGAAGAAGCTGCTGCTCCTCGCGGCGGTCGCCGCCGCGGGTTACGTCCTCTGGACGCGGTACGCCGCGGAGCGCGACGACCGCGACCTGTGGGCCGAGGTCACCGACCCGGTCGAGTAGTCCTCCGCTCCTCTCCGCCGCCGGCAGCGCGGCCGGAACCCGGTCGTCCGCCCGCGGGCGCGGCCGCTCGGGGCCATGGCGCAATTGGTAGCGCACCTGCTTTGCAAGCAGGGGGTTAGGGGTTCGAGTCCCCTTGGCTCCACCACAGATCCTCCCCCGTCCGCGCGCGCGGAACCCGCCCGCGGGACGCCGACCCGCCGCTAGCGTGGGCGTCCCGCCGCCGAGGAGCAGCCCCGGCGCTTGACGCTGTGGGAGCCCGTGCGTGACCGACCAGCCGCCTCTCTCCGCGCCCGGCGACGCCGCGCCGGCCGCGGGTGCCGGGGCCGCGCGACACCCGGAGCAGCGCCCGGCGCGCGACCGGTGGTCGCTCGCCTCCGCGGACGCGTGGACCGTCGTCGGCAGGTGCCAGGCGATCCTGCTCGGCCTGGTGCTCCTGCTCGGGGCCGTCGGTGTGGCGTCCGACGTCGCGACCGGCGGCGGCGGTCAGGCGATCACGAGCATCGCCTGGATCGGTGGTCTCGCCTGGCTCGTCCACGCCCTGGCGACGCTCGTGGTGGGCTACCCGGTCGGGGTCGCGGTGAGCCGGCTGCTGCCCCCGGACGTGTCCTGGCCCGGGGCGACAGCGGCGTACGCGCTCGCCGGCGCCGCGTGCGGTGCCGGCGTGGTGCTGGTCCTGGGCGGGCTCGCGGACGCCCCCTTCCCGGCAGCGCCGTGGGCAGGCCTGGGCGCGGTCGTCGCCGCCGGGGCCCGGGCGTGGGCGCACCCGGCGATCCGCCGTCGCCACGCGGCCGCTGCAGGCCCGGGCGGCGCCGTGCGGGGCTGACCCGCCCGGGGACCGCGTCGGTCGCCGCGCGCTGGTCTCCGTACCGGCCGCCCGTACCGGCCCCCGCACCGCTGCCCGCGCACGACGACGGCCCGGCACCCTCGCGGGGCCGGGCCGTCGTCGTGGCGCGCCGGTGGGGCTCAGGCGGTCGGGGAGCCCTCGTCGGTACCCGTGGTGCCCGTCGTGCCCTCGGCGGCCGTGTCCGGCTTCTTCGGCGCCGCGCGGCGCGGGGTCGCCTTCTTGGCGGCCTCGGTGACCTTCTCGGTCGCCTCGGCCACGCGCTCCTCGGCGGCCTCACGGACCTCCGCGACGCGCTCGGCGGCCTTGTGCGTCGCCTCGCGGCCCCGGGCCACGGCCTCGCCGGCGGCCTGGCCGACCGCGTCGGCGGCGTCGCCCGCGCGGGCCCGCAGCTGGTCCGCGGCGGGGGCCTCGGGCTCCCACGGCTCGGCCCACGGGTCGGTCGTCGTCCGCGAGCGGGTCCAGGCGAACACGGCGGCGCCCGCGCCGAGGATCGTCGCGAACAGGAAGAAGCGCTTGGCACCCTTGTGCTGCTTCTTCTCGGCCTGCTTCGCCGCGGCGGCGGCCGCAGCGGCGGCGGCAGCGGCGCGGGCCTTCTTCTTGCCCGCCTCCTTGTCCGCGACGTGCTCGACGGCGGAGCCGGCGCGCTCGGCGGCCTCGTTCACGGCCTGCACGAGCTTGGGCAGCAGGTCGTCGACGAGCTTGTCGTGCGCGGTGTCGATGACCGGGCTCGCCTTCTCGGCGGCCTTCTCCACGCGCGGCGCCGCCGCCTTGACGCTCTCCTTGTAGAGGTGGTCGATCCGCGGGATGAGCCACTCGACGGCCGCCTCCACGCGGGGCTGCGTCCACTCGACCGCCTGGCCGGCTGCGCCCTTGGCGAGGACGGCGGCCTCGCCGGCCTGCACCTTCGCGGTGGCCGCGAGCTTGCCGGCGCCCTCGGCGGCCTTGCTGCCCGCGTCCGCGAGGGCTGCGGCGGCCTGGCCCTTGAGGCGCTCGGACGTCAGGTGGTCGGTGACGGCTTCGATCTTGCTCCGTCGGGTCAGGAAGGCCATGTCCACACTCTCCTGCTCGGGCTGGTCAGGTGGCTCCCCACTCTGCCACCGTCCGGCCTCCCGCGCAGGTGGCAGCGCTGTGTTCGTCCGGGGAGAACACCGCTTCCTCACCCGGCCGACCCACACGTCCGCGTGACAGGATGGCGGGCATGCACGCGACCCTGCACACGAACCGTGGCGACATCCGCCTGGAGCTCTTCGAGAACCACGCCCCGAAGACCGTGGAGAACTTCCGCGGCCTCGCGACCGGTGAGAAGGAGTGGACCGACCCGGCGACGGGCGAGCCGCGCACCGGCGCCCCCCTGTACGACGGGGTCATCTTCCACCGCGTCATCGACGGCTTCATGATCCAGGGCGGTGACCCGCTCGGGCGTGGGACCGGCGGCCCCGGCTACACCTTCGACGACGAGATCCACCCCGAGCTGCGGTTCTCCGAGCCGTACCTGCTCGCGATGGCCAACGCCGGCCTCCGCCGCGACCCGATCACGGGCCAGGTGGGCGGCACGAACGGCTCGCAGTTCTTCATCACCGTGACCGAGACGCCGCACCTCAACGGCAAGCACACCATCTTCGGCAAGGTCGTCGACGCGGAGAGCCGCGCCGTCGTGGACGCGATCGCGACCACCCGCACCCGCCCGGGCGACCGCCCGGTCGAGGACGTGGTGATCGAGTCGGTCTCGTTCGAGTCCTGACGCCTCGATGACCCAACCGCAGCCGGGCCCTGCGCCCACACCCCCGCCCGTCTGCCCGCGGCACCCCGACCGCATCGCCTACGTGCGGTGCCAGCGGTGCGGCCGGCCGACCTGCCCGGAGTGCCAGCGCCCGGCTGCGGTGGGCATCCAGTGCGTCGACTGCGTGCGGGACGCCCAGCGCCAGCAGCGTCCCGCCCGCACCGCGTTCGGCGGCAGGATCACGGGCGGCCGCCCGGTCGTGACGCTGACGCTCATCGGGCTGTGCGTGGTGAGCTACGTCCTCCAGCTGACGACGGCGACCTGGACGCGGGACCTGGCCTTCGCGCCGTACATCGGCGAGTACGAGCCGTGGCGGTTCCTCACCGCGGCGTTCCTGCACTCGCCGGGGAACTTCGCGCACATCGCCTTCAACATGATCGCGCTCTGGTCGGTCGGGCCGTTCCTCGAGGCGTCGCTCGGCCGGTGGCGCTACCTCGCGCTGTACCTGCTCAGCGCGATCGGCGGCTCGGTGATGGTGCTGCTGCTGGCGTCGCCCCTCGACCTGTCCTGGGTCACCGGCGTGGTGGGCGCGTCCGGCGCGGTGTTCGGCCTGTTCGGCGCGGTCCTCGTCGTCCTGCGCCGCGTCGGCCGGTCGGCCGGCGGCATCGTGGCCGTGCTCGTCATCAACGCGGTCCTCGGGTTCGTGATCCCGGGGGTGTCCTGGCAGGCCCACCTCGGCGGCCTGGTCGTGGGCGCCGCGCTCGGCGCCGCCTTCGCCTACGCCCCGCGCGAGCGGCGCACGCTGGTCGCCGTCGGGTCCTGCGCCGCGGTCGCCGTGCTGCTCGTCGGGGCCGCCCTGGTGACCTACGCGGGCGTGTGAGCGCGGTCCCCAGCGTTCCTCACAGGTGTGGAATTACAACCGTGTAGTTATCCACAGGGTTGTGCACCGCTGGGGACACGGCCCCCGATCGCCCCGATCTCCCGCGAGATCATCGGGGGAGGGGCTGGGGACAACCGTGGCGGACCTGGGGACGACGGCGGGAGCCCCGGCCGGGTGGCCGCCCGGAACGCGCGGCTCGGGGCAGCGCGGACGCCGGACCGGGCGACGTCGGCGTCGTCCCGGGCCCGGCGTGCCGGTCACTTCCAGCGGGTGGCCATCCCGAGGCCGACCAGCGCGAACGCGAAGCCGATCGCGAGGTTCCACGACCCGATCCCCGGGATCGGGAAGTCGAAGTTCGTGAGGTAGGTGACGACGATCCACAGCAGGCCGGCGACCAGCAGGCCGCCCAGCACGGGGACGAACCACGGCGGGTTGACCGTGGGGCCCGCCGAGCGCTCGGTGGGCGCGGTGTAGTGCGACTTCTGCCGCGTCCTGGACTTGGGCACGGGATGCTCCTGACGTCGACCGTCTTGCTCGGCGGATCCGGCCCGCGCCGCGCTGCGGACGCGCGCACGGACCCGCGTGGACGTGGCCTAGCGTAGTGGCGGAGAACCGAGGGGGATGAGCGTGCCCGAGCAGCACCCTGAGCGTCGGCCCCACGGGGTCCACGCGGCACCGGCCGCGCCGGACGACGCGGCCGCGCCCGGGGCACCGTCGGCCGCGCCCGAGGCGGTCCCCGGGGCCGCCCCGTCGGACCGGCTGCGCGCCGCGCGGGAGCACGCCCAGCACCGCATCCAGCGGCACCGCCGCGGCCGCGCGCTCCGCGGGACCCTGTCGATCGGCCTGGTCATGGCGATGGCGGGCGCGCTGTTCACCGCGAACGCCCGGCTCGCCAGCGGGACCGACACCCGCCAGCCCCAGGACCTCGCCGGCCTGCAGGCCAACGAGGACTCCCGCCGGGAGCGCCTGGCGGACCAGGTGGCCGCCCTCCGGTCCGAGGTCGACGCGCTCACGCAGACCCAGACCGACTCGGTGGGCCTGGAGTGGCAGTCCGCGGGGGAGGCGTTCGACATCGCCTCCGGCAAGGTCGCCGTCACGGGGACCGGCATCACCGTGAGCCTCGACGACGCTCCGGCGGACGGGCCGCGCGTCGCGGGCGCCGGCCCCGACGACCTCGTCGTCCACCAGCAGGACCTCCAGGCGGTCATCAACGCGCTGTGGGCCGGGGGAGCCGAGGCGATGGCCCTCATGGACCAGCGCGTCATCTCGACCAGCGCCTTCCAGTGCATCGGCAACGTGCTGTCGCTGCAGGGCCGCCGGTACTCGCCGCCCTACGTCGTGACCGCGGTCGGCGACCCCGAGGAGCTGCTCGACGCGCTCGCCGCCGACCCGGCGGTGCGCGCCTACCGCTCCTGGGTCGACGCCGTCGGGCTCGGCTACCAGGTCACCCGTCCGGAGCAGGGCGTCCAGGTGCCCGCCTACGATGGCTCGGTCGACATGCGGTACGCCAGCGTGCCGTCCGGCACGGAGGTCCTCCCGGGTCTCGTCGCCGACGGGAGCACCGCGACGAGCACCGGGACCAGCACCGCCGCGCGCCAGGAGGACACCGAGGGATGAGCGGGACCGAGGTCACCCGGCCCGACGCGCACGGCCGCGACGAGGAGCCGGGCGGGTCCGCCGACGGCGGTGCGGGCGGGGGCCGCCGCGCCGCTCGCCGGGCGGGCCGCTCGCGCGACCGGGAGCCGTCCCGCGGGGGCGGCGTCGTCCTGGGCGCGGTCGGCGTGCTCGGGGAGCTGCTCATCACCGCCGGCGTGCTGCTGCTGGCGTTCCTGGCGTGGCAGCTGTGGTGGACGGACGTCGAGTCGAACCGCGAGCAGGCCCAGCTCGTCCAGGAGCAGGGCTGGGACGAGCCGCTGGCGCCGCTGGAGGCCCCCGACGGCCCCGCGATCGTCACGCCGCGGTACGACGAGCCGCCCGTCATGGCCGAGCCCGACTACCTGACGACGTTCGCCTCCATGCGGGTGCCGCGCTGGGACGGCGAGCCCACCCGCACGATCACCCAGGGCACCGACCGGCCGAACGTGCTGAACCCGCTCGGCGTCGGGCACTACGAGGGCACCGCCATGCCGGGCGGCGTCGGCAACTTCTCGCTCGCCGCGCACCGCACCACCTACGGCAAGCCGTTCAACCGGATCGCGGAGCTCCAGGAGGGCGACCCGGTCGTCGTGTGGACCGCCGACACCTGGTACGTCTACCGCGTGACCTCGTCGCAGATCGTGATGCCGGACGACGTCCAGGTCATCGCGCCGGTGCCCGACCAGCCGGGCGCCGAGCCGACCGAGCGGTTCATCACCCTCACCACCTGCCACCCGATGTTCTCCGCCCGCGAGCGGTACATCGTGCACGGCGTGCTGGACTACTGGGCGCCCGTCTCCGAGGGCGTGCCCGCCGAGCTCGCGGAGGTCTCCTGATGTACGGCTGGCTGTGGCGGCACCTGCCCGGGCCGGCCCTGGTGCGCGTCCTGATCCTGCTGGTCCTCGCCGTGGCCGTCCTGGCCGCGTGCTTCGTGTGGGTGTTCCCCTGGCTCGCCCCGTACATGCCGTTCAACGACACCACCGTGGGGGAGGGCTGACGATGAGCCGCATCCTGGTCGTCGACAACTACGACTCGTTCGTCTACACGATCGTCGGGTACCTGGACCAGCTCGGCGCCGAGACGGTCGTCGTGCGCAACGACGCCGTGCCGCCGGTCGCCGAGCGCGGGGAGTTCGACGGCGTCCTCGTGTCGCCGGGCCCGGGCACGCCGTCCGAGGCGGGGGCGTCGATGCAGGTCATCCGCGACTGCGCCGAGTCCGGCACGCCCATGCTCGGCGTCTGCCTCGGGCACCAGGCGCTCGGCGAGGTGTTCGGCGGCACGGTCACGCACGCCCCGGAGCTCATGCACGGCAAGACGAGCCTGGTGTCGCACGACGGGCACGGCGTGTTCGAGGGGCTGCCGACGCCGTTCACCGCGACCCGGTACCACTCGCTGGCGGTCGTCGACGGCACCGTCCCGGACGAGCTCGAGGTCACCGCCCGGGCGAACGGGATCATCATGGGCCTGCAGCACCGGACGCTGCCCCTGCACGGGGTCCAGTTCCACCCGGAGAGCGTCCTCACCGAGGGCGGCCACCGGCTCCTGGCGAACTGGCTGGCCCTGACGGGCGAGCCGGACGCGGTCGCCCGCTCCGCGGGCCTGCACCCCCTGGTCCGCCCCTAGCCGCCCGCGGCCCGCCCCGGCCGCCCCGGCCGCCGAGATAGGACCTGCGCGCCGAGATAGGACCCGAGACGGCCCTATCTCGGCGCGGGTGTCCTATCTCGGCGCGGCGGACGTCCGCTCAGGAACCGGGCGGCGGGACGACCACAGGGTCCGAGGGGTGTGCGTGGCGGGGTCGGCTGTGGACGAGCGCTGCGTGACCCCCGCTTCCGGAGCGACGGTGGGCGGATGCCGAATGACTCCGCTCCTGGCCGAGCGCCCGTCCCGACGCCGCCGAGGCGGGCGTCCCCGCCCGTGGTGCGTCCCAGCGTGCCGCACGTGGTCCGGGCGGCCGACATCCCGTCCGACGAGCTCGCCCGCCGCGTGCGCGACGGGTCTCTCGCGCGCGTGCTGCGGGGTGTCTACGGTCCGCCCGGCCCACGTGAGCCGCGGTGGGCAGCCGAGAAGCACGCGCTGCTCGCGCGAGCGGCGGCGGTGCACCTCGTGCTCTCCGGCGAGCACTGGTTCAGCCACACCACCGCAGCCGTGCTCTGGGGCTGCGAGGTGGCGCGCGTGCCGGACGGCGTGGATGTGACGAACCTGGTCAACCCGCACCTGCGTCGTCGGCAGGACGGCGCCGTCATCGCGTGGCACTGGACGAGCCGGGCGGACCGCGCCGCTGAGGTCAGCCGCACCCTCGCCCTGCCGGCGTCATCACTGGAGCGGACCGCCTTCGACTGCGCGGCCACGCTCGCCCCGGCGCACGGCCTGGCGGTCGCGGACTCGGCCCTCCGGGCGGGCGCGAGGCCGGAGGTGCTGCGCCAGATCGTCGAGCAGGCGGCCGGCCGGCGCGGCGTGCGGCGGGCGAGGGAGGTGCTGGACCGTGCGGACGGTCGGGCGGAGTCGGCGGGCGAGTCGCTGACGCGGTGGGCGGTGCACGACGCGGGGCTGCCGGCGCCCGACCTGCAGGTGGCGATCGAGACGCGTCTCGGGTGGCGGTGGACCGACCTCGGGTGGCCCGCGGAGCGTCTCGCCGTCGAGTTCGACGGGCGCCTCAAGTACGGCGTCGACCGCGCGAGCGCGGCCCGTGCGGTGTTCGAGGAGAAGCGCAGGCAGGACGCCCTCGAGGACGAGGGCTGGACAGTCGTCCGCGTCGTCTGGGCGGACCTCGCCGACCCGGTCGCGCTGGGCGACCGCCTGCGTCGCGCGTACCGTCGCGCGGCCCGCCGCTCCGGCCGATGAACCTCGCCGAGATAGGACCTGCGCGCCGAGATAGGGCCGAGGACGGTCCTATCTCGCCGCAGGGGTCCTATCTCGGCGTTCGTGACCGGGGGGACGGGCGCGAGGGCGGGAGACGGAGCGGGCCCCGGCCTCCCGTGGGGGAGCGCCGGGGCCCGTGGACGTCGGGTGCGGGTGTCAGTCGCCCTGGCCGTTGTTGCCGTTGCCCTCGTTGCCGCCCGTCGGGTTCGGGCCCGAGGACAGGGTCAGGGTCACCGTGCTGCCGATGGGGACCGTCTGGCCGACGCGCGGGTCGGAGGAGATGACGGTGCCGGCCGGCTGGCTGGACGGGCTGTCGGAGGACACCGCGTCCACCACGAGCCCGAGGCCGGTGAGCTGCGCGGTGGCGTCCGCCTCGGTCTTGCCCACGATGTCGTTCGGGATCGCGACCGTGGTGGGGGCCGTGGCGACCGTCAGCGTGACCGACGTGCCCTGCGGGACGACGCCCGCGGAGCGGTCCTGCCGGATCACGACGCCGGGGGCGACCTCCGAGGACTCCTCCTGCACGACGTTCGACGTGAGCTTGAGGGCGTTCAGCGCCTGCACGGCGGCGTCCTGCGTCTGGCCGGCGAGGTCGGGGAGGTTCACGAGGCCGGAGGAGATCACCAGCGTGACCGGCGTGCCCTCGGCGACCGACTGGCTCGCGGCCGGGTCGGTCTTCAGGGCGCGTCCCTCGGGCTGCGCCGGGTCGTCCTCCTCGCTCACCGTGGCGACGGTCAGCCCGGCGGCCTCGAGCTGCGACCGCGCCTGGTCCTGGGTCAGCCCGCTCACGTCGGGCACCGTGACGGAGTTCGGCCCGGTCGACACCCACATGGTGACCGTCGAGCCGTCCTCGGCGTCCTCGCCGCCGGCGGGGTCGGTGCGCGTGACGGTGCCCTCCGGCACGTCCGCGCTCGCCTCAGCCTGCCGGGACACCTCGAAGCCCGCGTCGGTCAGGGCCGCGGTCGCGTCCGCCTCGGCCTGACCGGCGACCGACGGCACCGGGACCATCACGACGTCGGGCTCGCGGTCCTGCATCAGCAGCCAGATGATGCCGCCGACGGCCAGCGCCGCGATCACGCTCAGCGTGATCCAGAGCCACCGCTTGGACTTCTTCTCGTCCTCCGGCTCCTCGTCGGTCTGCGCGGGCAGCACCGACGTGCCGGGGCCGGTCGGCGCCCACGCGGGGGCGTCGCCGGGCATGACCTGGGTCGCGGCGGCGTCCGGCGCGAGCACCTGGGTCGCGGCGCCGGCGCCGAGCGCGGCCGCGGCGACGGCCGGCGCGGAGACCGCACCGCCGCGGGCGGCGGCCTCGAGGTCGGCGCGGAACTCGGCGGCGGACGAGTAGCGGGCGTCCCGCTCCTTGGCCAGCGCCTTCGCCGTGATCCGGTCGAGCACCTCGGGCACGTCGGAGGCGACCGAGGACGGCGCCGGGGCGATCTCGCGGACGTGCTGGTACGCGACGGCCACGGGGGAGTCGCCGATGAACGGCGGGCGGCCGGTGAGCAGCTCGAACAGCAGGCAGCCGGCCGAGTACAGGTCGGAGCGGGCGTCGACGGTCTCGCCGCGCGCCTGCTCGGGGGAGAGGTACTGCGCGGTGCCGATGACCGCCTGGGTCTGCGTCATGGTGGCCGCGGAGTCGGCGACGGCGCGCGCGATGCCGAAGTCCATCACCTTGACGGCGCCGGTCGGGGTCAGCATGACGTTCGCCGGCTTGATGTCGCGGTGCACGATGCCGGCGTGGTGGGAGTACTCGAGCGCCGACAGGACGCCGGCGGTGATCTCGATGGCCTCCTCGATCGGCACGGCCTGGCCGTCGCGGAGGATGTCGCGGACCGTGTGGCCCTCGACGTACTCCATGACGATGAACGGCACGTGCGCGGTCGCGCCCGTCGGCTCGGTGTAGACGTCCTCGCCGGTGTCGTACACGGCGACGATCGACGGGTGGTTGAGGCCCGCCGCCGCCTGCGCCTCGCGGCGGAACCGCGCCTGGAAGGACGGGTCGCGCGCGAGGTCGGAGCGCAGGATCTTGATCGCCACGGTGCGCCCGAGGCGCGTGTCGTGCCCGATGTGCACCTCGGCCATGCCACCACGGCCGATGAGCTCACCGACCTCGTACCGTCCGGCGAGGATCCGGGATCCGTCGTCCACCACTAGGCGTCCTTCGCTGTCGTCGTCTGCGCGTCCGGCGCGGCTGCGCCGGACTGTGCTCGCCAGATCATCCCACCCTCGGCGGCCGCCCGGGTGTACTCGCTCGTACCCACGGGCGGGAGCGAGCCCGTGTCCGAGGTGAGGCGGTCCGCCAGCGCGGCGCCGAGCAGCGCCACGACCAGCACGGCGAGGACCAGGAGCGGCCACCGCACGTGGAACCGCCCGTCGCCGGCCCCGCTCTGGACCCGGGCGTGCGCCCGCGTCGTCGGGTTGCTGTGCGCGCCGCCGCGGCCCGCCGTCGCGCGGTAGGTCGGCGCCGGGGCGCCCGCGCGGGTCGCCCCGGTGGGCCGGCCGGTGCGCGGGTCGAACGACGGCGGGGCGTCCGTCGCGGTCGCGGCGGGGGAGGCGGCCGACGCCGCGGAGCCGCGCACCCGCATCGCGCCCGCCTCGCTGGGCCGGGAGCCGCCTGTCTCGCGGGCGCCCGCGCGGGACCCGGCCGCCGCGCCGGTGGACGCGCCCGCGGACGCGCCACCCGACGCCGACCGTCCGGGCACGATCGACACCGGCGGGCTGCCCCCGGCGGGCGTGTGCGGGACCAGGGCGTCGAACAGGTCGGCGAGCTCCTCCGCGGTCCGCGGCCGGTCGGCCGGGTCCTTGGCGAGCAGCCGCATGACCAGCCGCGCGATCTGCCGGTCGACCGACGGCGGCAGCGGCGGCACGGGGGTGTTCACGTGCGCGACCGCGATGTCGACGGCGGTCGGCCCCGTGAACGGCCGGTGCCCGACCAGCGCCTCGTAGGCGACGATCCCGAGCGCGTACATGTCGGACGCCGCCGTGGCGGGCCCGCCGACGGCCTGCTCGGGGGACAGGTACTGGGCGGTCCCCATCACCATGCCGGTGGCGGTCATCGGGACCTGGTTGCTCGACAGCGAGACGCCGAAGTCGGTGATCTTCACCTTGCCCGTGGGCGTGATGAGGATGTTGCCGGGCTTCACGTCGCGGTGCACGACGCCGGCCTCGTGCGCCGCGTGCAGGGCGCGCGCGGTCTGGGCCAGGATCGGCAGCAGCCGGCGCGGCGGCAGCACGGGCTCGCGCTCGAGCAGGTCGCTCATCGGTTCGCCGACGATGAGCTCCATCGCCAGGAACGCCGACCCGTCCTGCTCGCCGTAGTCGAACAGGGCGGCGATGCCGGCGTGCGACAGGCTGCCGGCGTTGCGGGCCTCGGTGCGGAACCGCTCGAGGAACCCGGTGTCGCCGGCGAACTCCTCGCGGAGCACCTTGATGGCGATGTCGCGGGCCAGGGACTCGTCGTGCGCGGCCCAGACCTCGCCCATGCCGCCGACGGCGATCTGGCGGGTCAGGCGGTAGCGCCCGCCCAGCACGACGCCCGGTGCCGGCCTCACGGGTTGATCACCGCCTCCATGACGGCCTTGGCGATGGGCGCGGCGACGCGGCCGCCGGTGGCCTCGGAGCCGACGGAGCCGCCGTGCTCGACGATGACCGCCACGGCGACCTGCGGGTCGTCGGCGGGCGCGAAGCCGGTGAACCAGGCGTGCGGCGAGTCGCCCTCGACGCCGGTCTGCGCGGTGCCGGTCTTGCCGGCCACCTGCACGCCGGAGATCTGCGCCGAGGTGCCGGACCCGGACTGCACGACGCCGATCATCATGTCCGTCAGCTGCTGCGCGGTGGCGGCGGAGACGGCCTGCGACAGCTCCGTCGGGTCAGCCTCGCTGACGACGTCGAGGTTGGCGGTCCGCACGGTCTGCACGAGGTACGGCGTCATGAGGGTGCCGCCGTTCGCGATCGCCGAGGCGACCATCGCCATCTGGGTCGGCGTCGCCCGCACGGACTCCTGGCCGATCGCCGAGAGCGCGGTCTGGGCGTCGTCCAGGTCCTCGGGGTACCGCGAGGCGGCGACCCGCATCGGCACCGTGAGGTCGGTCTGGTCGAAGCCGAACTTCTCGGCCTGCTCGCGGATCGCGTCGTCACCCAGCTCGACGCCCAGCGACGCGAAGGCGGTGTTGCAGGAGATCCGCAGCGCGTCGGCCAGGGTGGTCTGCTGGTTCGCCCCGCAGGACGACCCGCCGAAGTTGGGCAGCGTGGTCCGGGTGCCCGGCAGCGTGTAGAGGTCGGGCGCGGACAGCACGGACTCCGGGGTGTAGGCGCCGGACTCGAGCGCGGCCGCGGCGGTGACCAGCTTGAACGTCGACCCGGGCGGGTAGTTCTCGCTGGTGGTCTTGTTGATGAGCGGGTCCCCGTCGGCCGCGAGCAGCTGCTGGTAGGCCGCGTTGGCCGCCGTCGTGTCGTGGGTGGCGAGCGCGTTGGGGTCGAAGCCCGGCGTCGACACCATCGCGAGGATCTTGCCGGTCGCCGGCTCGACGGCCACGACGGCGCCCTGCTGGCCGCCGAGCGCGTCGAGCGCGGCCTGCTGCGCCGCCGGGTCGATCGTGAGCTCGATGGACGAGCCCTGCGGCTGCGCGCCGGTGACGAGGTCCTGGATGCGGGTCCAGAACAGCGAGTCGGCCTGGCCGGTGAGCACGTCGTTCATCGACCGCTCGAGCTGCGACCCGCCGTTGACCACGGAGTAGAACCCGGTGACGGTCGAGTAGAGCTCCGGCTGGGTGTACGCGCGCTGGAAGCCGAACGGGTCGTCCACGGCGGTCGACTGCGCGACGGGCTGGCCGGCCACGATGATCGGGCCGCGCGGCTTGCCGTACTCCCGGTAGAGCGTGCGCACGTTGCGCGAGTCGTTGTTCAGCGCGGACGCCTGCCCGAACTGCACCCAGGTGGTGCCGGCGAGCAGGGCCAGGAACATGACGACGACGACGGTCGCCAGCCGGCGGAGGGCGGTGTTCACGCGCGACCACCTCCGGACGTGCGGCGCAGCTGCTCGGTGGGCTGGTCGTCACCGGCGACGGCGACGGGGTTGCGGGCGTCCTCGTCGAGCGGCAGGCCGCCCGAGGGGGTGGACAGCAGCTCGCCGACGGGGTCGGGCGCGGGCCGCCGGGCGTCGTCGGAGATGCGCAGCAGCAGCGCCGCGATGATCCAG
>NZ_DASQCJ010000085.1:0-4398 GCF_035634735.1 Cellulomonas sp.
GCGGGCGTGTCGGAGGGCGCCGTTAGCGTGCGGCGCATGGTCCACCGGTCCCCCGTCCCGCCCCGCGTCGACCTCGCGGCGCCGCAGACCGGCCGGCCCGTGCAGGTGACGCTCGACGACATCGGCACCCCGCTGCACGACGTCACGTTCGTCGTCGTCGACCTGGAGACCACCGGTGCCGCGCCGGGCGCGTCCGCCATCACCGAGGTCGGCGCGGTCAAGGTCCGCGGCGGCGAGGTGCTCGGCGAGTTCCAGACGCTCGTCGACCCGGGCGGCCCGGTGCCCGCGCAGATCCAGGTGCTCACCGGGATCACCACCGCGATGGTGATCGGCGCCCCGAAGATCGCCGAGGTGCTGCCCTCGTTCCTCGAGTTCGCGCGCGGGTCGGTGCTGGTCGCGCACAACGCGCCGTTCGACGTCGGGTTCCTCAAGGCCGCCGCCGCGGAGACCGGGCACGCGTGGCCGGGCTTCCCGGTCGTCGACACCGTCCGGCTCGCGCGCCGCGTGGTCACCCGGGACGAGGCGCCCAACCACAAGCTCAGCACCCTGGCGGGGCTGTTCCACGCGACGACGACGCCCGAGCACCGCGCGCTCGCCGACGCGCGCGCCACCGTCGACGTGCTGCACGCCCTGCTCGGCCGGCTCGCACCGCTCGGCATCACGCACCTGGAGGACCTGGCCACGGCGGCCGACGCCGTGCCGGCGGACGTGCGGCGCAAGCGCACCCTGGCGGACGGCCTGCCCGACCTGCCGGGCGTGTACCTGTTCCGCGGGCCGAAGGACGAGGTGCTGTACGTCGGCACGTCGCAGTCGCTGCGCAAGCGGGTCCGGTCCTACTTCACCGCGGCGGAGAAGCGGTCCCGGATGCGGGAGATGGTGCGGATCGCGCAGGCGGTCACGCCGGTCGTGTGCGCCACGCCGCTCGAGGCGCAGGTGCGCGAGCTCCGCCTGATCGCCGAGCACAACCCGCGGTACAACCGCCGGTCCCGCTCCCCCGAGCGCATGCCGTGGGTCCGGCTCACCGCCGAGGCGTTCCCGCGGCTCTCGGTCGTGCGCGAGGTCCGGGACGACGCCACCCACATCGGCCCGTTCGCGTCGCGCGCGGCGGCGCAGTCCGCGGTCGAGGCGCTGCACGACGCGTTCGCGATCCGCCGCTGCACCGCGCGGCTGCCCCTCGTCCCGGCGCCGGGCGCGAGCGCGTGCCACCTCGCCGAGATCGGCCGCTGCCCGGCGCCCTGCGTGCGACCGGAGGCCGCCGCCGAGTACGCCGAGACGGTCGAGGAGGTGCGCCGGGCGATGCTCGCCGACCCCGCGGTCGTCGTCGGCGCGCACACCGCCCGGATCGACGCGCTCGTGGGGCGCGAGCGGTTCGAGGAGGCGGTGACCGTGCGCGACCGGCTCGCGGCGTTCCTGCGCGGCTCCGCCCGGTCGCAGCGCCTGGCGCCGCTCGCGGCGTGCGCCGAGCTCGTCGCGGCCCGGCGCACCGGCTCCGGGGGCTGGGAGGTGGTGCTCGTCCGGCACGGGCGGCTCGCGGGGACCGCGCTCGTGCCGCGCGGCAGCGACCCGATGCCCGCCGTCGACTCGCTCCGGGTCACCGGCGAGCACGTCGCGCCACCCGTCGCACCGGCGCCCGCCGGCCACCCGGAGGAGGCCGACCTGGTGCTCGCGTGGCTCGGGCGGCCCGGCGTGCGGATCGTGAGCGTGAGCGAGCCGTGGGCGTACCCGGTGCGCTCGGCGCAGGCGCGCACCGACCCGGCCGACGCGGTCGCGGCGGGCCGGGAGGCGGCCGCGGCGCTGGGCGAGGCGGTGGACGCGGTCGGCGACGACGGACTCGACGACGGCGTGGACGTCGACGCGGGTGCGGGCGCGGCGGGCGGTGCGGCCGTCGGGGGCGGCGCGGCGTGGTCGGCCCGGGAGGAGCGGGACGCGCGGTTCACCGCCGAGGCGGCGGAGGCGGGCGCGGGGTTCGGGCTGGGCGGGTCGTCGGGGCTGGGCGGCACCGCGGGGCCGGGCGGGGCGTCGGGGCCCGGATGGCCACCCGCGCCGGACGCCGCGCCGACCCTCGACGACGTCCCGGGTCTCGCCCGCGCGTCCGACCTGCGCTCCCCCGGCCGGGACCGCCGCGCGACGCACGGGCCCGAGGACCCCGCCGCGGGGACCGCCGGCGCGGCATGATGGCGTCATGCTGACCGCCATCGTGCACATCGACACCGACGCCGACCGCATCCCCGAGGCCGCCGCCGCCATCGCCAACATCCCGGGCGTGAGCGAGGTCTACTCCGTCACGGGCGGCGTCGACCTGATCGCCATGGTGCGCGTCCGCGAGCACGAGGAGCTCGCCGACATCATCGCGGACCGGGTCAGCAAGGTGGACGGCGTCGTGCGCACGCAGACGTTCATCGCGTTCCGCACGTACTCGCAGCACGACCTGGAGCAGGCCTTCGCCCTCGGCATCGAGGACTGACCGGCCCCGCCCGCGCGCCGTGACCCCGCCCGCCCGCACCCCCCGGTCCCGGAGGGACGGCGTCGTGCGGAGGCCGGCCCTGGTGCTCGCCGCGGGCGCGGCGGCTGCCGCCGTGCTCGCGTACGGCGAGGTCGCGCACCGGCGCTCGTCGACCCGACGCCTCGGGTCCGGCGCGCGGCCCGACGGCCCCGACGTGACCGTCGTGCTCGGCTACCGGAACCGCGGCCGGCGCGCGAACCTCGTGAACCGGTACCGCGTGCGGGCGGGGCTCCGGTCCCACCCGGCGACGCCGGGCGCCCGGCTCGTCCTCAGCGGCGGGGCGGTCGCGAGCGCGGTGCCCGAGGCGGAGCTCATGGCCCGGTACGCCCGGCACCGCGGCTACCGCGGCGAGCTCGTCCTCGAGGACGCGAGCCGGTCGACGTGGGAGAACGTCGCGCACGTGCTCCCCGAGCTCGAGGACGCCGGACGCATCCGGATCGTGTCGAACTCGCTGCACGCGGAGAAGGCCCGCGCGTACCTGTGGGCGACGCGCCCCGACCTGGCCGACCGCCTGGTCCGGGCGGACGAGCACCGCCTCGGCGAGCTGACCCTGCTCAAGCCGCTGCTGGCGCTGCTGGGCGCCCGCAACCTCCGCGCCCACGACGCGTGACGGCGTACGCGCGCGCCCCGACCCCGCTCACGCCTCGGCCAGGACCTCCGCGACCAGGGCCAGGCCCTCGCGCTCGAACGCCTCGTCACCGACCTGGTGCGCCCACGCCGCGGTCGCCACCGCCTCCCGCACCCGCGTCCGCGCCCACGCACCGGGGTCGCGCGGGTCTCCGCCGTAGCCGTCGAGGAACGCGGTCTCCAGCGCGGGGTCACGCCGGAAGTCCCGGGCGGCGAGCCGGGACAGGTCGGTGGCGGCGGGCCGCAGGTCGGCTCGGCCCAGGTCGATCGCCCGCACCTCGCCGTCGTGCACGAGCCAGTTGCGCGGCTGCCAGTCCCCGTGGGTCGGCACCAGCGACGCCGGCGGCTCCGGCCAGCCGTCCACCAACGCGGACAGCCGGGCGATGTCCGCCGGGGCGATCCGGTGCTCGGACGCGAGCCAGCGCCTGACCCGTTCGTTCTCTCGGGCCTCGTACTGCGGGTCCCGCCGGGGCTCGACCCGGTGCAGGTCCGCGAGGAGGCGCCCGGCCTGCGCGAAGACACCCGGGTCGTCGGCAGCCGGGTCGTCGAGGACCAGCCGGCCCGGGAGCCAGCGGGTCACGAGCACCCGTGCCTCGACGTCGTGGTGCAGCAGCGCCGGCGCGCGACCCGCCCGCACCCAGGGACCGAGCCAGGACAGGTGGGCCCGGATCTCCCGCGCGATGTGGTGGTCCGACGGGCCGCCGGCCTTGACGACGCAGAGGGCGCCGTCGGCGGCGCGGACGCGCAGGACGGTCGTCGCGACCAGCCCCCACCCGAGGTCGGCCTCGAGCACGCCACCGGGCAGCCACGCCTCGACGAGCGCGCGCTGCCGCGCGTCGAGCGCGCCCCACCCCGAGGTCACCCGCTCACGCTAGCGGGCCGTCCCGACGCCACCGTCCGCCGAGGGGGTAGCACACGCGTCGAGGGGATACCCGGCGGGTACTCGCTCGGCGCGTTCGTCACTCACTCGCCGCGGGCGGCACGACCGCCGGGGTGCGCCCCTCCGCCGGGCGCCCATGAAACGTGTCGAGTGCCTACCCGGCGGATAGGCACTCGACATGTTTCATGGGCATTCGTGGCGCCCCGCCGGCGCGCCGCTCAGGCCGACGCCGCCGCCCAGCGGTCCAGGACCGCCGCCGCCTCGCCCGAGTCCACGGCCGCCGCCGCGTGCGACAGGCCCGCGCGCAGCCGCGCCACCAGGTCGCCCCCGTCGGGGCCCGTGCCGGGCTGGCTGCCGTCGGCCACCAGGGCCGCCGCCGCGTTCAGCA
>NZ_DASQCJ010000086.1:0-2319 GCF_035634735.1 Cellulomonas sp.
CTGGTGCTGCTGCAGGCGTACACGGGCGCCACCCCGGGCAAGCGGGTGGCGGGTGTGGCCGTGGTGCGCGCGGACACCGGCGCGCCGGCGGGGTTGCTGCGGACGCTCGCGCGGCCGTTCGTGCACGTCGTCGACGGCATCCTGCTGATCGGCTACCTGCGACCGCTCTGGCACCCGATGCGCCGGACGGTCGCCGACTCGGTGCTCGGGACGGTGGCGGTGCTGACGCGCGGGCCGGCGTGGCTCCCAGGGCTGGAGCCGGTGCCGCGCGCGTCCCGGGGCTCGGCCGCCGTGACCGCCGCCGCGATCGCGGTCTGCGCGGCGAGCGCGGTCTTAGCGGTGCCGACCTCGTCCAGCGGCAGCGTCGGCACCGTGGGGGACCCGGTCGCCTGCGTGGTCGAGGTGCCGGGCGGCGTCCCGGACGTGGGGGCCGCGGCGACCGTCCAGCGCACCCGCACCGAGAACGCCGAGCGGCGGGCCTGGGTGGTGCGCGAGCTCGCGCCGTCCGGTCCCGGGTTCGACGTCGCGTGGACCTGGAGCGGGAGCCTCGGCCGCGGCGACGCCGAGGCGTGGGTGGAGGCGCGGGTGTCCCCCGGCGCGGGCGCCGCGGAGCCGACCCTGATCGAGGAGCCGCACGCCCCGGCCGGCCCCGGCCCCGGCGAGGCGTTCCTCTCGGCGTCGCCCGATGCGTTCACCGGGCTCACGCGGGACGGCTGGGTCGAGACGTCGCTCGTGGTCGACGGCCGCGCGGTGGCGACGTGCCGGGTGCCGGGGGCGGAGCTGCTGGACGGCTGACGCGCGCGGCAGGCCGGTGCGTCGAGCGTTGGGCCGTCCGGGCGTCGCCGGATCGAGGGATCCTGTGCGTGAGGGTCGGCTCGGCCCGCGCCCGCGCGTCACGCGAGCTGGGGCGGCGGTGGACGCCTGACCTGCGCCGACGCGGATCAGGCGCGGCGAGCGCCCGGCGGTCGGCCGGCTGTGACCGCGCCGGGCGACCGGCCGGTCGGCTTCGGCTTCACCCTGTGACTGCCGGAAATCGGTACAAACCGGACAGTAGCCTCGCGGCGACCGATGCCCCACCGGCAACGACGCACCGGAGGACACCGTGCACGCCCGCCTCGTCCCGCTGCCCCGGGTGACCGCCGCGGATGCCCGCGCCTGGCGCCGCCTCGCCGACTCCGCCGTCGAGCCCAACGTCTACCTCGACCCGCGCTTCCTCGTCCCCGCGCGGCACCGCGGCAGCGAGGTCGCGGACGTGCGGCTGCTCGTCGTCGAGGAGGGGGACGAGTGGCTGGCGCTGCTCGCGCTCACCGCGACGACCGTCGCCCCCGGCGTGCCGCTGCGGGCGGTCACGACCGGCGGGACGTTCATGACCACGCACTCCGACCGGCACCACCCGCTCGTGCGGGCCGGTCGCGAGGTCGAGGCGCTGGGCGCGCTGCTCGGCGGCCTGCGGGAGGTGGGGCTGCCGGGGCTCGTGCAGCTGCAGCACTTCCCGCTCGACGGGCCGCTCGCGGACGCGCTCCGCCGGGTGGCGGCGCGCGGCGGGATGCTCGTGCACGAGCGTCGGCGCACGGAGACCGCGTACGCCCGGCGCTCCGCGGTCCCGGGGCGGGTGCCGCGCGCGACCGGTGCGCCGCTGGTGGACCCGCCGCTCGCCGCGGACCACATGGGCGCCGGGCGGCGGAAGGACCTGCGCCGCCGGCTGCGCGGGCTGGCGCGGGACGCCGGCGGCCCGCTGGAGCTGCACGACGTGAGCGACGACCCGGCGGTCGACGCGGAGTTCGCCGCGTTCCAGGCGGCGGGCTGGAAGGGCGACACCACGCGCGGCGGCGCCGCTCTCGGTCTCGACCCCGTGGCCTACCGGTGGTTCCGCGACGTGGTCGCCGGGTTCCGGCGCGACGGCGACGTCACGGTGCTCCGGCTGACCGCGGGCGGTGACACGGTGTACCTGAGCTACGCCCTGCGCTCCGGCGGCACCTACTTCGGGTTCCTCGACGCGTACGCCGAGCGGTACGCCAAGTTCAGCCCGGGCGCCCTCGGTCGGCTGGCCGAGCTGACCTACGTGCTCGGGTCGACCGACGCCCCGGCGTTCGACCCGGCCTTCGACCCCCGGTACGTCGCCGGCACCCAGCTCTACCCCGAGCGCCGGGAGCAGGCCGACCTGTTGGTCTCGACGCGCGGGCTGGTGTCCCGCACGGCGGTGCTGGCGGCGCCGGTGGCGGCGCGGTTCGGGATCGGCGCCCGGGCGGTGGGGCTGCCGCTGGTCCCGGTGGGCGGGGAGCTCGCGGAGTGGCTCGCGCTGGTGGCCTGACCGCGCCC
>NZ_DASQCJ010000087.1:0-21157 GCF_035634735.1 Cellulomonas sp.
CGCAGGTCGACGCCGCCGCGCCGGTCAGCGCGGGCCCGGCGGGCCTGGACCCCGGCGCCACGGCGGCGACGTCGGCCACGTCGGCCGCCGGCGCCGTCACGCCGCCGCCCCCGCCCGCAGCCCGGCCAGCAGCTCCGGCAGCGTCCGCGCCGCGTCGGTCGTCAGCTCGCGCAGCACCACGTCGGCCGCCCGCGCGAGCCGCCCGACGGCCTCCGGCGCGGCCGGGCTGGCCAACCGCCCGTCGGCCGTGCGGCCGTGCGCGACCCCGTGCAGGTCCAGCACCCGCGCCAGCCGCTCGTCGTCGTCGCTCGCCACGACCGTCCGTCGCCCGCCCAGGACCGACCCCGCCGGCCCCGCGGCCACCACCCGGCCGGCGTCCAGCACCACGACGTCGTCCGCCACCGCCCGCGCGTCGTCGACCCGCGAGCACGCGAGCAGCGTCGTCCCGCCCACGGCCGCCGCCCGCGCGAGCACGTCCCGCAGCCACGGCGGCGCGGCCTCGGCGCCGCTCCCGGGCTCGTCCAGCACCAGCACCGGCGGCCCGCCGAGCAGCGCCCGCGCGACGCCGAGCCGGTGCCGCTGCTCCGCCGGGTACCGGCCGGCCGGGCGGTGCGCGTCGACCAGCGGCAGCCCGACGGCCTCGAGCACGCCGCCGATCCGGTGCTCGGGGACCCCGGCGAGCAGCGCCGACCACGCCAGCGCGTCCCACCCGCTACGCCGGGGGTCGAACGCGTCGGGGTCGAGCAGCACGCCCACGTGCCGCCGCGGCGCCGGCAGCCGGGCGTAGGGGCCGCCGAGGACGTGGGCGGTCCCCCGCGTGGGCCGGGCGTACGCGCACAGCACCCGCAGGACGGTCGACTTGCCGCTCCCGCCGGCGCCGAGCAGCACCGTCACCCGGCCGGGGCGGGCGCGCAGGGACACGTCGCGCGCGCCCCCGCCGCCGCGGTAGGTCTTGGTCATCCGGTCGATCTCGATCACGGGGTCAGGCTGGCCGGGCGCTCCCGGGACCCGGATCGGCCGGCCGTCGCGCGCCGGGTGCGACTTCGGTCGGACGCCGGTCCCGGGCTGCCCCTCCTACGCTGGGCCGGTGACCAGCGCAGCCGGGCCCGGACCTGCACCCCGTGGTGCGGGCCCACCGCGGCCCGGCCGGGCGCGCGAGGCGGCGGTGCTCGGCGGCGCGGCGCTCGTCGGCGCGGTGTCGCTCGGGCTCGCCGCGACGTCCGCCGCGGGCGCGCCGTGGTGGCGGTGGGTGCTGGACGCGCTGGTCGGGGTCGGCGCGCTCGCGCTGCTCACCCGCCGGGACCGGTTCCCCGCCGCCGTCGCCGCGGTGATCGTGCTCGCGTCGACCTGGTGCTCGTCGGTCCTCGGCGCCACCGTCGTCGCGGTCGTGGCGCTGGCGTCGACCCGGCGCTGGCGCCCGGTGGCGGCGGTCGGCGCGCTGTTCGTGGCCTCCACGGTCGTCGACGACGTGCCGCACGGCGCGTTCGCGCGCGCGGGCGAGCAGGCGGTGCTCGTCGCCGCGGTCTACGCGGCGCTGGTCGGGCTCGGCGCGTACCTCGGCAGCCGCCGCGACCTGGTGGCCGCCCTCCGGGGGCGCGCCGAGGCGACCGAGCGGGAGCAGCGGGCCCGGGTCGAGCAGGCGCAGGTCGCCGAGCGCGCCCGGATCGCGCGGGAGATGCACGACGTGCTCGCGCACCGGGTCTCGCTGGTCGCGATGGGGTCGGGCGTGCTGGCGTTCCGGCCCGACCTGCCGGAGCAGGAGCGGGTGGCCGCGGCCACCGCGGTGCGGGACAACGCGAACCTCGCCCTCGCGGAGCTCCGGCAGGTGCTCGGCGTGCTCCGGCAGGGCGACGCCCCGGTCCCGGACGCGCCGCAGCCGACCCTCGCCGACGTCGGCCGGCTGGTGGCGGAGGCCAGGGCGCTCGGCGACGACGTCCGGCTCGACGTCGCGGCCGGCACCCGGGACGCGGTCGCGGCGCTGCCCGCCCCGACCGGGCGGGACGCGTACCGGATCGTGCAGGAGGGCCTGACCAACGCCCGCAAGCACGCCCCGGGCGCGGCGGTCCGCGTCGAGGTCGGCGGATCGCCCGGCGGGCTGCTGACCGTCGAGGTCCGCAACGGACCGGCCACCCGGCCGCCCTCGGGTGTGGTGGGATCGGGCACGGGCCTGGTCGGCGCCGCCGAGCGGGCCCGGCTCGCCGGCGGGCGGCTGGACCACGGGCCCGACGCCGCCGGGGGCTACCGGCTGCGCGCCGTGCTGCCGTGGGAGGTCGACGAGGAGCGGGATGGCTGACGACACGGTCCGGGTGGTCCTGGTCGACGACGAGGAGCTCGTGCGCACCGGCCTGCGGCTGGTGCTCGGCGCCGACCCCGGGGTCGCGGTGGTCGGCGAGGCGGGCGACGGCGCGGAGGCCGTGCGGGTGGTCGACCGCGAGCGCCCCGACGTCGTGCTGATGGACATCCGGATGCCGCGGGTCGACGGCCTGGAGGCCCTGCGCCGGCTGCGCGCCGGCCACCCCGGCGTCGCCGTCGTCGTGCTCACCACCTTCGACACCGACGACATGGTGCTGACCGCGCTGCGCGACGGCGCCGCGGGGTTCCTGCTCAAGAACACCCCGCCCGCCGACCTGCTCGCCGCGGTCCGGACCGTCGCGGCCGGGCGGCCGATCCTGTCGCCGTCGATCACGGCCCAGCTCATCGCGACCGTGTCCCGGGCGCCCGACCGCTCCGTCGCCGCCGACGCCCGCCGCGCGCTGGACGGGCTGACCGAGCGGGAGCGCGACGTCGCGCTGGCCGTGGCGCGCGGGCTGTCGAACGCCGACATCGCCGCGGAGCTGTACCTCAGCGTCGGGACGGTGAAGACCCACATCGGGCACCTGTTCGACAAGCTCGGGCTGGAGAACCGGGTCCAGGTCGCGCTGCTGGTGCGCGACGCGGAGGGCTGACCCGGGTCGCCCGCGGGGACGGGGCGCGCGGTCGCGCGGCTCCGACCAAAGTCGCAGGCGGGTCGGGTCGACCGCCCGATCCGGGTCCCACCGGCACCGGACGAGCCTGGGGGCATGACCTCCTCCACCGCCTCCCGCACCACCCGCGGCACCACCCGCCGCCCGTCCCCCGCGCTGCTGCGGGTCCTGCTCGTCGCCGGCGCGGCCACCGCCGCGGTCCCCGCGCTCGCCTCGGCTGCGGTCGCCGACGACGCGCCGGCGGCCGACCCCGCCGCGACCACGCCCGTCTGCCAGGACGTCCCCGCCTCCGCCCTGGGGCGCGAGGGCGACGGCAGCGTGCCGCTCGGCGACTCCGACCTCGTCCTGGTGCGCCACCGCGACCAGGTCGCCGTCGAGGGCGGCTCCCCCGCCGTCACGAGCCTCGCCGTCGTGCAGGACGGCCGCACGTTCGGGGCCACCGCGACCCCCGCCGGGCTCACGCTCGAGGTCTACCTGGCCGGCTACGACCACGTCGCGGTGTGCTGGGAGCAGCCGGAACCGGTCGTCGTCCCCGACCCCGTGCTGGTCCCCGGCACCACCGAGCCCCCGGTCGTCGCCGAGGTGCAGGTGGTGCCGGAGACGCCCGGGCCCACCGACGGCGACCCGCGTCCCCCGCGCCCGGAGCGCCCCGCGGTCGTCGAGCAGACGCACCCCGGCACGGCGGCCCGGCCGCAGGTCGTGCCGGAGCCGACCGACGGCGCCGCGGCCCTCGCCGCGGGCACCGTCGCCGCCGCGACCGCCCCGGTCGTCGCCCCGCCCGCGACCGCCCCGACCGCCGCGCACGCCACCCCGGCGCCCGCGCCCGCGCCCGCCGCCGCCGCGCGCCTCGCCACCACCGGCGTCGCCGTCGGGCCGCTCGCCGCGTGGTCCGGCTCCGCCGTCGCGCTCGGCGCCGCGCTCGTCCTGCTCCGGTCCCGCGCCGCGCGCGCCCGCCGGAGCCGCTGACCGCTCCGACGGGTGCGCGCCGACGCGGGCGCGCCGACGCGGGCTCAGGACGCCCGCGCCGCGGAGCCCAGCCAGTCGTCGAACGACAGCCGGCCCCGGACGGCGTCCGGCCCGCCGCGCAGCGCGCCCGACGCGAGCCCCGAGCCGTACCGGCCCGGGAGCCGCACCTCGAGCACCCGGCGCCCCGTCCCGTCGTGCGCGGACAGCCGGCGGATCATCCCCGCCAGCGTGTCGTCGGCCGGCCCGACCAGGTCCGGCGCCCGGCCGGCCGGACCGCCCTCGGCCACCGCCACCAGGTGCTCGGCGACCTCCGCCGCGGCGACCGGACGGGTCAGCGTGCGCGGCGCGAGCGTGACCGGCCCGAGCGACGCCCGCGCGACGATCTGCCCGGCGAACTCGTGGAACTGCGCGGCCCGGGCGATCGTGTGCGGGACGCGCGCCGCCGCGACCAGCCGCTCCTGGGCGACCTTGCCCGCGTAGTAGGACGCGTCGATCCCGTCGATCCCGACGATCGACAGCGCGACGTGGTGCCGCACGCCGACCCGCTCCTCCGCGGCCAGCAGCCGGCGGGTGCTCGCCTCGAAGAACGCGACGGCGCCCTTCGCCGACAGCGTCGTCGTGCTGAGGACGTCCACCACCACGTCGGCCCCGGCGAGCGCGGCGTCGACCGCGGCGTCGGGGCTGCGCGCGAGGTCGACCCCCGCGGCGCGGCTCAGCACGACGACGTCGTGCCCGCGCTCGCCGGCGACCCGCACCACGTGCCGGCCCACCGTTCCGGTGCCACCGCAGACGGCGATCCTCATGTCCCGCTCCTCGTGCTCGTGCGCGGCGGGCGCCGCGCTCCGCCCCGTCGACGACGCTGCGCACCCGGGTGTGAGGTCGTGCCGGCGAGCCCTAGCCCGCGAGCCCCTTGGGCACCGACAGCCCCAGGAGCCGGAGCAGCCGGACCACGGTCTCCTCGACGAACGTGTCCTCCGGCTCCTCGCCCTCGATCGCCATCAGCCGCCGCACCTCGTTCGGCTGCACGTCGAGGGCGCCCACCGACTCGGCCCACGTCGCGAACGCCTCCGCCTCGGCCTCGATGTCGACCGGCTCGCTCTCGGCCGGGTCGTCGTACAGGTCGCGCGGCTGGAACCCGAGGTAGAACCGCCCCAGGCCCTCCGGCGCCGGGCGGTAGTCGATGACGGCGATGTCGCTGTCCTGGACCTCGATCGCCAGGCTCGGGGTGGCCGCGAGGTCGCCGCCCCACCGACCGTCGCCGTACTGGAACTTCTCGGACTCGCCCAACCCGGGCCTCCCTCTCGTCGTGCCCCCGCCGTCGGCGCCGCGCCCGCGGGCCCGGCGTCGCGATGCTAGCCGCGCCCGGGCGGGTGGTGGCGGACCCGGCGGCCGGGTGATCCTGCGCGTCCGGTTCGCGGCCCGGGCCACCGGGCTGGCACCATCGCCGCATGATCGTGGTGACCAGCAACGAGATCCCCGGCTACCGCATCCAGGCGGTGCTCGGCGAGGTCATGGGCCTGACCGTGCGCTCGACCAACATCGGGGCGAACTTCACGGCGGGCTTCCGCTCGATCGGCGGCGGCGAGATCCCCGAGTACACCAAGATCATGTACGAGTCCCGGCACGAGGTGATGCGCCGGATGACCGAGGAGGCCGCCCAGCGCGGTGCGAACGCGATCGTCGCGATGCGGTTCGACACCGACTCCATCGGGCAGTTCAGCGAGGTGTGCGCCTACGGCACCGCGGTGATCGCGGAGCCGATCCCGGCGGGCGAGCCGGGCGCGACGGGGCAGTCGGCGCAGATCGCGGGGCAGCAGCCCGGGCGCTGACCCGGGCGCGGGCCGGGGCCGACGCACGCGGGGACCGCGCCGGCGGCACCCCGCACCACCTCACCCCGCGCCGACCGCCGGCGTCCGCACCCGCCGCACGTGCTCCCGCGCGTGCGCCAGCGCCGGGCCGAGGTCGTCGAACACGTGCTGCGGGTCGCGGAGCGCCGCCACCAGCCCCGCGCGGCGCACCAGCCCGAGGTGCCGCTCCTGGACGCCCTTGACCAGCACCGTCACGCCCCGCCGCTCGAGGCCCGTGGCCATCTCGGCGAGGACCTGGACGGCCGTCGCATCGAGGAGCTGGAGCTGGGACATCCGCAGGACCACCACGTCGACGTCCTCGATCCGGCCCACCCGCTCCAGCACGCGGTCGGCTGCGCCGAAGAACAACGCACCGTCGAGCCGGAGCAGCGCGATGTGCTCATCGCCCTCCCGCCGCGGGCCGGGTAGCTCCTCGCGCCGGATCCCCGCCGAGCGCGCCACGGTCCGCAGGGTGAGGACCGCCGCCACGGCGACGCCGATCGCGACCGCGTAGATGAGGTCGACGGCGACCGTGACGACCGCCGTCAGCACGAACAGCAGCGCGTCCGGGCGGCTGGACCGGACCACCGCGGTCACCGTGGACGCCTGCACCATGCGCGCCGCCGTCACCATCAGGACGCCCGCCAGGGCCGCGAGCGGGATCCGCTCGACGACGCCGGCGGCGGCGCCCACGACGACGAGGAGCAGCACCGCGTGCACCACGGCCGCCGCCCGGGTGCGCGCGCCCGAGCGGACGTTCACCGCGGTCCGGGCGATCGCCCCGGTGGCCGGCATGCCCCCGAAGAACCCGGCGGCGACCGACGCCAGGCCCTGGCCGACCAGCTCGCGGTCGGGGTCGTAGGGGCCGGTGTCGGAGTGCGACGCCGCCACCCGCGCGGAGAGCAGCGACTCGATCGCCGCGAGCGCCGCCACCGCCACGGCCGGCCCGACGAGCTGCCGGGCCGTCTCGAGGTCGACGGCCGGCAGCGCCGGTGCCGGCAGGCCCGCCGGGAGCCGGCCGATCGTGGCCAGCGGCAGGTGCAGGAGGACGGCCCCGAGCGTGACGACGACGATCGCCACGATCGACCCTGGCAGAGCGTGGTGCACGCGCGGTGCGACCGCCATCACGAGGGCGACCACCGCCACGGCCCCGAGCGACCAGGCGGCGGTGGCCGGCGACGCCTCCCCCAGCGCCTGCACGGCGGCGACCGCGGCGTTCGCGTCGTGCCCGGCCGCATCGACGCCCAGCGCGGCAGGCACCTGCTGCAGGAAGATGATCACGGCGATGCCGAGCGTGAACCCCTCGATCACCGGCCACGGGATCATCCCGACCAGACGGCCGAGCCGCAGGACGCCGGCGAGCACCACCAGGGTCCCGGCGAGGAGGCAGACGACGCCGAGCGCCCCAGCGCCGTGGGCGGCCACGATCGGCGCGAGCACCACGACCATGGCGCCGGTCGGGCCGGACACCTGGACGGGCGAGCCGCCGAACAGAGCCGCGACCAGGCCGGCGACGACGGCCGTGACGAGCCCGGCCTCGGCGCCCGCTCCCGAGCTGACCCCGAACGCCAGCGCGAGCGGGAGCGCGACGATGCCGACGGTGAGGCCGGCGAGGAGGTCGGCGCGCCAGGTCCGCGGCAGGTCCGCGTAGTCCCGGCGCCCGGGCAGCAGCGAGCGCCAGCCGGTCACCGCTCGGCCCGCTCGTCCGCGTCGGCCGGCTCCTGGAGGGTGGCCTCGATCCGCTGCCGCGTGGTCCGGAGCATCTCGGCGAGCAGCTGGCGGGACACGCGCAGCAGCTCGGCGACCCGGGGCGACGCCAGCCGGTACAGCACCTGGCCGCCCCGGCGATCCGACTCGACCAGCTCGTAGCGGCGCAGGACGGCGAGGTGCTGGGACAGGTTCGACGGCTCGAGCCCGGTCGCCGCGATCAGGTCGGAGACGGGCACCTCGCCGCCCTCGTCGAGCAGCTCCAGCACGCGGATGCGCGCGGGGTGCGCGAGTCCCTTGAAGAGATTGGCCTTGATCTCGGAGAGCGGGTGCTCGGTCACGAGACTCCTTGCGCAGATGATGAATTGATGAATTCATCATATGGGCGACGGCGCGCGGGACACCGGGACCTCAGTGCCCGCCCGCCCCCGCCGCGTCCTTCCACCCGCGCGCGTACGCCTCCGCGGTGCCCTCGGCGAACATGTCGTCCGGGCCGGTCCGCACCAGGACCCGCGCCCCGGGGCCGTCGTCGGCGGTGACGACGTGTGCCAGGCCGCGGACCACGGCCACCGGCCGCCCGGTGGCCTTGCCCTTGACCAGCTCCGCCGCGGCGGCGATCTCGTCCGCGACGGCCGCCATGCTGACCTGCAGCGGGCGCCCGTGGGTGTCGGTCGAGCCGCGCAGGTCGTCGAGCACCTGCACGCCCGCGGCGCCGATCGCGATGTCGGTCTGCCCCTGCCGCCACGGCCGCCCCGCGGTGTCGCTGACGACGACGCCCAGCCGCACCCCGAACCGCTCCCCCAGCGCCGCGCGCAGCGCCCGGGCGGTCGCGTCCGGGTCGACGGGCAGCAGCAGGACCGTGCCCTCGTCGGTGTTCGACGCGTCGACGCCCGCGGCTGCCATGACCAGGCCGAGCCGGTTCTCCACGATCCGGGTGACGCCCCCGGGGTGCTCGCGGGTCGCCACGACCCGGACCGTCTCGGCGGTGATCGCCGCCTCGCGGTCCTCGGCCTGGACCACGCGGCCCTCGGCCTTGGACACGACCTTGCTCGTCACGACGAGCACGTCGCCGTCCGCGAGCGCCGTGGCCGGCCGGGCCGCCGCGTCCGCCGCCAGGGCGTCGCCCAGCAGGGCGGCGAGGTCGTCGCCGGGGCGCACCTCGCCGATCCCGGGGACGCCCCAGGCGGTGAGCAGGTCGGCCGCGGCGGAGACCGGGCCGGCCTCGGCGTCGGCCACGGTCAGCGCACCAGCTTCGGCAGCACGTCGCGGCCGAACACGTCGATCCACTCGCGCTGGTTGCGGCCCACGTTGTGCAGGTAGATCCGGTCGAAGCCCAGGTCGACGTACTTCTGGATCTCGGCGCGGTGCACGTCCGGGTCGGCCGAGATGACCATGCGGCCCTCGAAGTCCTCCGGGCGCACGAGCTTGGCCATCTGCGCGAAGTCGAACGGCGAGCGGATGTCGCCCTTCGGGAACTTCATGCCGCCGTTGGGCCACTCGACCATGGCGTTCTCGAGCGCCTGCTCGTCGGTGTCCGCCCAGGACAGGTGCAGCTGCAGCACCTTCGGCAGGTCCTGCGGGTCGCGGCCCGACTCGCGGACGCCCTCCTCGAACTTGCCGAACAGGCCGCTGATCTTCTCCAGCGGGGCGCCGACGGTGATGAGGCCGTCCGCGTGCTTGCCCGCGCGCTTGGCGGTGACGGGGCCGGCGGTGGCGACCAGGATCTCCGGAGCGACCTCGGGCATGGTCCACAGCCGGGTCGACTCGACCTTGTAGAACTGCCCGGCGTGCTTGACGTCCTTGCCCGCGAGCGACGCCGTGAACAGCTTCTTGATGATGTCGATGGCCTCGAACATCCGGTTGATCCGCTCGGGCGCCTCGGGCCAGTACTGGGCGGTGATGTGCTCGTTCAGCGCCTCGCCGGAGCCCAGGCCCAGCCAGTGCCGGCCCGGGTACATCGCGGCCAGCGTCGCCGACGCCTGCGCGACCATCGCCGGGTGCCAGCGGAACGTCGGGGCGGTCACGCCGGGGCCCATGTCGCCGGTGGTGCGCTCGCCGAGCGCGGCCAGGACGTTCCACACGAACGCGGACTGCCCCTGCTGCGGGACCCACGGCTGGTAGTGGTCGGCCGCCATCGTGCCGAGGAACCCCTGCGACTCCGCGTACGCCGACAGCTCGACCGCCTCGGTCGGATGGAACTGCTCCAGCATCGCCGCGTACCCGACCTGCAGGCCCTCGGCCACCACACCCTGTGCCACGAACGCTCTCCCTCGTGCCCGGGCCGGCACGGTCGCCGGCCCTCGTCGAGCCTAACCAGCGGGTGTTACGGGGACATTCCGGATCGGGGCGACCGGCGGCCCTTGACCCGCGCCGCCGCGCGCTGCGAGGCTCCCCCGGCCGACGTGAGGAGCACCGATGCCCCGCCCGATCATCCTCGACTGCGACCCCGGCCACGACGACGCGGTGGCCCTGCTGCTGGCGCACGGCAGCCCCGAGGTCGAGGTGCTGGCGGTCACGACCGTCGCGGGCAACCAGGACCTCGGCGAGGTCACCCGCAACGCGCTCGCCGTGGCCCGGGTCGCCGGGCTCGCCGGCGTGCCGGTCGCCGCCGGCGCGGACCGCCCGATCGTCCGGGTCCGGGACCACGCCGCGAGCATCCACGGCGAGTCGGGCCTGGACGGCCCCGCCCTGCCCGAGCCCGCGCAGGCGCTCGACCCGCGGCACGCGGTGGACCTGATCGTCGAGACGGTGATGACCCGCGAGCCGGGCACCGTGACGCTCGTCCCGACCGGGCCGCTCACGAACATCGCGCTGGCGGTGCTGCGCGAGCCGCGGATCGTCGACCGGGTGCGGCAGGTCGTGCTCATGGGCGGGGCCTACCGGACCGGCAACTGGTCGCCGGTGGCGGAGTTCAACATCCGCGAGGACCCCGAGGCCGCGCGGGTCGTGCTGCGCGCCGGGTGGGACGTCGTCGTGGTCGGGCTCGACCTGACCCACCAGGCGCTCGCCACCCCGGAGGTCGTGCGCCGCATCGCCGGGGTCGGCACCGCTCCGGCCCGGTTCGTCGAGGAGCTGCTCGCGTTCTTCACGGCGTCGTACCGCGGCACGATGGGGTTCGACGCCCCGCCGGTGCACGACCCGTGCGCGGTCGCGTACGTGATCGACCCGACGGTGATGACGGTCCGGCGGGCGCCGGTCGACGTGGAGCTCGCGGGCGAGCTGACCACCGGCATGACGGTGGTCGACCTGCGCGCCCCGGCGCCGGACGGCTGCCCGACGGCGATCGCGCTCGAGCTGGACCGGGAGCGGTTCTGGGACCTGGTGGTCGACGCCCTGGAGCGCATCGGCGACCCGGGCTGACTCAGCGCGGCGCCTGGCCCAGGATCGCCGTGGTCAGCGCGTCGATCGGCTCGCGCGGCGACTGCGGGTTGGCCACCAGGGTGATGTCGACGTCACCCAGGTCCGGCAGGCCGAGCGCCGCGGCGGGCAGCTGCACCAGGTCCTCCGGCAGCAGGCTCTGCGGCAGCACGGCGATGCCGAGCCCGGCCCGGAGCGCGGCGAGCACCCCGTTGACCTCGATCACCTTGCACGTCGTCCGCCACGGCCGGCCGGCCTCGGTCAGCGCGCGGACGGCGGCCTGCCGGGTGAGCGACGCGCCCTGGTAGGTGATGAGCGGCACCGGCGCCTCGGCGTCGACCGCCGTGCCGGGCACCGCGACCCACACCAGCCGGTCCCGGCGCACGAGCTGCCCCTCCGCCTGGCCGGTCGCCTCCTTGATGTAGACGAGGTCGAGCTGGCCCGCGCGCAGCCGGCGGTGCAGCGCGCCGCTCTGCGCGACGGTCAGCTCGAGGTTGATCCGCGGGTGCAGCCGGCGGAAGTCGCGCAGCACGCGGGGCAGCTGGGCGAGGGCCAGGTCGTCGGCCGCGCCGAACCGCAGCCGCCCGTGCATCGCCGAGCCCGTGAAGTACCGGGTCGCCTCGTCGTGCGCCGCGAGGATCGTCCGGGCGAACGTCGCCATCGCCTGGCCGTCGTCGGTGAGCGCCACGCCGCGGGTGTCGCGGTCCAGCAGGCGGCGGCCCGCGGCGTCCTCGAGCTTGCGCACGTGCTGGCTGACCGTGGGCTGCGACAGGGACAGCCGGGCCGCGGCGCGCGTGAAGTTCAACGTCTCGGAAACGGCGAGGAAAGTGCGCAGCTGGTCGGGGTCAAACACGGCGATCCTCCCGCTCGGACACGGCCTCGCTGACCTGCGACACCGTCACGCGATCATTACAGAACATGATCACAGTGATTGCCGCTATCACCTCAAGAAATCGCGTGGGCGGCCGTAGCCTAGAGGGACACGACTCGTCACGGACCTGAGTTCCGCACCGACACCTCACCGCATCGCCTCAGCAAGGAACACCTGTGCCCTCGGCTCGCCGCCACGCCCCGTCCCCGACCCGCACCCGCCGCACCACCACCGCCGCCACGAGCCGCCTGAGCCGGACCCTGCACGGCTCGCGCCTCGCGCTGCACCGCCGCCCCCGGCCGGTGGCCGACACCCCCGCCGACGCCGCGGCAGCCGCCTCGCCGGCACCGGCCGCGCCGAGGCCCCGGAACGCGACGCTCGCCGCGCTCGGCGTCCGCAACTTCCGGCTCTACGTCTTCTCGCAGGTGCTGACGAACACGAGCGGCTGGGCCGCCCGCGTCGCCCAGGACTGGCTCGTGCTCAGCCTCACCGGGTCGGCCGCGCTCGTCGGCCTGACCGTCACGCTGCAGTTCGTGCCGATGCTGCTGCTCGGCCTGGTCGGCGGCGTCGTCGCGGACCGGTTCCCGCGGCGCCGCGTGCTGATGGTGACCCAGTCGGTCTTCGGGCTCTCGACCCTGACGATCGCGGTGCTCGCGATCAGCGGGCACGTCCAGGCGTGGCACGTCCTGGTCGCGGCGTTCGTCAGCGGTCTCGCCACCGTGTTCGACAACCCGGCGCGGCAGGCGTTCGTGCACGAGGTGGCCGGCCCGCAGCACCTCCGCCAGGCGATCAGCGTGAACTCCGCGGTGTTCCAGCTCGGCGGCCTGGTCGGCCCGGCGGTCGCCGGCGGCCTGATCAGCGCGCTCGGCGAGGGCTGGACCTTCCTGCTCAACGCGGTGGCCTGCCTCGCGGCGGTCGCGCTGCTGGCCGTCATGCGGACCGCCGAGCTCACCGCCACGCCCGTGGTGGCGCGCGCCAAGGGCCAGCTCCGCGAGGGCCTGGCGTACGTGCGCCGCAGTCCGCGCATCCTGTGGTCGGTCGTGCTGGTCGGGTTCGTCGCGGTCACCGGCGTGAACATGGCGACCGTCCTCGCGGCCTACACGGACCAGGTGTTCCGCACGGACGCCGGCGGCTACGCGCTGCTCACCTCGATGCTCGCGGTCGGCGCCCTCACCGGCGCGCTGCTGTCCACCCGCCGCCGCGGCAGCCGGATCACGCACCTGGTGCTGCTGGCCGGCGCGATCGGCCTGCTGCAGCTGCTCGCCGCGGCCGCGCCGTCCCGCGCGGGGTTCATCACCGTGCTCATCGCGATGGGCGTCGTCACGCTGCTCTACCTCACCGGGTCGAACACGCTCGTGCAGACGACCGTCGCGCCGCACGTCCGCGGCCGGGTCATGGCGCTGTACGTGCTGGTGCTGCTGGGCGCGCAGGCGGTGTCCGGGACGCTGATCGGCTGGGTCTGCGAGCACCTGGGCGCCCGCGCCGGCATGGTCGCGTGCGGCGTCGGGCCGCTGCTCGGCGCGGTCGTCGTCGGGCTGGCCCTGGCCCGGCGCAGCGAGGGCGGCACCCGGGCGACGATCCACCGGTTCACGCACCGCTCCCCCGCGGACGAGGTCGGCGAGCCCGTCGCCGCCTGACCCGCCGCCGAGTTCGCCGGTTCCGCGCCGACCGGCCCCTGCGGAACCGGCGAGCTCGCGCGCGACCGGCGAGCTCGCGCCCGCCCCGCGGGAGGATGCGGGCGTGCCCCCGATCCGCGTGCGTCGCGCCGCCGTCGTGCCGGCCGACGCGCTGGTGCCGCTGCTCGACCCCCGCGAGCGCGAGCGGCTCGACCGCGCGGCGCCCGGTGATCGCCACGCCGTCGCGTCCGCGCTGCTGCTGGCGCGGCTCGCCGTCGCCGAGGCGTGCGCCGTGGCGCCGGACGCCGTCCGGGTGCGGCGGCGCTGCTCCCGCTGCGGGTCGGCGGCGCACGGCGTGCCCGTGGCGGACCGCGCCGACGGCGGGCCGGTGCCGCACCTCTCCCTGAGCCGCGGGGGCGACCTGGTCGTCGTCGCGCTGTCCGACGCCGGGCCGGTCGGGGTGGACGTCGAGCCCGTGCTCCCGACCCCGGCGCCCGCCGGACGGGACCACCCCGGCGCCGACCTCGCGCGCGTCGTCCTCGCGCCCGGCGAGCCGCCCGCCGCGGGGGCGCACGGGCCGCTGCGCACCTGGGCGCGCACCGAGGCGGTGCTCAAGGCCGCGGGCACGGGCCTCGCCGTCGACCCGCGGACGCTGCGGGTGTCCGACACGACCGGGCACCCGGACGTGCGGGTGCTGGACCGGGCCGCCGCGGCGGTCGTCGCCGGGCCGGGCACGAGGTGGTGGCTCACCGACCTCGACGTCGGCGGCGGGCACGTCGCTGCGCTGGCGGCGCTGGTGCCGTCCGGCGCGAGCCCGGTGGTCGACGACCGCGCGGTGCGCCTCGCCTGAACGCCGGCCGCCCGGCGGCCGTCCCCCGTCTCAGCGGCGGCGCGGCAGCGGCGGGAGCGCCGCGGCCCCCACCCACGCCCCCAGCAGCGGACCCGCGTCCGCCCCGGCCACGTCCGCGACGCAGGCCGCGAGCGCCGCGGTCGTGACCGTGCCGTGCCGGTGCCGGGCCGTCCACGCGCGCAGCACGTCGAAGAACACCGCGTTTCCCAGGTCGAGCCGCAGGGCGTGCAGGGTCAGGGCCCCGCGCTTGTAGAGCCGGTCGTCGAACATGAGGTCCGGGCCGGGGTCGCCGATGACGAGGTCCTGCGGCAGGCCCGCGAGCCGCTGCCGCACGGTGCGCGCCTGCGCGTCCGCGGTCCGGCCGCCCGACTCCTCCTCCCACAGCCACTCGGCGTAGGCGGCGAAGCCTTCGTGCAGCCAGATGTCCCGCCACGTCGCGGCGGTGAGGCTGTTCCCGAACCACTGGTGCGCGAGCTCGTGCGCGACCAGGCGCTCGGTGCCGCGCCGCCCGTCGACGTGGTTGGCGCCGAACACGGACAGGCCGTGCGCCTCGAGCGGGATCTCCAGCGGGTCGTCGGTGACCACGACGTCGTACCGGTCGAACGGGTAGGGCCCGAACCGCTCGACGAACAGCGCCATCATCTGCGGCTGCCGCGCGAAGTCGTGCGCCTGCGCGGCGCGCAGCCGCGGCGGGGCGACGACGTCCTGCGGGACGGACCCGGCCGAGAGCAGGGTCCGCTCGTACCGCCCGATCTGCACGGTCGCGAGGTAGGGCGCGGTGGGCTCGCGCTGCTCGAACTCCCAGCGCACCCGGCTGGACCGCTGCCGGCGGGAGACGAGCGAGCCGTTGCAGACGACCTCGTAGCCGACCTCGGTGGTGACGGCGATCCGGAACGCCGCCTTGGCGCACGGCCGGTCGTCGCACGGGAACCACGACGGCGCGCCGTCGGGCTGGCCGGCGACGATGACGCCGTCGGTGAGCTCCTCCCAGCCGACCTCGCCCCAGGGGCCGCGCCGCGGGCCGGGGCTGCCGCCGTAGTGCACCTCCACGGTGAGCGGCGCACCGGCCGCGACCGGCCGCGCCAGCCGCACCTCGAGCCGCCCGTCGCGCACCGCGAACCGCCCGGGCCGCCGGCCGTCGACCAGCACGCGCGACACCTGCAGGCCGACCAGGTCGAGGGCCAGCCGGTCGAGGTCCGCGGCCGCGGTGGCGTGCACCACGGCGCGCGCGTCGAGCCGGTTGGTCGCGACCCGGTAGTCCAGGTCGAGCTCGTAGCGGGCCACGTCGAGGCCGCCCGGGCCGCGGTCGGGCAGGTACGGGTCGACGCCGACAGGATCCGCCGCCGTCACGCCGTCACCGGCGCGACCGGGTTGCCGGTCCAGCGGCTGCCCGCCGGGATGGACTCGCCGCGCAGCACGAGCGACGCGGGGCCGACGGAGGCGCCCGGGCCGAGGCTCGCGGCGGGCAGGACCACGCCGTGCGGGCCCACGCTCGCGCCGTCGTCCAGGCGGACGGTGTCGATGCTCATCACCCGATCATGGAACAGATGCGTCTGGAGCACGCACCCACGGTTCACCGTCGCCCCGTCGCCGAGGGCCACGAGGTCGGCCTCCGGCAGCCAGTACGTCTCGCACCAGACCCCGCGGCCGATGCGGGAGCCGAGCGCCCGCAGCCACAGGTTCATCGCCGGCGAGCCGACCGTCGCGGGGCCCAGCCACGGCACGGCGACGACCTCGAGGAACGCGTCGGCGAGCTCGTTGCGCCAGATGAACCCGCTCCACAGCGGGTGCTCCCCCGCCCGGATCCTGCCGACCAGCGCCCACTTCGCGACCACGGCCACCACGCACGCGACCACCGCGGCCCCCACCACGACCACCGGCGACAGCAGCGCCGCCGCCCCGAGGCCGCGCGCGTGCGCGACCTCGCCGAGCACCAGCAGCACCGCGACGCCGATCCCGAACGCCACGACGACCGCGAGCAGCCGGCACGCCTCGACCAGCGCGCGGGCGACCCGCAGCCGCGCCGGCGGGTCGAAGGTGCGCGAGGTGTCCGAGTCGCCGGGGGTGCGGCGCAGCGGCTCCGGCGGGGAGCCGAGCCAGGACGTGCCCGGCTTGGCCCGCTCGGGCGCGCCCGACAGCACCGCCACGAGCCCGCGCTTGGGCACCGCCCGCCCCGGCGCGATCATCCCGGAGTTGCCGAGGAACGCCCGCTTGCCGACCTTGGCCCGCTCGACGCGCAGCCAGCCGCGGCCGAGCTCGTAGGAGCCGATCAGGGTGTCGTCGGCCAGGAACGACCCGGCGCCGACCGAGGTCAGCGACGGCAGCATGAGCACGGTCGACGCCTCGACGTCCTTGCCGACCCGCGCGCCGAGCGCCCGCAGCCACAGCGGGGTCAGCGTGCTCGCGTACAGCGGGTACAGCGTGCTCCGCGCGTCGTCCATCAGCCGCTGGGTGGCCCAGACCTGCCAGCCGACCCGGCTGCGCACCGGGTGGTACCCCTCCGCGACGCCGGTCCCGAGCAGCCGGACGCCCACGAGCGTCACGAGCGCGAGCACCGCGAACGACGCCAGCGCGGCGAGCGGCACGGCCCGCAGCGCGTCGTCCCACGCGCCGCCCCAGGACCCGGCGTCGCGCACGCCCGCGGCGACGACCAGCAGCCCGACGGTCGCGGCCAGCACCGGGAGCGCCGCCAGCGCGGCCGCGGTCGCCCCGTACACGCCGACCCACCGGCGCCCGCGCGGCGCCCGGCCGTCGGGCCACGGCTCCGCCGCGGGGCCGGCGAAGGTTGCCGGCGACCCGGCCCACAGCTCGCCCGGCGCGACGCCGGACAGCACCGCGGAGCCGGCGGCGACCTGCGCGCCCTGCCCGATCCGGACGCCCGGGCCGAGCGTGCTCCGGGTGCCGACGGTCGCGCGCTTGTCGATCCGCACCCGCCCGACGTGCAGCACGTCGCCGTCCAGCCAGTGCCCGCGCAGGTCGACCTCGGGCTCGACGGCGCACCGGTCGCCGAGCGTGAGCAGGCCGGTGACCGGCGGGGCGGTGTGCAGGTCCACGTCGGCCCCGACCTTCGCGCCGAGCGCCCGCGCGTAGACCGCGGTCCACGGCGCGCAGGACAGGTTCTCGGCGCCCGCGGCGGCGGCCCAGCTCTCGGCGAACCACAGCCGCAGGTGCACCGACCCGCCGCGCGGGTACCGCCCGGGCCGCAGCCCCCGCAGCAGCGTGCGCGCGACCAGCACCGTCGACCCCATCCGGCCCAGCGGGCTGATCAGCACGAGCCAGCCGAGGGCGAGCCACCACCAGGACGCCGGCACGGGCTCCAGCCACGGCACGGCGCCGGTGACCGCGAGCAGCTGCTCGGCCGCGAGCAGCCAGGTCAGCCAGCGCAGCCCGACCAGCGCCGCGAGCGGCACGCCGAGCAGGGTCTGGATCGCCTGCGCCCGCACCGGCGTCGGCAGGACGACCCGCTCCGCGGCCGGCGCGGCGGGCTCGAGCTCGTCGAGCCGGCGCGCCAGGTCCGCGAGGCGCGGGTACTCGTACACGTCCGCGACGGTCACGGTGCCGAACCGCTCGCGCAGCGCGGACACCAGCTGCGCCGCGACCAGGCTGCCGCCGCCGGCCGCGAAGAAGTCGTCGTCCGGCCCGGACACCGGCGCGCCGAGCGCGGCAGTCCAGCGCTCCGCCACCCAGGCGGCGGTGGGCGACAGGCCCACGGGCCCGGGCCCGGCGTCGGCCGCACCGCCCGGCGCCGCCGCCCCCGGCAGCGGCCACGGCAGCGCGTCCCGGTCGACCTTGCCCGAGCCGCGGGTCGGCAGCGCGTCGACCACCGCGAGCAGCGGCACCAGCGCCGCCGGCAGCACCGCGCGCAGCCGGGCCCGCGCGTCGCCGAGGTCGAGCGTCGCCCCCTCGGCCGGCACCAGGTACCCGGCGAGCACCGCGGTGCCCGCGGGCGTGCGGCGCACGGCGACGGCCGCGCCCGCGACGTCCGGCAGCCCGCCCAGGGCCGCCTCGACCTCGCCGAGCTCGATCCGCCGGCCGCCGATCTTGACCTGGTCGTCCGCGCGCCCGACGAACAGCAGCCCCGCGCGGTCCAGCCGCACCACGTCGCCGCTGCGGTACGCCCGCTCCCAGCCCAGCCCGGGCGCGGGCGCGTACTTCTGCGCGTCCTTCGCCGGGTCGAGGTAGCGCGCGAGCCCGACGCCGCCGATGATCAGCTCGCCGGTCTCGCCCTCCGCGACGGGGGTGCCGCCCTCGCCGACGACCGCGAGGTCCCAGCCGTCCAGCGCCAGCCCGATCCGGACCGGGCCCTCGCCGGTCATCCGCGCCGCGCACGCCACGACGGTCGCCTCGGTGGGGCCGTAGGTGTTCCACACCTCCCGGGCCGGGGTGACCAGCCGCGCCGCGAGCTCGGGCGGGCACGCCTCGCCGCCGAAGATCAGCAGCCGGACGCCGGCGAGCTCCTCGGGCCGCCACAGGCCCGCGAGCGTCGGCACCGTCGAGATGACCGTGATCCCCTGCGCGACGAGCCACGGGCCGAGGTCCATGCCGGTGCGGACCAGCGCGCGCGGCGCGGGCACCAGGCAGGCGCCGTGCGCCCAGGCCAGCCACATCTCCTCGCAGGACGCGTCGAACGCCACGGACAGGCCCGCGAGCACCCGGTCCCCCGGCCCGAGCGGGCGGTCCTGCAGGAACAGCCGCGCCTCCGCGTCGACGAACGCCGCCGCCGACCGGTGGGTCACGGCCACGCCCTTCGGCGCGCCGGTCGACCCGGACGTGAAGATGATCCAGGCGTCGTCGCCGAGCCCGGGTCCGCGCACCGCCGCCGCGCCACCCGCCGCGCCACCCGCCGCCCCGCGCCGCCGCCCCGCCGCCACCAGCGCCCGCAGGTCACCCTCCGCCAGCACCCGGTCGACCGCCGCCTCGGCGAACACCGTGCGCGCCCGCTCGTCCGGGTCGTCGACGTCCACCGGCACGTACGCCGCGCCCGCGGCGAGCACGGCCAGGATCGCCGTGTACAGCTCCGCGGTGCCCGAGGGCACCCGCACGCCGACCCGCGACCCCGGCCCGATCCCCTCGGCCGCCAGCGCCGCCGCCGCGGCCCCCACGACCCCGGCCAGCTCCGCGTAGGTCAGCACCGTGGTGCCGTCGTCGATCGCCGGGGCCTCGCCGTGCGCCGCGACCGTCGCCGCCAGCACGTCCGCCAGGGTCCGCGGCGCAGGCGCCAGCCCCGAGCGCAGCAGCCCGTCCGGTTCGCCCACGTGTTCCTCCCGCCCGTCGGCCGCGCCCCGTCCCGGGCGGCCGACCGGCACTGTGACACAGCCTCCCCGCGCCGGTCGCGGCGGCCCGCGACCGTTCACCGGCGCGTCGCCCGGCGTTCGCGTCCCGGTCACCGGCCCTCGCGTCGGGACAGGCCCGGACATCTGGGAAGATGTGTGCCCATGACCGACCTGTCCCCCGCCGCCACGCCCGCCGCACCCCCGACGACCGCCGCCGCGGCCGTACGCGCGGTGCGCGAGGTACCGGACCGGGTGTCGCTCGACGGCGTCGAGGACCGCTGGGACGGCGCGTGGACCGAGCAGGGCACGTACGCGTTCGACCGGTCGAAGACCCGCGAGCAGGTGTACTCCATCGACACCCCGCCGCCCACCGTCTCCGGCTCGCTGCACGTGGGCCACGTGTTCTCCTACACGCACACCGACGTCGTCGCCCGGTACCGCCGCATGCGCGGGGCCGAGGTGTTCTACCCGATGGGCTGGGACGACAACGGCCTGCCCACCGAGCGCCGCGTGCAGAACTACTTCGGCGTGCGCTGCGACCCGTCGCTGCCCTACGACGAGGGCTTCGAGCCGCCGCACGTCGGCGGCGAGGGCAAGAGCGTCAAGGCCGCCGACCAGGTGCCGATCAGCCGGCGCAACTTCGTCGAGCTGTGCGAGCGGCTGACCGTCGAGGACGAGCAGCAGTTCGAGGCGCTGTGGCGCCGGCTCGGCCTGTCGGTCGACTGGTCGCGCACCTACCAGACCATCTCCGGCGAGGCCCGCGCCGTCGCGCAGCAGGCGTTCCTGCGCAACCTCGCGCGGGGCGAGGCGTACCAGGCCGAGGCCCCGGGGCTGTGGGACGTGACGTTCCAGACCGCCGTGGCGCAGGCCGAGCTCGAGGCCCGCGACTACCCGGGCGCGTTCCACAAGGTGGCGTTCCACCGCGACGGCGCCGACCCGGTCTACATCGAGACCACCCGCCCCGAGCTGCTGCCCGCCGTCGTCGCGCTCATCGCGCACCCGGACGACGAGCGCTACCAGCACCTGTTCGGCACCACGGTGTCGAGCCCGCTGTTCGGCGTCGAGGTCCCCGTGCTCGCCCACCCGGCCGCCGAGCCGGACAAGGGCGCGGGCATCGCGATGTGCTGCACCTTCGGCGACCTGACCGACGTGCAGTGGTGGCGCGAGCTGCAGCTGCCGACCCGCTCGGTGATCGGCCGCGACGGCCGCCTGGTCCGGGACACCCCGGACTGGATCACCGACGAGGCCGGCCGCGCCCTGTACGGCGAGCTCGCCGGCAAGACGACGTTCTCGGCCCGCGAGGCGGTCGTGGCCGGCCTGCGCGAGTCGGGCGACCTGGACGGCGAGCCGCAGGCGACCCAGCGCAAGGCGAACTTCTTCGAGAAGGGCGACAAGCCGCTCGAGATCGTCACCTCGCGCCAGTGGTACATCCGCAACGGCGGTCGCGACGCCGAGCTGCGCGAGCAGCTCCTCGCCCGCGGCGCCGAGCTCGGGTTCCACCCCGACTTCATGCGCGTGCGGTACGAGAACTGGGTCGGCGGCCTGAACGGCGACTGGCTCGTCTCCCGCCAGCGGTTCTTCGGCGTGCCGTTCCCGGTCTGGTACCCCGTGTCGGCGGAGGGCGAGGTCGACCACGACCACCCGATCCTCCCGACCGAGGACCAGCTGCCGATCGACCCGTCGTCCGACGTGCCCGCCGGCTACACG
>NZ_DASQCJ010000088.1:0-18353 GCF_035634735.1 Cellulomonas sp.
CGGTGACCCGACCGGGCGGTTGACGGCCCGGCGCCGCCGCGGGACCGTGGTCGCACCGGTCCACGGGAGGGGGGCGACGACGATGTCGCTGCGGTGCACGGTCGGACGGCACGCCTGGCGCGTGCGGCGGAACCCGGAGAAGGGCGGCGCCCAGGCGCTGTACGAGGTCTGCGCCCGGTGCGGGCGGGACCGGCCGGTGTTCGAGCAGAGCGACGGCAGCGGGCTGGCCGTGCTCGGGCTCGGCGGGACGGCGGGGCCGGGGGCCGGGCCGGCGTGAGCCTCGCGGGCTGCTGCGCGGGGTGCCGCGCGGCGCTGCCGCGAGGGCTCAGGCGTGCAGGCCGAAGTCCGCGGCGTACCCGGGGTCGGTGATCGCGGGCCGGGTCAGGGAGAACAGCCTGATGTCGTGCGGCGTGGACCCGGCGGTGACCAGGTCCGCCAGCACCGAGCCGACGAGGCCGGCGAACTTGCCGCCGTGCCCCGCCCCGTTGAACACCGCGACGTGCGGGTGCCCGGGCACGGTGTCCAGCACGAACTCCCGGTCCGGCGGCATGTCGTACACGCAGACGGCGCTGCGCAGCGCGGGTCCCGCCGCGGCGGGCAGGTGCCGCGCCAGGAACTCGCGGGACCGCTCGGTCGTCGCCGGGTCCGCGTGGTGCGTGCGGCCCTCGCTCGTGACGAAGTGCCCGCGCATGTCCCGGGCGATCTTCACCGCCGCCTCGCCGTAGACGGGGAAGCCGTACATCACCTCGTCGCCGTGCCACACCCAGATCGGGAACTTCTCCGGCGTGAAGTCGGCGAGCCGCGCCGACGCGACGTAGTCGACCTGCTCCTCGGACAGCGTCAGCCGGAAGTCCAGCCCGAGGTCGGGCATCAGGTCGCCGAGCCAGGAGGCCGCGGCCACGACCAGCCCGCCGGCCTCGACGTCGCCCGCCGAGGTCCGGACCGTCACCCCGCCGTCGCGCACGTCCACCCCGGTGACCCGGGTGCGCGGCCAGAACTCGACCCCCGCCGCCAGCGCGAGCGACGTGTGCGCGGACACCGAGCGGCGGATGTCGATCAGCCCCGCGTCCGCCTGGAACAGCGCGGTCGTGCCGTCGGGCACCCGCCACTGCGGGTACCGGTCGCGCAGGTCGGCGGTCGACAGGTCCTCGAACCGCGCGCCGCCGGCGGCCATCGCGTCCCGGAACACGGCCAGGCGGTCGGCGCCGTCGGCGGTCGGCGGGGCGAGGTCGAGCCCGCCGGTGCGGGTGAGCAGCGGCAGGCCGGACTCGCGCTCGACCCGGTCCCACGCGGCGTACATCGCGTCGGTCAGGTGGACGTACTCGGGCCGGTGGTAGGACCGCCGGATGATCCGGGAGTGGTCGCCGGACGAGCCGAGCGCGTTGACCAGGTCGAACTGCTCGACGACCAGCACCCGCTCCGCGCCCGCGCGGACGAGCCAGTAGGCGGCGGCCGAGCCGACCGCGCCGGCCCCGATGACGACGTGCGAGTAGGTGCGTGCCACGCGCCGCACGCTAGCCCGCCCGGTCCCGCCGGTCGACGGGCGTCCACGCCGCGCGCGGAGGTTGCGGGCGGGGCGCAGGAGCGGCGGCCGGCCCGGCGTGGCGCGCAGGGCGGCGGCCGGGGCGCCCGGCCGCAGGCCGCCGGGGTGTCAGCCGTGCGCCGCGCGGGCCCCGGCCGCCTCCGCCGCGACCGTCGCCGCGTCCAGGTCGGGCCGGCCGCCCGGGTGCCCGACCGTCCGGCGCGCCGCGACCGCGGCCCACCACGCCGCCTCCGCCGGCTCGCGGCCGCTCGCCAGGGCCACGGCCAGCGCGGCGGTCGACGCGTCGCCGGCGCCGGTGGGGTCCACCGGGTCCCCGCCGAGCAGCGGCGTGACCACGTGCCCGCCCGGCCAGGCGACCACGTCCCCGTCCGCCCCGGCGGCGAGCCGGACGACCCGGGCGCCGCGGGCGACGAGGTCGGTGGCGGCCGCGACCGCGTCCGCGACGCCGCGCACCGGCCGCCCGGCGAGCGTCGCGGCCTCCGCGGCGTCGGCCCGCAGCACGGCCCCCGCGGCGAGCAGCGCGCCCAGCAGCGCGCGGTCGGCGGTCGCCCCGTCGGCCACCACGAGCGGCGCGGCCCCGCTCGCCGAGGTCGAGGGTCTCCCGGCGCTCGGCTCCCGGGAGCCCTCGGCCTCGGCGGAACCGCTCGATCCCGGCGGGGGAGCGAGCGCGCGGAGGGCCGCGTGGAGCGCGGCCGGGGGCTGCTGCAGCTGGAGCAGGACGGCGTCGGCGGCGCGGAGCGGGTCGGCCGACGCGGCGACGTCGGCCGGGGTGAGCAGCACGGCGGGCTCGACGTGCTCGAGCAGCCGGCGCTCGCCCGGGGGCCCGACGACGTCGACCAGCAGCGCGGTCCGCGCCCCGCGCCGCACGACCACCCCGTCGACGCCGAGCCCGGCCGCCCGCGCCTCGTCGCGCACCGACCGCCCGGCGTCGTCGTCGCCGACCACCCCCACCAGCTCCGCGGCGGCCCCCAGTTGCGCGCAGGCCCGCGCCTGGTTCGCGCCCTTGCCGCCGAGCAGCTCCGACCGTCCGCGCACGTCCGCCGAGCCGCCCGCGTCCGGCACCCCGTCGACGGTCAGCACGAGGTCCCGCCCGACCTGCCCGACGACGACCACCCGCACGCCCGTGCCGGTGCTCGTGCTCGTGCCCGTGCCCTCGCCCGCGTCGCTGCCCATGCCGCCACCCTCGCCCGCACGCCGGCCGCGCGCACCCGCACCCCCCCTGCGCGCGGGTGACCCGCGCCGAGATGGCAGCTCTCGGCTGCGGGCGAGCGGGCGCACGCAGCCGAGAGCTGCCATCTCGGCGGAAGGGCCGCGCGGAGGGTGCGCGGGGGCAGGTGCGCGGGAGGGGGCACGGGGGGGCAGGAGCGCCGGCGGGGGGCGGGGGCAAGGGCGCGGGAGGGGGCGCGGAGGCAGACGTGCGGCGGGAGCGCGAGGGCAGGGGCGCGCGTCGGGAGCGCGGATGCGGGCGTGCGGGCGGGAGCGCGCCGGGGTGTCCGGTTCGGGGTGGTTGTCGCCCCGGCATCGGCCTGATAGCGTTATCACGCCGCGTGATAGCGATTTCACAGACGCGCAAGGGCGACCCCCCAGCGTCCCGCGGCCCGGCCGGTGCCTCCAGCGACGGACGCAGCCGGCGAGTGCCTCGACAACGATGACGACGGACGGAGAACCATGCGCGCGACCCGATCTGCCCGGACGCTGGCCGTAGCGGCTGCGGCGGGCGCCGCCCTGCTGCTCACCAGCTGCGCCGGCGGCGACCTCACCAGCAGCAGCGGCGACGGCGGCGACGACGCCGCGAGCACCTGGAACGACGCCACGGCGGACCTGTCCGGCGTGACGATCACGTTCGGCGGCGGCACCGCCGGCGGACCCCTGGACGGCGCCATCGAGGCGTTCCAGGAGGAGACGGGCGCGACGATCAAGCGCGTCACGTACCCGGACCCGTACGAGCAGAACCTGCAGACCCGCGTGGCCACCGGCGACATCCCGGACCTCGCGTCCTGGCAGCCGACCACGAGCATGCTCACCGCGCTCCAGGCGCCGGCGAACCTGCTGCCCCTCGACGACGCCCCCTGGCTCGACTCGATGGACCCGGCGGTGCGGGACATCGCCGGCTTCGTGGACGACACCCGGTACGCGGCGATCGTGTCCTCGCCGTCGGTGATGGGCGTCTACTACAACAAGGCGGTGTTCGAGCAGTACGGCATCACCGAGCTCCCGCAGACCTGGGACGAGATGCTCGAGGACGCCCGCACGATCCAGGCCGGCGGCGGGACCGCGTTCGTCGAGGCCGGCGGGGCGCAGTGGCCGACCCAGTGGGCGGTGCAGATGCAGCTGGCCGAGGCGGCCCAGGACGGGCTGTGGGACGAGGTGAACGCGGGGGAGACGGCGTTCACGGACAGCCCGATCATCGACGCGATCACGACCTACCAGGGGATGGTCGACGAGGGCCTGTACAACGCCGACCTGCGGACGGCGACGTTCGAGGACCAGTCGGCGCACCTGTTCGCCGGCGAGGGCGCGATGGCGCTCCAGGTGAACGCCCTGCTCGAGCAGCTGCTCACCCAGTACGACGCGCAGGAGATCGACGACACGCTCGGCTGGTTCCCGATCTCGGCCGAGGGCACCGTCGCCACGACGATCCCGGACAACAAGAACGGCATCGTCGCGTTCAAGACCGGCGACGCGGAGCGCGAGGCCGCGGCCAAGCAGTTCCTCACGTTCCTGATGACCGACTACTACCCGACGTACATCGAGGACGGCGGCCTGGTGTCGATCGTCACCGACGTGCCGAACCCGGACACCGTCCCGCAGCTCGCCCAGGACATCGCGGCCTCGCTCGGCAACTCGGTGGGCTCGATGCAGTCGCTCGCGATCGCGAACCCCGATCTGTACATCAACCTGGCCTCGCTGCTGTACGGCGAGATGACGCCGGAGCAGGTCGCCGACGCGACGCAGCAGCAGTTCGCGCAGCTCGCCCAGGCCCAGGGCGCCGAGGGCTTCTGAGCCGATGGCCACCACCGCACCCGCGCCCGCCCGGACCGCGCCCGCCGCGGCCGGGCGGGCCGCGGCCCCGGCCGCACGCCGGCGCCGCGCCGTCTCGTACCCGTCCTGGATGCTGTGGCCGGCGTTCGCCGCGCTGCTGGTGTTCTTCCTGGTCCCGACGCTGCTGAACTTCGTCTACGCGTTCACCGACTGGTCGGCCTTCAAGCAGGGCTTCGGCTTCGTCGGCACGCAGAACTTCCAGCGGCTGTTCGCGGACGGCTCCCTGCTGTCGTCGCTGCGGGTCACGCTCGTCTGGGCGCTGCTGGTGGCGCTGCTGCAGAACGGGCTCGGCTTCGTGCTGGCCCTGCTGCTGGAGGGCGACACCCGGGTCAACCGGGGCGCGCGCATCGTGTTCTTCCTCCCCGTGCTGCTGTCCCCGCTCGCCGTCGGCTACGTGTTCCAGGCGCTGCTGCGCCCCGACGGCGCGCTGAACGGCGTGCTCGGCGCGCTGACCGGCACCGACGTGTCCATCGCGTGGCTCGGCAGCACGACCTGGACGATCGTCGTGGTGTCGGTGGTGCAGGCCTGGAAGTGGATGGGCCTGTCCATGCTGATCTTCATGGCCGGCCTCAAGACGATGCCGACCGACGTGCTGGAGGCGGCGCGGATCGACGGCGCCTCCTGGTGGCGGACGCTGTGGAGCGTCCGGTTCCCGCTGCTCGCCCCGGCCGTCACGTTCAACGTCGCGACCGCCCTGCTCGGGTCGATGAACGGCTTCGACACCGCGACGGCGCTGACCAACGGCGGCCCCGCCCGGAGCACCGAGCTGCTGAACATCTTCATCTTCCGCACGTTCGGCCAGGGCCTGTACGCCCAGGCCACGACGATGAGCCTGGTGCTGTTCCTGACCGTGGTGATCGTCGCGCTGCCCGTGATCCTGTACCTGCGCCGCCGGGAGAACGTCCTGTGACCGCCACCCCCGCCACCCTCGCCGCGCCCGCGGCCCGCGCCGCCCGCCGGCCCGCCCGCGCCCGCCGCCCGGGCGGCCCCGGCTCCGGCCGCCGCACCGCCGGCCGCGTGCTGCACGACGTCCTCGTGGTGCTGCTCGCGGCGGTCGTCGTCGGCGTCCCGCTGTGGCTCGTGCTCGTCACGGCGTCCAAGACCACCGCCGAGGCCGCCCGCCCCGACCTGAGCCTGCCGACCGAGCTCGCCCTCGGGGACAACCTGCGCCAGGTGATCAGCCAGGGCGAGGTCCTGCTCGCGCTGGGCGGCAGCCTGCTCGTCACCGTCCCGGCCGTGGTGCTGCTCCTGGTGCTCGGCTCGGCCGCGTCCTGGGTGCTCGCCCGGCGCACCGGCCGGTGGAACGCGGTCCTCTACACGGTCGGCATCAGCAGCATCGTGCTGCCGCCCGCGGTCATCACCACCGTGCTCACGGTCCGCAGCCTCGGCCTGCAGGGCACCGCGGTCGGCATGGTCGGCGTCTACACCGGCATGTTCATGGGCACGGTGATCTTCTTCGTCACCGGCTTCGTACGGAACCTGCCGATCGAGCTGGAGGAGGCCGCCCGGCTGGACGGCACGACGCCGTTCCAGCTGTTCACCCGGATCGTGCTGCCGATGCTGCGCCCGGTGATCGCGACCGCCGCCATCCTGACCACGCTGTCCATCTGGAACGAGGTCTTCTACACGTTCTTCGTGCTCGGCGGCGGGGACACCACCACGCTGCCCCTCAACCTGTACAAGGTCGCCAGCGCGGCCCAGTACGTCAACAACTGGAACCTGATCTTCGCGTACGTGGTGCTCATGAGCCTGCCCATGATCGTCGTGTTCGCGGTCGCCCAGCGCCGGATCATCTCCGGTGTCACCTCGGGAGCCGTCAAGTGAGCGCCGACCTCAGCCCCGACGCCGGCCCCGGCACCGCCGTGGCCGCCGGGACCGTCACCCTCGCCAACGACGTGGTCGAGGTCGTCCTCGCCCACGCGCCCGACGCGCCGGTCCGGGTGCTCCGGCTCGGCGCCCCGGGCGCGGGCCACGACCTGCCCGCGTCGCAGCCCGCCGTCGAGGTGGTCACCGTGGACGCCGGCCGGACGCCGGCCGCGGACCGGCTGTCCGGCGGCACGGTGAGCGCCCGGCTGCGGTACGCCGGGCACCGGCTGGACCGGGACGGCGACCGGCAGGTCCTCGTCGTCGACCAGGCCGAGGAGGGCGGCTCGCTGCGGGTCGCCCTGCGGCTGGAGCTGTGGGACGGCGTCGCCGCGGTTCGGGCCCGGGCCACGACCGCGGTCGACCCCGGCGCGCCCGGCCCCCGGCAGCTGCTCGCCGTCGCCCCGCTCGCGCTCGCGGTGGGGGCGGGCGGCACCGGGGACCCCGACGCGCTCGCGGTCAGCCTGGCCGCGAACCAGTGGGTCGGCGAGAGCCGCTGGCGCACGCTCCCGCTGCGCGACGCCGGGGTGCCGGACGTCCGGGTCGCCGCGCACGGCGGCGCCCGCGGCACGCTGTCCCGGGCCTCGCGGGGCCTGTGGTCGACCGGCGACGCGCAGCCGGTCGGGGTGCTCGCGGGTCCGGCGGGCGCGTGGGCTTGGCAGGTCGAGTCGACCGCCGGGTGGCGCTGGGAGGTCGGCGAGCACGTGGCCGGCGCGTACCTCGCGCTGTCCGGGCCGACCGACCTCGACCACGGCTGGAGCCGGGTGCTCGAGCCGGGGGAGGAGCACGCGTCCCCGGCGGTCGCGGTCGCCGTGGGCGCCGACCTGGACGGCGCGGTCGCCGGGCTGACCGGCGTGCGCCGCGCGGTCCGCCGCCCGCACCCGGACAACGCCGCGCTGCGCGTGGTGTTCAACGACTACATGAACACGCTCATGGGCGACCCGACGACGGACAAGGTCACGCCCCTGGTGGACGCCGCGGCCGACGCCGGCGCCGAGGTGTTCTGCATCGACTGCGGCTGGTACGACGACACCGACGGCTGGTGGTGGAGCGTCGGCGCCTGGCAGCCGTCGACCACCCGGTTCCCCGGCGGCGGCCTGCAGGCCCTGCTCGACCGGATCGCCGACCGCGGCCTCATCCCGGGCCTGTGGCTGGAGCCGGAGGTGGTCGGGGTGACCAGCCCGGTCGCCGACCTGCTGCCCGCCGACGCGTTCCTGCAGCGCAACGGCGAGCGGCTGGTCGAGCACGGCCGGTACCACCTGGACCTGCGGCACCCCGCGGCCCGGGCGCACGTGGACGAGGCCGTGGACCGGCTCGTCGCGATGGGCGTCGGGTTCTTCAAGCTGGACTACAACGTCAACCCGGTCGCGGGCACCGACGTCGGGGCGGACAGCCCCGCGGACGGCCTGGTCGGGCACGCCGCGGCGCACCGGGACTGGCTCGAGGGCGTCTTGGAGCGGCACCCGGACCTGCTCCTGGAGAACTGCTCGTCGGGCGCCATGCGGGCCGACCCGGAGCTCCTGCGGCTGCTGCCGCTCCAGTCGACCTCCGACCAGCAGGACCCGCTGGCGTACCCGCCGATCGCGGCCGCGGCGCCGCTGGCGATGCTGCCCGAGCAGGCCGGCTCCTGGGCGTACCCGCAGCCGGAGATGACGGACGAGGGCATCGCGTTCACGCTCTGCACCGGGATGCTCGGCCGGATGTACCTGTCCGGCCGGGTCGACGCCATGACCCCGGCCCAGCGCTCGCTGGTCGCCGAGGCGGTGGCCGCGCACAAGCGGCTGCGGTCCGACGTGGCGACCGGCGACGCGCGCTGGCCGCTGGGCGTCGAGCAGTGGGCGGCGCCCTGGGTGGCCGCCGCGGTCGACGCCGCGGACGCCACGCACCTCACGCTGTGGCGCCGCCCCGGCGCGCCGGCGACGGTCGAGGTGCCGCTGCCGCAGCACGCGGGGCACGACCTCGTGGTCACGACGACGTTCCCCACCCGGCTCGCGGCGTGGGCGACCCGGTGGGACGCCGACCGCGGCGTGCTGGTCGTCGAGGCCGCGGGCGACGAGCCGGCCGCGCGGACGCTGCGGCTGACCCGCGGCGCCCCGGTGCAGCGGGCGCGGGTCGACCTGGCCGCGCGCACCGGCGCGGTGCACGGCGGCGCGACCGGGATGCTCTACGGCCTGGTCGAGCCCGGCGTCCCGGCGCCGGCGCTGCTGGCGGGCGTCCGGCCGCGGACCGTCGCGCAGAAGTCGCCGGGCGGCCTGCAGCACCCGGGCGGCGACGCGCTGGAGCTGCTGGACGGCTTCGTGGCCGCCGGCGGCGCGGACGTCTACGTGTACGTGCAGGACGCGCTGCGGCAGTGGCCGTACGAGGAGGTCGGCATCGCCGCCTACCTCGACGTGCTGCGGGACGCGGTGCGGGCCACCGCCGGCCACCCGGAGCGGGACCGGCTGGTGTGGGTGCCGTTCAACGAGCCGGACTGGATCTGGTACGCCGACTGGTCCGACGCGGGCCGGGACCGGTTCCTCGCCGACTGGGACGCGGCGGTCGCGGTGATCCGCGCCGAGCACCCGGGCGGCCGGATCGCCGGGCCGAACGAGGCGGACTACCACCCGCGGCGGGTCCGGGACGTGCTGACCCACGCCCGGGAGGCCGGCACGCTGCCGGACGTCGTGTCGTGGCACGAGCTGCAGCCGCGCACGATGGAGACGTACCGGGCGCACCTGGACCACCTGCGCGCCCTGGAGCGCGAGCTCGGGATCGGCCCGGCGCCGGTGAACATCGACGAGTACGGCAACCGGCGGGACATGTCGGTGCCGGCGCCGCTGCTGCTGTGGGCCGAGGCGTTCGAGACCACCAAGGTCGACGCGGACCTCGCGTACTGGACGCTCGCGGGCAACCTCGACGACCACGCCGTCGGCGCCGCCCGGCCGAACGCGGGCTGGTGGCTGCTGCACTGGTACGCGTCGCTGCGCGGCGAGACCGTCGCGGCGACCGTGCCGCACCCGGGGGTTCGGGACTCGCTGCGGGTGCTCGCCGCGGTCGACGGCGACGGCGCGGCGACCGCGCTGGTCGGTGGGACGGCCGACGCGGTCGAGCTGACGGTGGCCGGGCTGGCACCGGGCGCGCGGTACCGGCGGCGGGTCGCGGTCGCGGCGTGGAGCGGCTACCAGGGCGTGCTGGAGGCGCCGCCGGTCGAGGCCGACGGCGTGCTGACGGCGGGTCCGGACGGGGTGGCCGTGGTGCGCCTCGCCGGCGGCGACGCGGCGGCGGTGCGGCGGGTGGACCTGGTGCCCGCGGGCGACGCGGGCGATGCGCCGGCGGGTGGCGGCGACCCCCTCGGGCCGTGGCAGGCCACGGTGGGCGTCGACCCGGCGCGGGTCGCCGACGGCGCGCTCGTGCGGCACGGCGACGACCCGCAGCACTACCACGGCACCGGCGCCGCCTCCGTGCTCGCGCTGGCGCCGGGGACGGGCACGGTGACCTTCGACGTCGTGGTGCCCGCGGCCGGCGCGCACGTGGTGGGCCTCGGGTACGGCACCACCGGGGTGCCGGGGCGCGCCGAGCTGCGGGTCGACGGCGGCGAGCCCGTGCCGCTCGATCTGCCGGCGACGCTGGAGCCGCGGTACACCGGCCGGGCCGACGTGCTGCTGCCGCTCGCGGCGGGGGCGCACGCCGTCGAGGTCCGGGGCGCCGGCGACGCGCCGCTCGCGGTCGACCACCTGCGGGTGCGGGCCGTCGCGCCCGGGGCGGCGCGGTACGACGCGGTGCTCGCGCGCCGGTCGGCCGGCTGCCGGGCCGCGGGGGCGTGGGCCGTCGCGGTGCCGGCGGGGGAGCGGCTGACGTTCTTCGTCGTCGCGGCGCGGGCCGGGGCGCACGCGGTGCGCGTGGTGCCCGGGGCCGCGGCCGGCGCCGCCGGGACCCCGACCGTGCTGGTCGACGGCCGGCCCGTGCCCGACGGCGCGGCGGTGGCGCTGTCGGCCGGGGTGGCGCAGGTCGAGGTCGTGGCCGCCGACGGCCCGATCGCGGTGGCGGCGCTCGAGGTCGAGCCCCTGCCCGACGCCCCGGCGCTCGCGGCCGGCGCGGCGGACCTGGCGCTGACCGGGTCCGCGGCGCTCGCCGGGGGAGCGCCCGCGGCGGTGGTCGGCCTCACCGGCGACGGCGCCGCCGCGCTCGACGTCGGCGGCCTGCCCGCGGGGGACCACCTCGTCACGCTGACCGTCGCCAACGCCCACCGGCTGTCGGGGCACGAGTACAACACCGACGCCGTCGTGCAGCACCTGCGGGTCGGGCAGGCGGGGGCCGAGGCCGTGGTGCCGGTGCACCACACCGTGCACCACGACTCGCCCGACGAGGTCGGCGTCGTGGTGCCGCTCGTCCCCGGCGGCGGCCCCCTGGTCGTCGGGGGCGTCCCGGGTCGGCCCGGTCCGGGCGCGCGGCTGGTCGCGGTCGCGGTCCGGCCGTGGCTGATCGACGCCCCCACCGGCGCGGACGCTGGAGGTGCGCGCGGGTGACCGGCCACGATGGGGGCATGACCGGGACGGGGCTCGTCGAGGACGACGGCGGCGCGGGGGCGGCTGCGGCGGTGCCCACCCCCGCCCGGCCCGCCAGCATCAGCGACGTCGCCCGCGCCGCCGGCGTCTCCGTGCCGACCGTGTCCCGCGTCCTCACCGGCGCGGCGCGGGTTAGCCCGGAGCGCCGGCAGCGGGTGCTCGACGCCATCGAGGCGCTGCGGTACCGGCCGAGCGCCACCGCGCGGGCCCTGGTGTCCGGGCGGCGGGACCAGGTCGCGGTGATGACCTCGGAGACCGCGGTGCACGGCTACTCGACGACCATCAAGGGCGTCGAGACGGCCGCGCGCGCCGCGGGGCACCCGGTGGTGATCTCGGTGGTCGAGAGCCGGGACCCGGAGGAGATCGACCGCGCGGTCCAGGTGGCGCTCCAGCTGCCGCTCGCGGGGATCGTCGTGCTCAAGTTCGACGCGGTCGGCGTGGCGGTGCTCGACGCGCTGCCCGCCGACGTCCCGGTCGTCGCGGTGTCGGGCGAGGCGGACGGCCGGCACCCGCAGGTGGTCCTCGACGAGGAGTCCGGCGCCGCCGAGCTGGTGCGCTACCTGCTCGACCTCGGCCACCGCACCGTGCACCACGTCGCCGTCCCGCCGTCCCGCGCCGAGGACGGGCGCACCACCGGCTGGCGCCGGGTGCTCGAGGCCGCGGGTGCCGAGGTGCCCCCGGTGCGGCTCGCGGACTCGTTCGGGGCGCGGTCGGGCATCGCGATCGGCCGCGAGCTCGGCGCCGACCCCGGCGTCACCGCGGTGTTCTGCGGCAACGACGAGGTGGCGATGGGCGTCATCCGCGGGCTGGAGGAGGCCGGGCGCCGGGTGCCGGAGGACGTCAGCGTCGTCGGGTTCGACGACCACCCGCTCGCCGAGGTGTGGCGGCCGGGGCTGACCACCGTGCACCAGGACTTCGAGGCGCTCGGCGAGCGCGCGTTCGGCCTGCTGGCGGCGCAGCTCGCGGGCGACCGGCGGCCCACGCTGTCGTCGGCCCTGCCGTGGCTGGTGCGCCGGGGGAGCGCGGCGCCGCCGCCGGCCGCGGGTCAGTCCCGCAGGTAGCCGTCCAGCCAGTCGAAGACCCGCTGGTCGGTCAGGGAGCGGGCGAGCGGCTGGCAGTGGCCGTCCGCGCCCTCGGCGGCGGTGAACGGCGCGAGCGTCGACACGGTCGGGGTCAGCGCGGCGAGCCGGCGGGACTGGCCGGGCCAGAACGGCTCGCCCTCCGGGTCGGTGAGGAGCAGCGGCGTCGTGATGCGGTCGGCCACGTCCGCGACGTCGTACCGGCGCACCTCCCGCAGCGTGGCCGCGTACCCGTCGGCGCCGTACGGGCGGGCCCGGAACCGCCAGGTCCGGGCGGTCGTCCGGGACAGCCGCATGCCGAGCGCCATGTCCCGGTCGAACGCGTGGTCCTCGCCCTTGTCCAGCAGCTGCAGCAGGCTGCCGGGCACCTCGTGCTCCCAGGACGCGGCGACGGACACCACCCCGGGGTCCAGCACCGCGGCGACCGGCCGGTGCTCGAAGGCGAGCGCCCGCGCGACCCAGTACCCCGCCTGGCTCACGCCGTAGACGGCCACCCGGTCCCCGTCGACGTCGGGGCGCGCCACGACGGCGTCGAGCACCGGCGTCAGCACCTTCTCCCAGTCCGGGCGGAACGGCACGCCCCGCTCGAACAGCAGCGACTGCTGCCCGGGGCCGTCGAACACCAGCGCGTGGTACCCGCGGGCGAGCGCCGCGGCGACGCACTCGACCCACAGCGAGGTGAGCGAGCCGTCGCTGCCGTTCACCGCCACCACGGTCGGGCGCGGGCCGTCGCCGGGCGCGCGGAACAGGTAGCCGGGCAGCGCGTCCCCCTCGTACGGGACGGACACCCGGACGACGTCGAGGTCGGCGTGGTCGACCCACGCGTCCCACGCGCGGCGGTGCGCGCGGAACGTCGGCAGCAGGTCGTCCTCCGACTCGAGCGCGGCCACCGCGTTCACCGCGACGGCCAGGTAGGCGGAGGCGCGCAGGTACGCCCACGCCGCGCTGACCCGGTGCCCGCCGGCGGCGGAGGCGTCGCCCTGGGCCGCGACGCGCTCGCCCAGGTCGCGCCACGCCGCGAACCACGCGTCGTGGTCCTTGACGTGCACGCCGTCGACCGCGGCGAGCACCTCCCCGACGTCGGCGGCGCCGTGCACCGCGCGGCCGAGCGTGCTGCGGATGACCTCGTCGCGGTCCTCCTGGGGGGAGAACCGGGTGGGGTGCGTGCGGTGGCCGGGCATGGTGGTTCCCTCCGGGAGCGTGGTCGGGTCGCGCCCCACGCTCCTCCGGGACCCGGGCCGCCCGCCTCACCCGGCGCGGTCGATCCGGCCGGAGCACCCCCGCGGCGCGGTCCGCGCCCGTAGGTTGGCGGCATGGGGGAGCAGCGCGTGGACGTGGTGCTGGACGAGCCCGCGGCGGGTCGCCCGGGGCGCGCGGGGGCGGACGCCGGCCAGGACCGCGTCCGGGCCCGGCGCGCCGGCCTGCTGCGCGCGCTGCGGCGCTGGTGGCCGGTCCCGGTGCTGGCCGTGGCCGGGCTGGTCGCGACGCACGCGGTCGGGGAGGCGCGGGCCGAGGCCGCGGCGGAGCGGCTGCGCGGGGTCGACGGCGTGCTCGGCGCGACGGTGCGGCCCGGGCTGACCGCCCGCGCGTGGCCGCCGCGGTCGCGCGCGGAGATGCTCGTCGCCGAGGGCACCCGCACGACGGGCGGCCTGCTGGCGCTGCCCTGGATCCAGGAGGGCGGCGCGTGGGACGTCGTGGCCGTCGACGCCGCGACCGGCGGCGAGGCCTGGCGCACCCGCCTGGTCGGCCCCGCGCCGGAGGGCGAGTTCCGGGACGTGCGGTGCGTCCCGGACGCCGCGCCGGCCGCCGCGGCCCTCGGCTGCACGGTGCTGACCGGCCCGCTCGACTGGCGGGAGTGGCGCGGGACGCTGCTGCGGGTCGACCTCGCGGACGGCCGGGTCGCGGACGTCGGCGACCTGCCCGCGGGCGCGTCCGCGGTGCTCGTCGGCGACGCGGTGGTCACGGCCCGGCCCCAGGGCGAGGGCGTGGCGGTGACCAGTGCACCCCTGGGTGACCCGGCCGCGGTGACCTGGCGCGCGGACCTGCCGGGCCTCGTCGTCCCGGACGGCGACCCCCGGCCGTGGCTCGAGGTCGCGGGCGGGCACGTCTGGGTCGGCGGGGACACGGTCACCTGGTCGGTCGCCGCCGCCACGGGCGCGGTCGAGGGCTCCGGCGCGCACCTGGTCCTGGCGCGCGGCGACCGCGTGGTCGACGCGCCGGGCAGCACGGGGACCCGGGTGCTGGCGACCGACGGGGCGGTCCGGACCGAGGGCACCCCGGAGACCGCCTACCCGGACGACGGGTCCGTGCCGGACCTGATCCTGCTCCGGCGGTACGACGGCTCGTCGCCGGACGGCTTCCTGCGCGCCGTCGACGCGGCCACCGGGGCGACGGTCTGGGAGCGGCCGCTCGCGCTCCAGGCGGGGACGAACCTCGTGGTGCTGGACGGGCTCGTGCACGGGGCCACGCGGGACGCCGTGTGGGCCGTCGACCTGGCGACCGGCGAGGACCGGTGGACCACGCCGGGCGACCCGGGCGTCGGCGCGGCGCTGATGTCCGACGGCCGCGCGCTGCTCCGGACCGAGCGCGACCCGGACGACGGCACCCCGCTGCTCGCGGCCTACGGGCTCGACGACGGGCGCCGGCTGTGGGCGGCGCCGCTGCCCGAGGGCGTGTCGACGGTCCGGGCGGACGGCGCGGTGCTCCGCGGCAGCGGCCCGGACAGCACCTGGGTGCTGGACTGAGGTCCCCCGGACCTCAGCCCGCCGGCGGCCGCGCCTCCAGCACGGCCCGCACCCGCGCCGTGTCCGCGTCCGACCAGCCGTCCGGCGCCGCGACGGCCACCCAGCCGTCGAGGGTCAGCGCGTCGTAGTTGTGCCCGTGGCCGTCCGGCACCGACTTGGAGTTCACCAGGTCGAACGTCAGCTGCCAGAACGTCACCAGCGGGTACCAGGTCATGGTGAGGCCGCCCTCGCCGTCCTGCGGCTCGGCGAGCCAGTCCGGCCGGCTGAGCAGCAGGTCCGGGCCCCACCAGACGATCGGGTCGGACGCGTGCTGCAGGTACAGCACCCGCGGGTCCTCCCACGCCGTCGGCGGCGTCGCCATCTGCTCGGTGTCGCCGGCGAACCGCACCAGCAGGCCGCTCGCGTACACCGGCGCGGCGGACGTGGTGCCGGGGTCGCGGCGCTCCATCAGCGCGTGCCACACCGGGTTGGAGTTCGGCGGGCCGACCCACAGGACGCCGTCCGTGCGGGCGCGGATGTCGGCGAGCGAGTCGTAGGCGCTCTCCGACCCGAACGAGCCCAGGCTCTCCCCGTAGGCCAGCAGCTCCGGGCGGTCGTCCGCGGGGAGCTCGGCCACGCGGGCCTCGACCGCGGCGGCGAGCGCCCGCGCCTCGTCGGCGGCGCGGGACCGGTCGACCAGGAACGACAGCCAGCTCGGCAGGTAGGAGTACTGCGTCGCGACGGTCGCGGTGTCGCCGCCGTGCATCAGCTCCAGCGCGGAGACGGCCGCGTCGTTGACCCAGCCGCTGCCCGTCGTCGTGACGAGCAGCAGCACCGCCCGGTCGAACGCGCCGGCCCGCTCCAGGTCGTCGACCGCCAGGGCCGCCCGCCCCTCGGGGGTGCCGGCGCTGTCCAGGCCCGCGAAGACCCGGATCGGGGTGCTCGTCGGCGCCCCGTCGGCCGCGGCGGCGAGCTCGTCGGCCGTCGGCCCCTCCGCGACGAACCGGCGGCCCTCGCGCCCGAGGGTGTCCCACGGCACGAGCGACCCGGGCGACCCCGACCGCTCCGACGCCTGCGGCTGCGTGACGCCGGGGTGGTCCTCGGTGTTCGCCAGGGCGAACGCGCCGTCCGCCGCCGACAGCGCCCGGCTCAGCAGCACGTCGTTCACCAGGACGACGGTCAGCACCGCGACCAGCACGACGGCCACCGCGCCGGCGAGCAGCCGCGGGAACCGCAGCCAGCGCTGCAGCCCGCGCTCGACCCGCAGGCCGACCCAGCGCAGCCCGCGGGCCAGCAGCACGAACGCGGCCGCGACCAGCACGAGCAGCGGCCCGGCGCGCAGCCAGTCGCCGGTGCTCGGCCCCGGCATGCCGATCGCCGCGGTCATCTCGCGCTGCCAGCGCGCGCCGTGGACCAGCATGACCGTCAGCGCGACCACGACGGCGACCGCCAGCGCCGGCAGCAGCCACGGCCGGGCGGCGGTGCGCACGCGCGGCGGGACCCGGTGCCGCGCGGACACGACCAGGCGCCGCCAGGCCGGCACGTGCCGGAGCGCCCAGGCGAGCGCCACGCCGAGCCCGTAGCCCAGCGCCGCCGAGATGCCGGAGACCAGCGCCTGGAACAGCCAGTCGCGGGGGAGCAGCGACGGGGTCATGGCGAGCATCGCGAACAGGGTGCCGCCGACGACGCCGGCGGGGCTCGGCGGGCGGGGCCGGCGGCGCCGCCGGGGCGGGGCGGCGGCCCCGGCCGGGTCCGGGTCGGCGGGGTCGGCGGGGTCGGCCGGGCGGTCCGGGTCGGGCGCCGGCGTGGGGGCCGGGGTCGCTGCCGGCTGCGTCATGGGCGGGTCCCTTCCTGGCGTGCCGCGGGAGCGCGCGGTGGGCCCGTCGCCGTCGGTCTGGCCCGATCGTCGCAGACCCGCGGGGCCGGGCGCGCGACCCGCGGCGGGTGGGTCGCGGCCGGGGCGCGCGGCGGGGCTGGAGGTGGGCGAGACTGGACCGCCCGCACCCGTCCCACCTGGAGGTCCGCCCGTGGCCACGCCCCCGCTGCCGTCCGACGCCGTCGCGCTGCTCCGCCGCCCGAACCCCGCCGTCATGGCGACCCTGCGCTCCGACGGCACGCCGGTGTCCGCCGCGACCTGGTACCTGTGGCGCGAGGACGGCCGGGTGCTGCTCAACCTCGACGGCACGCGCGTCCGCCTCACGCACCTGCGCCGGGACCCGCGCGTGACCCTCACCGTGCTGGACGGGGACGACTGGTACACGCACGTCACGCTCGTCGGCCGGGTGGTCGAGATCACCGAGGACGTCGACCGGTCGGGCATCGACGCCCTGTCCGAGCACTACACCGGCCACCCGTACCCGGACCGGGAGAGCCCGCGGTTCTCGGCCGTCGTGGAGGTCGAGCGCTGGCACGGCTGGGGCGCCCAGAAGAGCTGACGCGCGGTCAGGACGTCCGCGGCTCGCGAAGCATCGCCCACGGGCGCGGGCCCCGCACCGGGACCGGGCCGGTCGCGACGAAGCCGAACCGCTCGTACAGCCGGCGGCTCGCCGCGGTGGTCGCCTCCAGGTACGCCGGCAGGCCCGCCGCGTCCACCCGCGCCAGCCCGTGCCGGAGCAGCGCGGAGCCCACGCCGAGCCCGCGGGCGTCCGGCCCGACGGCGATCTCCTCCAGGTACCAGTGCGGCCGCCCCGGCCGGTGCCGCGCGTAGCGGGCCCCCTGCGCGGCGTACGTGGGCAGGTGCCGCAGGCCGACCGCGCGGACGACGGCGGGCACCTGCCGGAGTCGCTCGCCGAGCGGCGCGCCGTGCCCGGGCCCGTGCCACAGCGCCACCCCCAGCACCGGGCCGCCGGGCTCCGCGCGCGCGACGTCGACCGAGCCGGCCTGCAGCGGCCCGGACCGCAGCTGGGCCACGTGCAGGGCGACCAGCCGGGCGGTGCGGTCCCGGTCGCCGGGGACCATCGCCCGGATGACCGGGTCGTCACCCAGGACGTCGGCCAGCAGCCGCGCGCAGGCGGCGGCCTCGTCGGGGCGGGCGGTCTCGACGACGACGCTCACGGGGCGGGTCCTTCCGGCGGGGGCGGGTGCGCGACCCAGCATCGCGCACCCGACCGCGCCGCCGCCCGCTGCCGCCTGCCGCCGCCCGGGTCAGACGGGCTCGCGCGGCGCGGGGTCGGCGGCCGGGCGCGCCGGTTCGGCCACCGGGACCGCTTCCGCCGGTGCCGGCCCCGCCGCGCCCGTCGCGGCGAACTCCCGCGCGAACTCCTCGGACGTCGCGAGCCGCCGGTCCAGCGCGTTGAGGTCGACGTGCGCGTGGTCCCGCAGGAGCTCGTCCACGTCGACGCTGCCCGGGTCGGCGAGCACGGCCTGCAGCCGGTCGCGGTCGAGGTCGCCGGTCCAGCGCGCGATCACGATCGTGCCGAGCCCGTTGCCCGCGAGGTTGGTCAGCGCGCGCCCCTCGGACATGAACCGGTCGATGCCGACGATCAGCGCGATGCCGGCGACGGGGATCACCGAGTCGAAGGCCGTGAGCGACGCCGCCAGCGTGACGAGCCCGGCGCCG
>NZ_DASQCJ010000089.1:0-26486 GCF_035634735.1 Cellulomonas sp.
GCCGAGGTAGGACCCCAGGCCGTCCTATCTCGGCGGAACGGTCCTCTCTCGGCGGTGCTCGTTCGTTAGGGTGCGGGGCATGAGCGACATCCAGCGCACCCTCGTCCTGGTCAAGCCCGACGGCGTCAGCCGCGGACTCTCCGGCGAGGTCCTCCGCCGCATCGAGGCCAAGGGCTACACCCTCGTGGCCGTCGAGCTCCGCACCGCCGACGACGCCCTCCTGGAGCAGCACTACGCCGAGCACCAGGGCAAGCCCTTCTTCCAGCCGCTCGTCGACTTCATGAAGTCCGGCCCGGTCCTGGCCGTCGTGGCCGAGGGCCACCGCGTCATCGAGGGCTTCCGCTCCCTGGCCGGCGCCACCGAGCCCACCACCGCCGCGCCCGGCACCATCCGCGGCGACCTCGGCCGCGACTGGGGCCTCAAGGTCACCCAGAACCTCGTGCACGGCTCGGACTCGGAGGAGTCGGCCGCCCGCGAGATCGGCCTGTGGTTCCCGGCCCTCGCGGCCTGACCCCTGGGCTCGGCCCCCACTCCATCCGCGAGGTCGTCACATCGCGCCGAGGTCGTCACACACGAGTGACGACCTCGCGAGCGAGTGACGACCTCGCGGTCCGCCCGGCGGTTCCGAGGCTGCGGGGGACCCGCGCACTAGGCTGCGGCCCGTGCACCTGAAGACGCTCACCCTGCGCGGGTTCAAGTCGTTCGCCTCGGCGACGACGCTGAACCTCGAGCCCGGGGTGACCTGCGTCGTCGGGCCGAACGGCTCCGGCAAGTCCAACGTCGTCGACGCGCTCGCCTGGGTCATGGGCGAGCAGGGCGCCAAGTCCCTGCGCGGCGGCAAGATGGAGGACGTCATCTTCGCCGGCACCTCCGGCCGCCCGCCGCTGGGCCGGGCCGAGGTGGCGCTGACCATCGACAACACCGACGGCGCCCTGCCGATCGAGTACACCGAGGTCACGATCTCGCGGACACTGTTCCGCAACGGCGGCTCGGAGTACGCGATCAACGGCCGCGCGTGCCGGCTGCTCGACATCCAGGACCTGCTGTCCGACTCCGGCCTGGGCCGGGAGATGCACGTCATCGTGGGGCAGGGGCAGCTCGACGCCGTGCTGCGCGCGACCCCGGAGGAGCGCCGCGGGTTCATCGAGGAGGCCGCGGGCGTCCTCAAGCACCGCAAGCGCAAGGAGAAGGCGCTCCGCAAGCTCGACGCGATGCAGGCGAACCTGACCCGGCTCACCGACCTGACGGGGGAGCTGCGCCGCCAGCTCGGCCCGCTCGGGCGGCAGGCCGAGGTCGCCCGCCGAGCGCAGACGGTGCAGGCCGACCTGCGCGACGCCCGCGCCCGGCTGCTCGCCGACGACCTGGCGCAGCTGACCGCGCAGCTGGAGCAGGAGATCGCCGACGACACCGCGCTGCGCGCCCGCCGGGCCGAGGCCGAGGCGGCGCTGGACGCCGCCCGCACCCGGCTCGCGGCGCTGGAGCGCGAGGCGGCCGAGGCGGCGCCCGCGCTCGGCGAGGCGTCCGACGTCTGGTACCGGCTGTCCTCGCTGCGGGAGCGGCTGCGCGGGACGGCCTCGCTGGCCGCGGACCGCGCCCGGCTGCTCGGCGGCGCCGGCCCCGAGCCGACCCGCGGGCAGGACCCGGACGACCTGGAGCGCCAGGCGGAGCGGGTGCGCGCCGCCGAGGCCGAGCTCACCGCCGAGGTGGACGCCGCCCGCGCGGCGCTGGAGGCCGCGCAGGCCGCCCGCCAGGACGCGGAGGGTGCCGCGGCCGCGGCGGAGAAGGCGCTCGCCACGGTGCTGCGCGGGGCGGCCGACCGCCGGGAGGGGCTGGCGCGGCTCGCCGGGCAGGTGGGCGCGCGGCGCAGCCGGCTGGAGGCCACCGAGGCGGAGATCGGCCGGCTCCGGGAGACGCTGACCGCGGCCGAGCGCCGCGGGCACGAGGCCACCGTCGAGTTCACCGCCCTGGAGACCCGGGTCGCGGGCGTCGAGGAGGGCGAGGAGGACCTGGACGCCGCGCACGAGGCGGCGGCCGAGGCCGTCGAGACGGCGTCCGCGCGGGTGGCCGAGCTCACCGCGCAGCTCTCCGAGGCCGAGCGCGAGCGCAGCGCCCTGGAGTCGCGCATCGAGACGCTCGAGCTCAGCCTGACCCGCAAGGACGGCGCGGGCGCGCTGCTGGCCGCCGACGACCTGGCCGGCGTGGTCGGCTCGGTCGCCGCGCTGCTCGGCGTGGCGGCGGGCGACGAGGACGCGGTCGTCGCGGCGCTCGGCGCGTCCGCGGACGCCGTGGCGGTCGAGTCGGTCGAGGCCGCGGTGGACGCGATCCGCTGGCTGCGCGACCAGGACGCCGGGCGGGCGGGCCTGGTCGTGGCCGCGGGAGACGCGGCGGACGCGGCCGACGAGGACCAGGGCGCCGCGCCCGGCGGGGCCGACTGGGCCCTCGACCTGGTCCAGGCGCCGCCCGCCGTCGTGCCCGCCGTGCGCCGGCTGCTGCGGGGCGTCGTCGTGGTGGACGACCTGGTCGCCGCCCGCGGCGTGCTGCGCGACCGCCCGGACCTGGTGGTCGCCACCCGCGCGGGCGAGGTGCTCGCCGCGCACCGCGCCTCCGGCGGCTCCGCGACCGCGCCCAGCGCCCTGCACCTGCAGTCCGCCCTGGACGACGCCCGCCAGGGCGCCGAGGCCGCGGCGGCGCGCGCGGAGCAGGCGCGGTTCGGGCTGGTCGGCGCGCGCGAGGCCGAGGAGGCCGCCCGCGCCGAGTACCAGCGCACCCTCGACGAGCTCAACGAGTCCGACGCCGCGCTGGCCGCCGTCGCCGAGCAGCTCGGCCACCTGGGCGCGACCGCCCGCGCCGCGCGGAACGAGGCGGAGCGCGTGCAGGCCTCGCTGGCCACCGCCGAGCAGACCCTCGCCGACGGCGCCGCGGAGCTGGCCGAGCTGACCGAGCGGCTGGCCGCCGCGGAGGCGGAGCCCGCCGACACGGACGCCGCCATCGAGGAGCGCACGGGGGAGCGGGACGCCGCCAACGCCGCCGCGACCGCCGCGCGCGCCAGGGAGACCGAGGCGCGGCTGAGCCTGCGGACCGCCGAGGAGCGGGCGCGCGCGCTCGCCGGCCGCGCCGAGTCGCTGGACCGGGCGGCGCGCACCGAGCGGGCCGCGCGCGAGCGGGCCGCCGAGCGGGAGCGCGCCCGCGCCCGGCAGGCCGCCGTCGCCACCGCGGTCGCCCTCGGGGCGACGCAGGCGCTCGGCGCGATCGAGCACGCCCTCCAGCGCGCCGCCGACGAGCGGGACGCCGCCGAGGCCGCGCGCGCCGAGCGGGAGACCGCGCTGTCGGCGGTGCGGTCCCGGGTCGACGAGACCCAGCGCGAGGTCGCCCGGCTCACCGACGCCGCGCACCGGGACGAGGTGCTGCGCGCCGAGCAGCGGCTGCGCGTCGAGCAGCTGCAGGTCCGGGCCGTCGAGGACCTGGGCATCGACCCCGCCGTGCTGGTCGAGGAGTTCGGGCCGCACCGGTCCGTGCCGGTGCTCGCGCCGCCAGCCGCGGCCGGCGACGACGAGGACGCCGGTCCCCGCGAGGTGCCCTACGTCCGCGCCGAGCAGGAGAAGCGCCTGCGGTCGGCCGAGCGGGCGCTGTCGCAGCTCGGCAAGGTCAACCCGCTCGCGCTGGAGGAGTTCGCCGCGCTCGAGGAGCGGCACAAGTTCCTGGTCGAGCAGCTCGCCGACCTCAAGAAGTCCCGCGCCGACTTGCTGGAGATCGTCAAGGAGATCGACGAGCGGGTCGAGCGGGTGTTCGCCGACGCGTACCGCGACACCGCGGAGCAGTTCGACCGGGTGTTCCCGCGGCTGTTCCCGGGCGGCGAGGGCCGGCTGGTGCTCACCGACCCGTCCGACATGCTGACCACCGGCATCGAGGTCGAGGCGCGGCCCGCCGGGAAGAAGGTCAAGCGGCTGTCGCTGCTGTCCGGCGGCGAGCGGTCGCTCACCGCGGTCGCGCTGCTGGTGTCGATCTTCAAGGCCCGGCCGAGCCCGTTCTACGTCATGGACGAGGTCGAGGCGGCCCTCGACGACGCCAACCTGGGACGGCTGCTGGAGATCTTCCGCGAGCTGCAGGAGGACTCGCAGCTCATCGTCGTCACGCACCAGAAGCGGACGATGGAGATCGCGGACGCCCTGTACGGCGTGACGATGCGCGGCGACGGCGTGACGACGGTCATCTCCCAGCGGCTCCGCGACGAGGTCCCGGCCTGACGGTGTGAAGATCGCGTGGGGGTTCCCGGACGATGCGGGCGCCGCCCGCCGCGTCGGGGGTCGACGGCGGACAATCGTCCCCATGGGCGGCTATCTCCTGGTGATCGGGCTGGCGCTCGTCGCGGCCATCGGCGTGATCGTCCTGGCGAACGCGGCGGGCGACGGCGGCACGGACGTGCGCACCTTCTGGGCGGACCTGCGCAGCGGGCTGCGCCGGCGACGGCGGGGCGCCGCGGACGAGGAGGCCCCGGTCGTCGACGAGGCCGAGCCGGTCGACGTCCCGTTCGACCAGCTGTTCGCCGAGGCCTCCCAGCCCGACGACGGCTACCTGCAGCTCGACGAGCTCGCGGAGATGCTGGAGCGCACGGGGGAGCGCGCCGTCCGGCTGCGCGAGCACCTGCCCTACCCGCGCGCGGGGGCCGCGGGGGAGCCGGCCGAGCGCGTCGTCGTGCAGGACCGGGTGCCCGCGCCCGCGCCGGGGGCCGTCGCGCCGGCCGCCGCCGAGCGCGCCGCGGCCGAGCGCGCCGCGGCCGAGCACGCCGCCGCGCCGCACCCCGCGGCCGCCCCGGTCCGCGCGCCGCGGGTGCCCCGCCGCGGCGGCCACGTCCCGGTCCGCGCCGTCGCCGGTGCCCCCGCTCCGTCCCGCCCCGCCGCGGCCGCCGCGGTCGCCGGGCCGGCGCCGCTCCCGCCGTCGCTCCCGCCGCAGCGCGGCGACGCCTGACCCGCCGGCCGCCCGACCTCGTCGGCCGCCCGACCCCGCCGCCGCCCGCGCCGCGCCCGGCCCGCCCGCCTGACAGACTGTCCCGGTGGACTCGAACGACCTCCTGAACCTGCTCCTCGTCGGCGTGCCGGCCCTGGCGATCCTGGGCGGCGGCGCGGCCGTCATCCAGCGGCGCCGCGGCGCGGGCGACCGCGACCGGACCGACCGCACCGGCGAGGGCCCCGCGGGCGGCACCGGCACCTCGACCCTCGAGCGCCCGGCCGCCGAGGCCCCGGCCGCCCCGGGCGAGGCCCCGGCCCCCGGCGCCCCCGCGCCCGAGGACGCCGCGACCGCGCCCGCGCTCGAGGTCCCCGCCCCGACCGCCGGCCGGCTCACCCGGCTCCGCGACCGGCTGGCCCGTTCCGGCTCGCCGCTCGGCGCGCGCATGCTCCAGGTGCTGTCCCGCGACCACCTGACCGAGGACGACTGGGACGAGCTCGAGGAGACCCTGCTCCTCGCGGACGTCGGCGCCGGCCCGTCCCAGGACCTCGTCGAGGCGATCCGCACGCAGGCCCGCGTCCAGGGCCTCAAGGACCCGGCGCAGGTCCGCGCGCTGCTCCGCGAGCAGCTGCTCGCGCTGGTCGACCCGTCGCTCGACCGCTCGCTGTCGACGTCCCCGCAGACCGGCGAGGACGGCGTGACCGTCCCCGCGGTCGTGCTCGTGGTCGGCGTGAACGGCACCGGCAAGACCACCACCGTCGGCAAGCTGTCCCGGGTGCTCGTGGCCGACGGCCGCAGCGTGCTGCTCGGCGCCGCGGACACGTTCCGCGCCGCGGCGGCCGACCAGCTCGAGACCTGGGGCTCGCGGGTCGGGGTGCGCACCGTCCGCTCCGACCGCGACGGCGCCGACCCGGCGTCGGTGGCGTTCGAGGCCGTCCGCGAGGGCGCGGCCGAGGGCGTCGACGTCGTGCTGGTCGACACCGCGGGCCGGCTGCAGAACAAGGCCGGCCTGATGGACGAGCTCGGCAAGATCACCCGGGTCATCACGCGGACCGCCCCGCTGTCCGAGGTGCTGCTGGTCCTCGACGCCACCACCGGCCAGAACGGCATGAACCAGGCCCGCGTGTTCGCGGAGGTCGCCGGCGTGACCGGCATCGTGCTGACCAAGCTCGACGGCACGGCCAAGGGCGGCATCGTCGTCGCCGTGCAGCGCGAGCTGGGCGTGCCGGTGAAGCTCGTGGGCCTCGGCGAGGGCCCGGACGACCTGGCGCCGTTCGACCCGGAGGAGTTCGTCGACGGCATCCTGGGCTGACCCCCGCGGGCGCCCCGACCCCGCCCCGCCGACCGGCCCGCGTCCCGACCGCTGAGACGCGGGCCGTCCCGTAACACGATGTTGACGCGGGCGGACCGCTCGTCACACCGGTGTAACACCCGTGGCGCCGTCGCGAAACGGCCGCGCACGACTCTGGTCCCCGATCCGGCAGACCGGCCGGCGAGGGGAGAGGCGTTCCACATGGATCTGGACACCGGAGCGACAGCCTGGATGCTGACGTCAGCGTCCCTGGTGCTGCTCATGACGCCGGGACTGGCGTTCTTCTACGGCGGCATGGTGCGCGGCAAGTCCGTGCTCAACATGATGATGATGTCGTTCATCAGCATCGCGGTCGTCGCCGTCGTGTACGTGTTCTGGGGCTGGTCGATGAGCTACGGCTCCGACGTCGCCGGGATCTTCGGCAACCCGTTCGACCAGTTCGGGCTCGCGGGCGCGATCTGGGACGAGAACGGCGAGTACCTGATCGACGGGTTCGGCGTGCCGGTCATCGTCGGCGTGGCCTTCCAGGTGACCTTCGCGATCATCACCGTCGCGCTGGTCTCCGGCGCGATCGCCGACCGCGTGAAGTTCGGCACCTGGGTCGCGTTCACCGCGCTCTTCGCGACGTTCAGCTACTTCCCGCTGGCTCACATGGTCTGGGGCGGCGGCGCGCTGTCCGGCTCGGAGAACGGCATCGCCGCGATGCTGTTCGGCACCACGGACGGCGCGGCCACGGTCGCCCCGATCGACTTCGCCGGCGGCACCGTCGTGCACATCAACGCCGGCATCGCCGGCCTGGTGCTGGCGCTGATCGTCGGCCGCCGCCGGGGCTTCGGCAAGGAGCCGATGCGCCCGCACAACCTGCCGTTCGTCATGCTGGGCGCCGCCCTGCTGTGGTTCGGCTGGTTCGGCTTCAACGCGGGCTCGGCATTCACCGCCGACGGCACCGCGGGCCTCGCGTGGGTCAACACCACCGCCGCCACCGCCGCGGCCATGATCGGCTGGCTCATCACGGAGAAGATCCGCGACGGCCACGCCACCTCGCTCGGCGCCGCGTCCGGCGTCGTCGCGGGCCTGGTGGCGATCACCCCGGCCGCGGGCGCCCTGCGCCCGGTCACGGCCATCATCCTGGGCGTGGTCGCCGGCGCGCTGTGCGCCCTCGCGGTCGGCCTGAAGTACCGGTTCGGCTTCGACGACTCGCTCGACGTGGTCGGCGTCCACCTGGTGGGTGGCCTCGTCGGCACCATCGGCATCGGCTTCCTGGCCGCCGAGGGTGGCCTGTTCTTCGGCGACGGCGTCAAGCTGCTGGTGGTCCAGGTGGTCATCGCCCTGCTGGCGCTGATCTTCTCCGGCTCGGTGACCGCGGTCATCGGCTTCATCCTCAAGGCCACGATGGGATGGCGGGTCAGCGAGGAGGCCGAGGTCGGCGGGATCGACCTCGCCGTGCACGGTGAGACGGGTTACGAGACGCTGGGCGGCGCCCGCGTGGTGACGGAGGTGAAGGCATGACGAAGCTCGTGACGGCGGTCATCCAGCCGCATCGGCTCGACGACGTGAAGTCCGCGCTCGAGGCGGCGGGCATCCGCGGCCTGACGGTGAGCGAGGCGAGCGGCTACGGCCGCCAGCGCGGTCACACCGAGGTCTACCGGGGGGCCGAGTACACGGTCGACCTGGTGCCGAAGGTGAAGATCGACGTGCTGGTCACGGACGAGGACACCCCGGGTGTCGTCGAGGTGATCGTCAAGGCCGCGCAGACCGGCAAGATCGGCGACGGCAAGGTCTGGGTCGTCCCGGTCGAGGACGTCGCCCGGGTGCGCACCGGCGAGCACGGGCCCGAGGCCCTGTGACCGGGCGGTCCGCCCGCGCATGATCGACGAACGGTCGTCAGGGGGCACGGCCGGCCGCGAGACCCCCGAGGTCCCGCACCCCGAGCACGTCGGGGTGCGGGACCTCCGGGTCGAGCGGCTCGACCTCGCGGCGCGGCTGTCCGGCCCGGGCAGCGAGGGCGCCGAGCGCCGGCAGGCGGTGTCCGACCTCGTGCTCCGGCGCCTGGCGGAGCTGTGGGAGGTCGCCACCGAGGGGCGCGAGACGCCCGGCATCGGCCTGGGCGCGGTCGGCAGCGTGGGCCGCGGCGACGCCAGCCCGACGAGCGACCTCGACCTGCTGCTGGTGCACGACGGGCGGGGGCACTCCGCCGAGGAGCTGGCCGGGCTCGCGGACCGGCTCTGGTACCCGGTCTGGGACGCGGGGCTCGACCTGGACCACTCGGTGCGGTCGCTCGCGCAGTGCCGGCAGGTGGCGTCGAAGGACCTGCCCGCCGCGGTCGGCCTGCTCGACCTGCGCCCCGTCGCGGGCGACCCCGGCATCGTCCACCGGGCCCGGTCCGCGCTGCTGGCCGACTGGCGGTCCGCCGCGCGCCGCCGGCTGCCCGAGCTGCTGGCGTCCACCCGGCAGCGCGCGGAGCGGCACGGCGAGCTCGCGTACCTGATCGAGCCGGACCTCAAGGAGGCGCGCGGCGGCATCCGGGACGCGGTCGTGCTGTCCGCGCTCGCCGCCACCTGGCTCACCGACCGCCCGCACGGGGCCGTCGACCGCGCGCACGCGCACCTGCTCGACGTCCGGGACGCGGTGCAGACCGTCAGCCGGCGGCACACCAACCGGCTGCTGCTGGCCGACCAGGACGAGGTCGCCGAGCTGCTGGGCGTGGGGGACCGCGACGACCTGCTGGCCGGGCTCGCCGAGGCGGGCCGGATCGTCTCCTACGCCCTGGACAGCACCGCCCGGAACGCGCGGCAGGCCCTGGCCCGCCCGGCCCGCAGGCCGGTGCTGGTCCGCGGCCGGCGCACGGCGCCGCGGCTGCGCACCGTCGGCGAGGGTCTGGTGGAGCACGACGGCGAGCTGGTGCTCGCCGCCGACGCCCAGCCGGCCGCCGACCCGCTGCTGTCCCTGCGCGCCGCCGCGACCGCCGCGCGCACCGGGCTCACGCTGTCGCCCATCACCGTCACCAGCCTGGAGCGGACGCCGCCGCTGCCCGAGCCGTGGCCGCGCGCCGCCCGCACGCTGCTGGTGCAGCTGCTCGCCACCGGCGCGGCGCAGGTGCCGGTCTGGGAGGCGCTCGACCTCGCCGGCGTGGTCACGACGTGGATCCCCGAGTGGGCCGGGGTGCGGAACCGCCCGCAGCGCTCGCCCATCCACCGGCACACCGTCGACCGGCACCTGGTCGAGGCCGCCGCCCGCGCCGCCGGGCTGCGCCGGACCGTCGACCGCCCGGAGGTGCTGCTCGTCGCCGCGCTGCTGCACGACATCGGGAAGCGGGCGGGCGCGGGGGACCACTCGGTCGAGGGCGCGCGCCTCGCGGGCCCGATCGTCGCCCGGATGGGCTTCGGGCCGGACGACGCGGCCGACGTGGCGCGCCTGGTGCGGGAGCACCTGACGCTGTCCGAGCTCGCGACCGGGGCCGACCCGGACGACCCGGCGACCGTGGACGCGCTGCTCGCGGCGGTCGACCACCGGCCCGACCTGCTGGCGCTCCTCCGGGCGCTGACGGAGGCCGACGCGTCGTCGGCCGGGCCGACCGCGTGGACCGCGTGGCGCGCCCAGCTGGTCGACGACCTCGTGGCGCGGGCGTCGGCCCGGCTGGCGGGTACCCTGGGACGTCCCTGACCGCCGAGAGAGCGTGAGGATCGCGCGGTGTTCGCCACCCTGTCCGACCGACTGACGTCGACCTTCAAGAACCTGCGCTCCAAGGGGCGGCTGTCCGAGGCGGACATCGACGCCACCGTGCGCGAGATCCGCCGCGCCCTGCTGGACGCGGACGTCGCCGTCCCCGTGGTGCGCCAGTTCACCGGTGCCGTGCGGGAGCGCGCGCTCTCCGCCGAGGTCTCGGGCGCGCTGAACCCGGCGCAGCAGGTCGTCAAGATCGTCAACGACGAGCTGGTGTCGATCCTCGGCGGCCAGAACCGGCCGCTGCACCTGGCCAAGAACCCGCCGAGCGTCATCCTGCTCGCGGGCCTCCAGGGCGCGGGCAAGACCACGCTCGCCGGCAAGCTCGCGCTGCACCTCAAGTCGCAGGGCCACACCCCGCTGCTCGTGGCCGCCGACCTGCAGCGCCCCAACGCGGTCACCCAGCTCCAGGTGGTCGGCGAGCGCGCCGGCGTGCCGGTGTTCGCCCCGCACCCGGGCAACCAGGGCTCGGAGCTCGACGTCGTCGCCGGTGCCGACCCGGTCACCGTCGCCCGCGAGGGCCTGGCGACCGCGCAGGCCCGCCAGCACGACGTGCTGATCGTCGACACCGCCGGCCGCCTCGGCGTCGACGCCGAGCTCATGCAGCAGGCCGCGGACATCCGCGACGCCGTGGACCCGGACGAGATCCTGTTCGTCATCGACGCGATGATCGGCCAGGACGCCGTCGCGACCGCGACGGCCTTCCAGGAGGGCGTCGGCTTCACCGGCGTCGTGCTGTCGAAGCTCGACGGCGACGCCCGCGGTGGCGCCGCGCTGTCCGTCGCGTCGGTCACCGGCCGGCCGATCCTGTTCGCCTCGACCGGTGAGAAGCTCACCGACTTCGAGGTGTTCCACCCCGACCGGATGGCGTCCCGCATCCTCGACATGGGTGACGTGCTCACCCTCATCGAGCAGGCGGAGAAGGCGTTCGACGCCGAGCAGGCCGAGGAGATGGCGGGCAAGCTCGCCTCCGGCCAGGGCTTCACGCTCGCGGACTTCCTGCAGCAGATGCAGCAGCTGAAGAACATGGGCTCGATGAAGAAGATGCTCGGCATGCTCCCCGGCATGGGGCAGATGCGCGAGGCCATCGAGAACTTCGACGAGCGCGAGGTCGACCGGGTCGAGGCGATCATCCGCTCGATGACCCCGGCCGAGCGGGACAACCCGAAGATCATCAACGGCTCCCGCCGGGCCCGCATCGCGCGCGGCTCCGGCGTCGAGGTCTCCGACGTCAACGGCCTGCTCGAGCGGTTCGCCGGGGCGCAGAAGATGATGCAGCAGATGGCCAAGGGCGGCGGCATGCCGATCCCCGGCATGGGCAACCTGCCGGGCACGGGCAAGAAGGGCCGCGGCCGCGTCGCCCCGGCCAAGAAGGCGAAGGGCAAGTCCGGCAACCCGGCCAAGCGCGCGCAGCAGGAGAAGGCCGCCGCCGACCGCGCCGCGGGGATCGCCCCGGCCGCCGCGCCCGCCGCGAAGGGTTCGGCGTTCGGCGTCGGCGGCGGCGCGCCGCAGCAGCAGGACCCGTTCGACCCGTCGAGCATCGAGGACCTGCAGAAGTTCCTCGGCCGCTGAGCCGAGCCGTGCGCGAGGGGGCGCCGTGGGGGACGTGCTGCACCTGACCGGCCCGGTCGTCCTGGACGACGACCGGGTCGTCGGGGAGGCGTGGGTCATCGGCGGGCGGCTCACGTTCGACCGGCCGGGCGGGGACTGGACCTCGGTCGACGGGTGGGTGGTCCCGGGCCTGGTCGACGTGCACTGCCACATCGGCCTCGCCGCCGAGGGGGCGGTCGACCGCGCCACGGCGGAGGCGCAGGCCGTCGCCGACCGCGACGCGGGTGTGCTGCTGGTGCGCGACGCGGGCTCCCCGGCCGACACCGGCTGGGTGCACGCGCGCGAGGACCTGCCGCGGCTGATCCGCGCCGGCCGGCACCTCGCGCTCCCCAAGCGGTACCTGCGGCACTACGGGCGCGAGCTCGACGCGCCGGGAGCGCTGCCGGGGGCCGTGGCCGAGGAGGCCGCGCGGGGCGACGGCTGGGTCAAGCTCGTCGCCGACTGGATCGACCGCGACCTCGGGGCCGACGGCGACCTGCGGCCGCTGTGGCCGGACGACGTGCTGGCCGACGCGGTGCGGGTGGCCCACGAGGCCGGCGCCCGGGTCACCGCGCACACCTTCTCCGCCGAGGCGCTGGACGGGCTGCTGGACGCGGGCGTCGACTGCCTGGAGCACGCCACGGGCGCGGAGGACCGGCACGTCGCGCGGATCGCCGCGGCCGGGATCCCGGTGACGGCGACGCTGCTGCAGGTGGCGCAGTTCGGCGAGATCGCCTCGCGGGCGGAGCGGTACCCGGTGTACGCGGCCCGGATGCGGCGGATGCACGCGCGCCGGTACGCCCACGTGCGTGACCTGCACGACGCCGGGGTGCCGATCCTGGTCGGGACCGACGCGGGCGGCACGATCGGGCACGGGCGGATCGCCGACGAGGCCGCCGAGCTGGTGGCGGCGGGGCTGTCGGCGCGCGAGGTCGTCGCCGCGGCGTCCTGGCGGACGCGGGCATGGCTCGGGGTGCCGGGGCTGGCCGAGGGGGAGAGCGCGGACCTGGTGGTGTACGACGCGGACCCGCGGGCGGACGTCGGGGTGCTCGCCGCGCCGCGGGCCGTGGTGCTGCGCGGGGCGCGGGTGGCGTAGGCGGGGCGGTCGCGGGCGGCGTCAGACCGGCGCGTCGCCCTGCGCCACCTGCAGCACCCGGGTGCGCGCGTGGGCGGCCGGGTCGTCGGTGATCGGCTGCCCGTCGAGCCAGCACCGGACCGCGTGCGCGAGCTCCTCCGGGTGGCTGTAGTTCATCGCGTGCGCGGCGCCGAGGACGACCACCACGGTGAGGTGCCCGGGGCCGAGGTGCGCGAGCTCCCGGACCCGGTGCGGCGGCGGCATCAGCGGGTCCCGCGACCCGACCACGGCCAGCGTCGGGACCGGGGTGCGCAGCAGCCGCTCCAGCGACGGGAACTGCACCATCTGCCGGAAGGCCGCCAACCCCGCGACCGGCCCGTAGTGCGCGTAGTCGGGCAGCGAGTACCGGCCCATCCGCGGATCCTCGTGCACGGCGTCCCGGAGCAGCTGGACGACCGCGCGGGGGAGCGGCTGGTTGTGGGCGCCGCCGGCGGGGGAGGCGAGCACGATCCCCGCGACCCGGTCCGGCGCGCGGTGCGCCGTCTCCAGGCTGACCGGCCCGCCCATCGAGTTGCCGACCAGCAGCACCCGGTCCAGGCCGAGCGCGTCCAGGGTGCCCAGCAGCGCCTCCGCGAGGTGCGGGATCGACAGCGGCGGCCGGGGGCCGGGGCTCGCGCCGTGGCCGGGCAGGTCGGGGACGTAGGTCGTGCCGCGGTCGGCCAGCGCCGCGGCCGTCGGCAGCAGGTACCGGCCCGACACCGCGAACCCGTGCACGTGCACCAGGGGCGTGGACCCGGGGACCTCGGGGCCCACCCGCACCGTGACCGGGCTCCCGGCCACGTCCACCTCGCGCGTCTCCCAGTCCACGGCGGCCATGCCGCCGATCGTGGCAGCGCGCGGGCGACGGCGACGCACCCGGCGCGGGTGACCCGGCCGGGGCTGCTTCCCGCGGGTGACCCGCCGCACGCGCGCACGGGGTCGCCCGCACCGTCGCCGGTCTGGCACAATGGCCTGCTGTACTCGGCGCGCGCGGCCCCTCTACCCGCGCGATGCCGTGTCCTCCAGGCCGGACCGGACCGCATGCCCCACGTGCGCACCGCGACGGCCGCCCCGCAGACATCCAGGAGAAGACCACACCGTGGCCACCAAGATCCGCCTCAAGCGTCTCGGCAAGATCCGGGCGCCGTACTACCGCGTCGTCGTCGCGGACTCCCGCACCAAGCGTGACGGTCGCGTCATCGAGGAGATCGGCAAGTACCACCCGACCGAGGAGCCGTCGCTCATCGACATCTCCTCCGAGCGCGCGCAGTACTGGCTGTCCGTCGGCGCCCAGCCGACCGAGCAGGTCCTCGCCCTCCTCAAGGTCACCGGCGACTGGCAGAAGTTCAAGGGCCTCCCGGGCGCCGAGGGCACCCTGCGCACCAAGGCCGCCGCGGCCGACGTGAAGGCCGCGGTCGACGCCGTCGCCGCGGACGCCGAGAAGGCCAAGGCCAAGGCGTCCGAGAAGAAGGCCGCCGCCGCCGAGGCCCCGGCCGCCGACGAGGCGCCGGCCGAGGACGAGCAGGCCTGATGCTCGCCGACGCGCTGGAGCACCTGGTCCGGGGCATCGTCGACCACCCGGACGACGTGCGGGTCGACGCCCGCACGCTCCGCCGCGGCGACCTGCTCGAGGTCCGGGTGCACCCGGACGACCTCGGGCGGGTCATCGGCCGCGGCGGCCGGACCGCCCGCGCGCTGCGCACCGTCGTCGGCGCGCTGTCGTCCGAGGGTCCGGTCCGCGTGGACGTCGTGGACGTCGCCCGGCGGTGAGCCGCGCACCCGGACGGCCTCGCGCCGCCCGGTGAGACACCGGCACAGGCCCGGTCCCGAGCAGGGACCGGGCCTGCGTCGTGCTCGCACCCGTACGCTGGTCCGGCCCGGAGCCGGACCCCCCGAGAGGAACCCCATGCTGCTGACGGTCGCCCGGATCGGTCGCGCCCACGGCCTGCGCGGCGAGGTCGCCCTCGACGTGCGCACCGACGACCCCGCCGCGCGCCTCGCGGCCGGCGCCGTGCTGGCCACCGAGCCCGCCGACCGCGGCCCGCTGACCGTCGCGCGGACCCGCGAGCAGCAGGGGCGCTGGTACGTCACGTTCGCCGAGGCGCCGGACCGGACCGCGGCGGAGGCGCTGCGGGGCGTCGGCCTGGTCGTGGAGGTCGCGGACGACGCGAGCAGCGCGGACGACGACGACGAGGACGCCTGGTACCCGCACGAGCTCGCCGGGCTGCGAGCCGAGCACGTCGACGGCCGGGTGCTCGGCGAGGTCGTCGGGCTGGAGCACCTGCCGGCGCAGGACGCGCTGGTGCTGCGCGAGCCCGACGGCGCCCGGACGCTGGTCCCGTTCGTGCGGGCGATCGTCCCGGTCGTCGACGTCGCCGGGGGCCGGGTCGTGCTCGACCCGCCGGGCGGGCTGCTCGCCTCGGACGCGGCGAACCTGGTCGTGAGCGACGAGACGCGCGGCGACGCCGCCGGCCCGGACGCCGCGGGGGACGACGACTGACGTGCGCATCGACATCGTCTCGATCTTCCCGGAGTACCTGAGCCCGCTCGGGCTGTCGCTCGTGGGCAAGGCCCGCACCAGCGGCCTCGTCGACCTGCGGGTGCACGACCTGCGCGACTGGACCGCCGACCGGCACCGCACCGTCGACGACACCCCGTTCGGCGGCGGCGCCGGCATGGTGATGAAGCCCGACGTCTGGGGCGCGGCCCTGGACGACCTGGTGGGCGAGGGCAGCCACCTGCTGCTGCCGACCCCGTCGGGCGCCCCGCTCACCCAGCGGCACGCCGAGGCCTGGGCCGCCGACACGCACCTCGTGATCGCCTGCGGGCGCTACGAGGGCATCGACGCGCGCGTGGCCGCCCACTACGCCACCCGGCCGGGCGTGCGGGTCAGCGAGTACTCGATCGGCGACTACGTGCTCAACGGCGGCGAGGTCGCGGCGATGGTGCTCGTGGAGGCCGTCGTCCGGCTGCTGCCCGGCGTCGTCGGCAACCCGCACTCGCTCGTGGAGGAGTCGCACGGGGCCGCCGGCCTGCTTGAGTACCCCGTGTACACGAAGCCGCCGGCCTGGCGGGACCTCGACGTCCCCGAGGTGCTGCTGTCGGGGCACCACGGCCGCGTCGAGCGCTGGCGGCGGGACCGGGCGCTGGCCCGCACCGCCGAGCGCCGGCCGGACCTGCTCGCGCGGCTGGCGCCCGGCGACCTCGACAAGGCCGACCGCGCGGCGCTGGCGGAGCTGGGCTGGGTCGTGGGGCCCGACGGGCCGGCGCCGGCCGTGCCGGACGCGCCGCCCGCGCCGGACGCGGGGGAGTAGCGCCCGGTTTCGACCGCGGGGCCCCGGCTGTGGCACACTTGTCGGTCGGTGCCCGACGGCCCCGCCTCTGCCACAGGGGAGGCGACCACGGCCCGCCGAGCGATCGGCCGCGCACCGCACCTCATGCCATCCGGCGCTCTCGGCGCCGACTATGACGCGCGTGACCTGTGGCACGGCGGGAAAGCGACACACGATGTCCCACATCCTCGACTCGATCGACGCGGCTTCGCTCCGCACCGACGTCCCCGACTTCCGCCCCGGCGACACGCTGAAGGTGAACGTCAAGGTCGTCGAGGGCAACCGCTCCCGCGTCCAGGTCTTCCAGGGCGTCGTGATCGCCCGCCAGGGCGACGGCATCCGCGAGACCTTCACGGTCCGCAAGGTGTCCTTCGGCGTCGGCGTCGAGCGCACCTTCCCGGTGCACTCCCCGACCCTGGAGTCCATCGAGGTCTTCACCCGTGGTGACGTCCGCCGCGCGAAGCTCTACTACCTGCGCAACCTCCGCGGCAAGAAGGCCAAGATCAAGGAGAAGCGCGACGCGGTCCCGGCCAAGCAGGCCTGAGACCCCCGCAGCACGCCCGACGGGCGGTCACCCCTCACGGGGGTGGCCGCCCGTCGGCCGTCCCGGGGAGGTTCGGTGTCCACCGGCGCGTGGGTGTGGGCGGCGGTTCGGACGACGTGGGAGAGTGATCCGGTGACGGACCAGCACGCAGCACCCGCCGGCCACGAGGCGGCCGCCGGGTCCCCGGGGCGACGGCGCGGTCCCGTCAGCTCCTTCCTGCGGGAGACCGCGATCATCCTCGTCAGCGCCATCGTGCTGTCCTGGCTGGTCAAGACCTTCCTCGCCCAGGCCTTCTTCATCCCGAGCGCGTCGATGCACGACACCCTGCTCGAGGGCGACCGCGTGCTGGTCAGCAAGCTCGCCCCGGGGCCGTTCGACATCCACCGCGGCGACATCGTGGTGTTCTCGGACCCCGGCGGCTGGCTCGACCAGCAGACCGTGCCGGAGACCAACGTCGTGCAGGACGCCCTGATCGCCATCGGGCTCATGCCGCAGCAGTCCGAGGACCACCTCATCAAGCGGGTCATCGGCCTGCCGGGCGACCGGGTCGCCTCCACCGGCGACGGCTCGCCGCTCACCGTCAACGGCGTCCCGATCGACGAGTCGGAGTACCTCGCGCCCGGCGCCAGTCCGAGCGAGCGCGCGTTCGACGTCGTGGTGCCGTCGGGCTCGATCTGGGTCATGGGCGACAACCGGCAGCACTCCGCCGACTCGCGCTGGCACCTCGGCGACCCCGGCGGCGGCTCCGTCCCGATCGACGACGTCGTGGGCACCGCGTTCGTCAAGCTCTGGCCCGTCGACCGGATCGGGCTGCTGCGCAACCCCGGCGACGTGTTCGCCGACGTCCCGGACCCGTCGTGACCGCGGCGGGCCGCGCGCGGACCGCCTGGAACCGGGCCGCGCCGACGCTCCGGGTGGAGCGCCAGATCATCCGGGACGGCGTCCCGGCGCTCGCGTGCGCCGACGAGGTCGGGCGGGGCAGCCTCAGCGGCCCGGTCACCGTGGGCGTCGTCGTCGTGACGGCCGAGAGCCGCGCCGTGCCGCAGGGCGTCCGGGACAGCAAGCTGCTGAGCGCCGCCGAGCGCGAGCGGCTCGCGCCCCTCATCCGGCGGTGGGCGGCGTGCTGGTCCGTCGGGCACGCCGAGCCCGCCGAGATCGACGCCTACGGCATCATCGCCGCGCTCCGGCTCGCCGCGCACCGGGCCATCGCCGGCCTCGACACCGCCCCCGGCGCGCTGCTGCTCGACGGCAACCACGACTACGTCACCACCCCGGCGCAGGACACCCTGCTCGGGCCGCCGACCGTGCTCGACGTCGTCCCGCCCGTGCGGACCATCGTCAAGGCCGACCTGCGGTGCGCCGCCGTCGCCGCCGCGAGCATCCTCGCCAAGACCGAGCGCGACGCGATCATGACCCGGCTGCACGACGACCACCCCGCGTACGGGTGGGCCGAGAACAAGGGCTACTCCGCGCCCGAGCACCTGGCCGCGCTGCGCCGGCTCGGGCCGACCCGGCACCACCGCACGTCCTGGCGCCTGCCGGGGGTCGAGGCGGACGCCGCCGGCGGCGGCGCGGGCGGGCCGGCGTTGGGCGACGCGCTCCTGCCCGGCGAGCCGCTGACGCTCGACGTCGCGGGCTGACGGCGACCCGGCGCACGTGCCCTCGTGCGGGCCGATGTGCCGGGATGGGGGATGATGGGTCGGTGAGCGCCGAGGACCTGGAGAACTACGAGACCGAGATGGAGCTCGCGCTCTACCGCGAGTACCGCGACGCCGTCGGGCTCTTCTCGTACGTCGTCGAGACCGAGCGCCGGTTCTACCTGGCGAACCACGTGGACCTGCAGGTCCGGTCCGCCGCGGGCGAGGTCTACTTCGAGCTGACCCTCGCCGACGCCTGGGTGTGGGACGTCTACCGGTCCGCGCGGTTCGTGAAGTCCGTGCGCGTCGTGACGTTCAAGGACGTCAACGTCGAGGAGCTGGTCAAGGCCGACCTGGACCTCGGCTCGGGCGGCGGCTTCGGGCGGTAGGCGCGCGCGGTCGCCGCTGCGCGGGTGCGCCGCGTCGGGCCGCTGACGGCGGTCCGCTGACGGCGGACCGGGGCGCGCACTGGTCGGGCGGCGCGCGCCGCTCGGGGAGCGAGCGCCGAGCCCTCCACAGGTCGGGCGGGTGCGCGTCGTCCCCAGGGCGGGGCGCGGGCCGGCTCGGGGACACCCGGGCGGGCGGCAGCCTCGGTGCCGGAGGTGGTGCCGATGCGCACGCGGAACGAGACCGGCCGGCTGGGCGAGGACCTGGCGGCCGGGCTGCTGGAGAACGAGGGCTGCACCGTCCTCGACCGGAACTGGTACGGCCCGGGTGGCGAGCTCGACCTCGTCGTCTACGACCCGGACGAGGACGCGGTCGTCGGCGTGGAGGTCAAGACCCGCCGCACCGCGACCTACGGCACCCCGCACGAGGCGGTCACGCCGCGGAAGGTGCGGCGGCTCCGGTGCCTGCTCGCGGCCTGGCTCGCCGCGCACGAGGTGCACGCGACGGTGATCCGGCTCGACCTGGTCGCGGTCGAGCTGCGCACCGGCCGGCCGCCGCACGCCGAGCACGTCGCCGGGATCGGCTGATGGCGCTCGGGCGCACGCGGGCGGTGGGGCTCGTGGGGCTGCAGGGGCACCTCGTCGAGGTGGAGGCGCACCTCGCGTCCGCGCTGCCGGCGTTCGCGCTCGTCGGTCTGCCCGACGCCTCGCTCGCCGAGGCGCGCGACCGCGTGCGGGCGGCCGTCGGGTCCACCGGCCTGACCTGGCCCAACCGGCGGATCACCGTCAACCTGTCGCCCGCGGCCCTGCCCAAGTCCGGGCCGGGGTTCGACCTCGCCGTGGCGATCGCGGTGCTCGCCGCGGCGGAGCTGCTCGACGCCGCGCGGGCCGCCGCGGTGGTCCATCTCGGCGAGCTCGGCCTCGACGGGCGGCTGCGCCCCGTCCGGGGCGTCCTGCCCGCCGTGGCCGCCGCCGTGGCCGCGGGGCACCGGGACGTCGTCGTCCCGGAGGCCGACGCCCCGGAGGCCGCCCTCGTGCCGGGCGCCCGCGTCGTCGGCTGCCGCAGCCTCGCGCAGGTCGTCCACCGGCACGGCGGGTCCGTCGCCGTGCCCGACGTCCCGGCGGCCCCGCCCGTGCGGGCCGCCGGCGCCCAGCGGACCCCGCCCGGCGACCTCGCGGACGTCCTCGGGCAGGGCGAGGCCCGGGCAGCGGTCGAGGTCGCCGCCGCCGGCGGGCACCACCTCCTGCTCGTCGGGCCGCCCGGGGCCGGCAAGACGATGCTGGCGTCCCGGCTGCCGGGACTGCTGCCCGACCTCGACGAGGCCGAGGCCGTCGAGGTCACCGCCGTGCACTCGGTCGCCGGCACGTTCGACCCCGACGGCGGGCTGCTCCGGCGGCCGCCCTACGAGGACCCGCACCACACCGCCACGCCCGCGAGCATCGTCGGCGGCGGCTCCGGGCAGCCCCGGCCCGGCGCGGCGTCCCGGGCGCACCGCGGCGTGCTGTTCCTGGACGAGGCGCCCGAGTTCCCGACCGCCGTCCTGCAGACCCTGCGGCAGCCGCTCGAGCACGGCGAGGTCGTCGTGCACCGCGCCGCCGGCGCCGCCCGGTACCCCGCGCGGTTCCAGCTCGTCCTCGCCGCCAACCCGTGCCCCTGCGGGCGCGCCGTCGGCACCGGGCTCGCGTGCACCTGCGGGTCCCTGGAGCGGCGGCGGTACTTCGGCAAGATCTCCGGGCCGCTGCTCGACCGGGTCGACGTCCAGGTCGAGGTGCCGGCGGTCCGCCGCGCCGAGCTCGGGGACCCGGCCGAGAGCACCGCGACCGTCGCGGCGCGGGTCGCCGCCGCGCGGGCCGCCCAGGCCGACCGCTGGGCGGGGAGCCCGTGGCGGGTCAACGGAGAGGTGCCCGGGCGGGTGCTCCGCGACCGGCTCGGGCCGGACCGGGGTCTGCTCGGGCTCGTCGACGAGGGGGTCGACCGCGGGACGCTCACCCTGCGCGGGGCCGACCGCGTGCTGCGGCTCGCGTGGACCGTCGCCGACCTCGCGGGCCGCGCGGCGCCGTCCCGGGACGACGTCGGGCGGGCGGTCGCGCTGCGGACGCGGGGGCAGGCGTCGTGACGGCGGGCCGGGTGGCCGGGGCCGCCGCCGGGCGGGCGGTCGGCGTCGGGGACCTGTCGAGCGGTGCGGGGTCCGGCGCCGCGGGGCCGGGTGCTCCCGCCCCGGGCCGGGCCGCGGGCGCCGACCCGGCCGAGCGCGGCGGCGAGGCCTGGGCGCGCGCCGCGTGGAGCATCGTCGCCGAGCCGGGGGACGCCACGGCCGGCGCCGTCGTGTCCGCCCTGGGCGCGCCGACCGCGCTCGCGTGGGCGCTCTGGGCGGTGACCGTCGCTCCGCCGGACGCGCTCCGACGGCTGCGCGACCTGGCCCGCGCGGGCGAGCACCGCGGGCCGGCGGACGCGACCGGGCCGGGGACGGGACCGTGCGGCGGTGCGGCGGCCGACCCGCCGGCGGGCGGCGCCCAGATCGGTGCCTCGGGTCGAGATCGGTGGGTGCGAGCACCGATCTCGACCGGAACCGCCGATCTCGGCGACGGGGCCGCGCCCGGGTCTGCGCACCGCGGAGGACGGCGCGCCGGAACCGGCATCGGGGCGTTCGAGCAGGGCACGCTGCTCGACCGGCACCTCGGGGCGTCGGGTCGCGCGGATGAGCGCGACGGTGGGGCATGCGGGGTGCCGGGTGGTGCGGGTGGTGGTGCGTCGCGCGGGGTGCCGGGTGGTGCGGGTGGTGGTGCCTCGTGCGGGGTGCCGGGCGGTGCGGACCGCGACGCGTCCCGCGGGATGCCCGGCGGCGCGGGCGGCGACGCACGCGAGGGCGCAGGCGGTGACCCGTGGCCCGCGGGGACGCTCCGCGTGCTCGCGCGGGCGCTGCCCCGGTGGGCGCCGCGGCTGGCCGACCTGGACCCGCGGCCGGCGCTCGACGCCCTCGCCGCGTGCGGTGGCGTCCTCCTCGTGCCGGGTACGCCGGCCTGGCCCAGCGGGCTCGACGACCTCGGGGCCTCCGCGCCGCTGTGCCTGTGGCTCCGCGGAGACCCGGACCTCGCGGGGGCGGCGAACCGGTCCGTCGCCGTCGTCGGCGCGCGGGCCGCCACGGCGTACGGCGAGCGCGTCGCCGGCGACCTCGGCGCGGGCCTGGCGGAGCGGGGCGTCACCGTCGTCTCGGGCGGGGCGTTCGGCGTTGATGTGGCGGCGCACCGCGGTGCCCTCGCGGTGGGCGGCCGGACCGTCGCGCTGCTCGCCGGCGGCATCGACCGCCCGTCGCCGGCGGGCAACCTCGCCGTGCTCGAGCGGATCGTCGACGCCGGCGGCGCGCTCGTCGCCGAGAGCCCGCCAGGCACCCCGCCGAGCCGAGCCCGGTTCCTCCAGCGCAACCGAGTCATCGCCGCGTTGACCGGCGCCACCGTGGTGGTCGAGGCCGCCTGGCGCAGCGGCGCGCTGAGCACCGCCTCCCGCGCGGGCGAGCTCCTGCGCCCGGTCGGTGCCGTGCCCGGGCCCGTGACGTCCATGTCGTCGGTCGGCTGCCACCGGCTCCTGCGCGACGGCGCGGCGGTGTGCGTGACCGACGCGGCGGAGGTGGTCGAGCTGCTCGACCCGGCGGGCACGCCCGGGCGGTCCGACGGGACGGACCCGGCGGCGCGGGTGGGCGGGGCGGACCCGGCGGCGCGGGCGGGCCCAGGGACACGGCCGGGCGGGCTGGGCTCGGCATCGGCATCGGCATCGGCATCGGCATCGGCACCGGCATGGGCACGGGTCGCGCTGCCGGACTCGGGGGACCGGGGCACGGACGCGGTGCGGTCGGCCGTGCCGGGGCGAGCCCCGCGAGCGGTCGCGCCGGGGGCGTCCGCGCTGCGCGGTGCGGCGGATGCCGCTGCACGGCCGGTGCCCGGCGTGGCTGACCGCGCGGACAGCCCGGCGGCGCGCGTGCTCGACGCGCTCGACCGCCGACGCCCCCGCACCGCGGCCGAGGTGGCACGCCGGTCGGGCCTCGCCGAGCGGGAGGCAGTCGGGGCGCTCGGGCTGCTGGAGCTCGCGGGGGAGGTGTGCCGCGACGAGGGACGGTGGCGTCGGGTGGGCGGACCGCCGCCCGTGAGCAGGGCGCGCCGCTGAGGGCGGCCGGCTCGCGGGCACGCCGGCTCGCGCAAGGGGTCGATCGCCGGACCGGCAGACCGGCGCCACGCCGCCGCTCGGCCTCCGCCGACCGGGGGGCCGGCGCCTGGTCGCCGCCCGGCCCGCGTCGACCTGCGTGTCGTCGCCTCGGCGTGTCGGGGCATTCGACCGCCCTCGCGGGAACGTCAAAACCGCATGTCCGGTCGGTAATGCGCGCGTCTGGGGATGTCCTCCCCGGCCCGCCGCTTCGTTTCACCCGTGCGGCCCCTCGTCAGCACCCCCTGACCTGCGCTCTCGCGAAATCACGCCGCGGAAAACGCATTCACCCGCTCGGCCGACGCCGCGCGGGACCACCGGATGTCCGACAGGTGGACGCTGACGCCCTGGAACCGCTGCCGAACGGTAGGAAATTGCGCCGTGGAATCGGACATTTGACCGTGATTCGTACAGGGGTGGGTGAAACGCGCCACAGACCGCTTGTAGCCCGGAGGTGTGACAGGTGAACTTGGTGCCGTGCATACGGGGGCTGCGGTGGAGAAGGCTCGGGGGGTCGCCCCCGTGACCGACGCGTTCGCGCTCCACCTGCGCGCCCAGCGGGGCCTCTCGGAGAACACCGTGCGGGCCTACCTGGGCGACCTCGAGGACCTCGCGGGGTACGCGCGCCGGCACGGCGTGGCCGACCTGACCGGGGTCGACCTCACCGTCCTGCGCGGCTGGCTCGCCGGGATGGCGACGGCCGAGCGCAGCCGGGCGACGCTCGCCCGGCGCGGCGCGGCGGCCCGCACGTTCTTCGCCTGGGCTGCCCGGACGGGCCGCGTCGCGCAGGACCCGGCGCTCCGCCTCGCGAGCGCCCGTCCGGCCTCGCACCTGCCGACGGTCCTGGACCAGGGCTCGGCGGCCGCGCTGCTGGACACGGCCCGGGTGCGCGCGGACGACGGCGACCCGGTCCACCTCCGGGACTGGGCGGCGCTCGAGCTGCTGTACGCGACCGGCGCGCGCGTCGGCGAGCTGTGCGGTGCCGACGTCGACGACCTGGACCTGGCGACGCGCACGATCCGCCTCACCGGCAAGGGCGACAAGCAGCGCGTCGTCCCGGTCGGCGAGCTGGCGGTCGAGGCGGTCGAGGCGTGGCTGACCCGCGGCCGGCCGGCGCTCGCGACGGAGACGTCCGGTCCGGCGCTGCTGCTCGGCCGCCGCGGCGGCCGCGCGGACCAGCGCCAGCTGCGCGCGGCCGTGCACGACGTGTCCGCGGCGGCGGGCGTGAGCGACGTGGCCCCCCACGCGCTCCGGCACTCCGCCGCGACGCACCTGCTGGAGGGCGGTTCCGACCTCCGCAGCGTGCAGGAGGTGCTGGGTCACGCCAGCCTCTCCACCACCCAGCGCTACACCCACGTGACCGCGGACCGCCTCCGCGCGTCCTTCGAGCAGGCCCACCCCCGCGCATGACGTCCGAGATGGAGAGGCCCATGTCAGTTCCGGCTGAGGACACGGTCCCGCTGGCTGCCTCGTCGCGCCGTGCGCCGGGCGCACCCCCCGCGCCCCTCGGGGTGATCCCGCGGCAGCAGTCGATCGAGCCCGAGGACCTCGGCCTCGACGCGGCCGGCGGCCTCGCCGTCGTGACCGAGGTGGCGGCGGTCGACCTCGACGACGCCGAGCTCGAGGCCGTCGTGACGCTCACCGCGGTCGACGACCCGGAGCTGGACGAGCTCGAGGCGCTCGCCGGCACGACGGTCGACCCGGTCGCGCAGGACTGGCAGCTGTTCAAGGCCGGTGGCGACCGCCTGGTGCGCGAGCGGCTGATCCTGCACTACGCCCCGCTGGTCACCGCGGTCGCCGGCCGGGTCGGCATGCGGCTGCCCGCGATGGTCGAGCAGGCCGACCTGGTGTCGTACGGGATGTTCGGGCTGATCGACGCCATCGAGAAGTACGAGCCGGGCCGGTCGGTCAAGTTCGAGACGTACGCGAGCGCCCGGATCCGCGGCGCGATCATCGACGAGCTGCGCGCGATGGACTGGATCCCGCGCTCGGTGCGGACGAAGGCCCGCGCGGTGGACCGCGCGTACGCGGAGCTCGAGAGCGCGCTGCACCGGGTGCCGACCGAGTCCGAGGTCGCCGCCCGGCTGCAGATGGACATCCGCGAGCTGCGCGCGCTGTTCACCCAGCTGTCGACGGTGAACGTGGCGGCGCTCGACGAGCTGCTCGGCGCGGGGGAGGACCGGGGCGACCGGCTGTCGCTGCTGGACACCCTCGGCGACGACCGCACGCCCGACCCCGAGAACTCGTTCGAGGCCCAGGAGACGAAGTTCCTGCTGGCCCGGGCGATCGACCAGCTCGGCGAGCGGGAGAAGCTCGTGCTGGTCCTCTACTACTACGAGGGCATGACGCTCGCCGAGATCGGCCGCGTGCTCGGGGTGACCGAGTCCCGGATCTCGCAGATGCACACCGCCGCCATGCTGCGCCTGCGCGCGCGGCTGACGGAGGCCGACCGCGGCTGACCCACCGCGGTCCGCGCCTGCGGGCGGGTGCCCGGTCGTCCCGCCGGCGTCGTACGCGTCCGGGTCGCGGCCGCCGCGCGCCAGCAGCACCACCGGCCCGCCCCGGAGCAGCAGCATCGGGTCGAGGTAGACGTCGCCGTCGCGGACGCCCCAGTGCACGCAGGCCGGGTCGCAGTGGCTGCGGTCGGCGGTGACGGTGCCGACGACCGACCCCGCCGTCACGCGGTCGCCCACCGCGACCGAGGCGGCCACCGGCTCCACCGAGCTGCGCAGCCCGTCGTCGTGCCGCACGGTCAGCACCGGACGGTCGACGACGACACCGGCGAAGGTGACGACGCCGCCCCGGGGCGCGCGCACCGGCGTGCCCACGGGCGCGTCCAGGTCCACGCCCCGGTGCCCGGCCGCCCACGGCACCGCGGGCCCGTCGAACGGCTCGACCACCACGACCGGCTCGACAGGCGCCCGCCACGCGTCGGCCGCCACCGTCGCGACCGCGCCGCGCGCGCCCGGGCGCAGCGCCGTCCACGCCAGCGGCAGCGGCGCCGAGGCGAGCACCAGCGCCAGGGCGACGGCCAGGGCGCGGCGGGGGAGCGGGACGGTGGGCACGACCCCGACGGTGCCCGGCTCCGCGCCCCGCGCGCTGCCACCGGCGCCGCCGGCCTGGGGACGGGTCGCGAGCAGCGGCCTGTGGAGGGCTCGGCGCCCGCTCGCCGCCCGCTCGCCGCCCGCCCCCGCCCGCCCCCGCCCGCCCCCCGCCCGTCCCCGCCCGTCCCCCGCGCCCCGGGGTCGCGCACGTCACGGCGGCCCGCGCCCGGCGGCGGTCCGGGGCCTGGTGCCCGTCCGGTAGACTCGTCGCTGCGACCGGTACGTGCCGGTCGACATCGCGCGTCATCACCGACGCTCACACCCCCACCGCCCCGGCGGGACAGGTGCGTGCGGAGGGCCGGCGCCGGCAGCGGTCCGGGACCCCCAGGGGACCCGGTGTCGGCAAGGGCGTGGCGCCAGGGGTGCTTCCCGCTCGGGAGGCGCCGACAACCGGACGAGCGGGTGCGCCGAGGCGGACCCGCGATCACTGTGCGCGCCCCCGACGCGGGCGCGCGGAAGGACCACCATGGCCGTCGTGACCATGCGCCAGCTGCTCGAGAGCGGTGTCCACTTCGGGCACCAGACCCGCCGCTGGAACCCCAAGATGAAGCGCTTCATCTTCACCGAGCGCAACGGCATCTACATCGTCGACCTGCAGCAGTCGC
>NZ_DASQCJ010000090.1:0-13142 GCF_035634735.1 Cellulomonas sp.
CCCACGCCAGGGCGTCCGCCGTCGGCCGGCCCGCCAGGGTCGCCGCCAGCAGGCCCGACAGGAACGCGTCGCCCGCGCCGTTCGTGTCGACGACGGCCGCCGCCGGCGCCGCGCCGACCTCCCAGAACCCGCCCGCGTCCAGCGCCAGCGCCCCGCGCGCGCCGCGGGTGCAGACCGCCAGCCGCGCGCCGCCGGCCACCCGGGCCCGCAGGTACGCCGCCGGGTCGGGCAGCCGCGCCTCGGACACCAGCAGCACGTCGGCCCCGTCGGCGAACGGCCGCTGGAACTCCGCGACCCCGTCGTCGTCGTGCACGTCGCACCACACCGGCACCCCGGCCGCCCGCGCCGTCGCCAGCACCGGGATCGACAGCTCCGCGAGGTCCACGACGGCGGCCCGCGCGCCCGCGAGCCCGGCCGCCGCGTCGACCGCGACGCCCGGCGACGGCAGCGTCAGGTACACCGACACCCGCCCGCCGTCGGCCGCCATGAGGTTCACGTGCCGCTCGGTCGACCCGTCGCGCGCCGGCACCGCGTCGAGCGCGATCCGCGGGTGGTCGAGCGCCGCCCGCACCGCGTCCCCGAGCGCGTCCGCGCCCAGCACGGTCCGCAGCCGCACGTCGACGCCCAGCGCCGCGAGCGTCACGGCCTTCCCCGCGGACGTCCCGCCGAGCCCGTCGTGGTGCCCGGACGCGAACAGCGTCTGCGACCGCGCCCCGGGCAGCGCGTCGACCCGGACCAGGGTGTTCCAGGAGGCGGGCCCCACGACGACGACGGGGCCGCCCCCGTGTGCGGGGGCGGCCCCGTCGGGGTGCGTCACGGCGTCAGCGCGCCCGGAGCCAGACGGTGGTGTCGCCCGGCAGCTCCGCGCCGACCGGGGCGTCGCCCGGCAGTCCGGACGCCAGCAGCACCTCGGCGCCGGCGGGCAGCGCGACCGGCGACGAGCCGAGGTTCGCGACGACGACCACGGACCCGTTCCGCACGGCGATGACGTCCTCGTCGTCCTGGAACTCCGGCTCCCACGACGCCCCGCCCAGCCCGAGCTTCTCGGCCCGGCGCAGGCGCAGCGCCGCGCGGTACAGCTCGAGCGTCGAGCCCTCGACGCCGTCCTGCGCGTCGGCGGCGTACGCGGCCCACTCCGCGGGCTGCGGCAGCCAGGTCCTCCCGTTCGGCGAGTAGCCGAAGCCCGGGGCGCCGGCCTCCCACGGCAGCGGCACCCGGCAGCCGTCGCGGCCGCGCTCGGCGCCGTTCGTGCGGAAGAACGCCGGGTCCTCGCGGACCTCGTCCGCCAGCGACGTGTGGTCCGGCAGGCCGAGCTCCTCGCCCTGGTAGACGTACGCCGAGCCCGGCAGGCCGAGCATGAGCAGCGAGGCGGCGCGGGCGCGGCGCAGGCCGAGCTCGGCGTCGGGCTGCTCGTCCTCGGCGCCGATCCCGTTCGGGCGCGACGACGGGTCGGCCAGGCCCAGGCGGGACGCGTGCCGGACGACGTCGTGGTTCGACATCACCCAGGTGGTCGGGGCGCCGACCGTGTCGTTGACCTGGTACGAGGCCGCGATGACCTTGCGCAGCGCCGGCGCGTCCCAGCCGGTGGCGAGGAACGCGAAGTTGAACGCCTGGTGCATCTCGTCGGGGCGGACGTACCGGGCCAGGCGGCTCAGCGGCTCGACCCAGGCCTCGGCGACGAGCATCCGGTCGCCGTCGTACTCGTCGAGGACCTTGCGCCAGGCGCGGTAGATCTCGTGCACGCCGTCCTGGTCGAACATCGGGCCCTGGTTGCCGGAGCCGGAGACCGCGTCGCCGTCGTCGGCCCCCTCGATCATGGACACGTGGCCGTCCCAGTCGGGCAGCCCCTCGGCCTTGACCATGCCGTGCGCGACGTCGACCCGGAAGCCGTCGACCCCGCGGTCCAGCCAGAACCGCAGCACGCCCTCGAACTCCTCGCGGACCTCGGGGTTCGACCAGTCGAGGTCGGGCTGCTTGGAGTCGAACAGGTGCAGGTACCACTGGCCGTCGTCGACGCCGTGCCGCTCGGGGGTGAGCCGGGTCCACGCCGGGCCGCCGAAGATCGAGCCCCAGTTGTTCGGGGGCTCGGTGCCGTCGACGCCGCGGCCCTCGCGGAACAGGTACCGCGCGCGCTCGGGGGAGCCGGGGGGCGTCTTCAGGGCCTCCTGGAACCACACGTGCTCGTCGGAGGAGTGGTTCGGGACCAGGTCGACGACGACCTTGAGGCCGAGCCCGTGCGCGCGCTCGAGCAGCGCGTCGAAGTCCGCGAGGGTGCCGAAGAGCGGGTCCACGTCCCGGTAGTCGGCGACGTCGTAGCCGGCGTCCGCCTGCGGGGACCGGTAGAACGGGGACAGCCAGACCGCGTCCACGCCCAGCGCGGCCAGGTGGTCCAGCCGCGCGGTGATGCCCGGCAGGTCGCCGATGCCGTCGCCGTCCGCGTCCGCGAACGACCGCGGGTACACCTGGTAGATCACCGCGTCCCGCCACCAGGGGCCGTCGACGGGGCCGGGCTCGTGCACCACCTCCGGGGCGGGGCGGGAGATCGGCTGCTGGTCGAGCTGGCTCGGGGTCCCCGCGGAATCGGGAGCGTAGCGAGCGATTGCGTGGGGTGAGGTCACGCTGGTCCTCCGGGAGAAGCGGGTGCAGAGCTGGTGGAGCCGCGCACGATGAGCTCCGGGTGGAACAGGAGCTCGGTGCGCGACGTGGGGGTGCCGTTGATCTCCGCCATGAGCGCGGAGACGGCGGCCTGGCCCATCGCCTGGACGGGCTGGCGCACCGTCGTGAGCGGGGGGTCGGTGAAGCCGATCAGGGGCGAGTCGTCGAAGCCGACGACCGACACGTCCTCGGGGACGCGCAGGCCGCGGGACCGCGCGGCGCGGATCGCGCCGAGGGCCATGAGGTCCGACCCGCAGATGATCGCGGTGTGGCCCGAGTCGATGAGCTCGTGCGCCGCGGTGGCGCCGCCCTCGACCGTGAACAGGGTGGTGTTGACGTGCGGCGCGGCGTCCTCGACGCCCAGCTGCGCGCGGAGCTGCTCGGCGAACGCCCGGCGCTTGCGGGCCGCGGGCACGAACCGCTCGGGGCCGATCGCCAGGCCGATGCGCCGGTGGCCGAGCGCGACCAGGTGCCGGACCGAGAGCTCGATGGCGACGGAGTCGTCGGTCGCGATGCTCGGGGCGTCGACCGCCTCGGCCCGGCCGTTGACGAGCACGATCGGCAGCCCGCGCCCGCGGAGCGCGTGGTAGCGCTCCACCGACGCCTGCGTGTCCGCGTGCAGGCCGGAGACGAACAGGATCCCGGCCACGTCGTGGTCGAGCAGGATCTCGACGTACTGGTCCTCGGTGGTGCCGCCGGGCTGCTGCGCGCACAGCAGCGGCGTGAAGCCGCGCTGGGTCAGCATCGACTCCATCGCCTGGGCCATCGCCGGGAACACCGGGTTCGACAGCTCGGGCACCACGAGGCCCACCAGGCCCGCGGGCCGGGTGCGGAGCTTCTCTGGGCGCTCGTAGCCGAGCACGTCGAGGGCCGCGAGCACGGCCTGCCTGGCCTGCGAGGAGACCCCGGGCTTGCCGTTGAGGACCCGCGAGACGGTCGCGGTGGAGACGCCGGCCTGCTCGGCCAGATCGGTGAGGCGTGTGCGCACGGTCGCGAGCGTAGAGGGCACCGTCGCCTCCTCGTCGTCGTTGTCGTCATCCGATCGGGGCTGCTTCGTCCCCTCGGGTCGGAGAGCACTGTAACCGATGCCTGAAAGTTACCGTAACGGCTTGCAACGGGGCCCGGAAGTTGATTACGGTCCGGGTCATCGAGCCAGCGCCGGCGGTGCCGCCGCGGGCTCGCACCGCCCCTTCTGACGCTGGGAGACACCCTGATGCGACGGAGCATCCCCGCCCTCGCCACGACGGCCGTCCTCGCGCTCGCCCTCGCGGCGTGCTCGAGCTCGGACTCGCCGTCCGACGCCACCTCCGACAGCCCCGCCGCCGACTCCGGCGCCGAGGGCACCCTGACGATGTGGGTCGACGACACCCGCATCGACTCCATGCGCCCCGTCGTGGAGGCCTTCACCGAGCAGTCCGGCGTCGAGGTCGACCTGGTGCAGAAGGCCACCGGCGACATCGGCCCCGACTTCGTCACCCAGGTCCCGACCGGCGAGGGCCCGGACATCATCGTCTCGGCCCACGACGGCCTCGGCGAGTGGGTGAACAACGGCGTCGTCGCGCCGATCGAGCTCGGCGACAAGGCCGACGAGTTCGCCGACTCGGCCGTCCAGGCCATGGCGTACGACGGCCAGACCTACGGCGTGCCGATCTCGATCGAGAACATCGCGCTGGTCCGCAACAACGCGCTGCTCGCCGACACCCCGGCCACCACGTTCGACGAGCTCGTCGCGCAGGCGCAGACCGCGGGCACCGACTTCTCCGTGCTGATCCAGCAGGGCGAGGAGTCCGACCCGTACCACCTGTACCCGCTGCAGACCTCGTTCGGCGCCCCGGTGTTCGAGCAGGCCGAGGACGGCTCCTACACGGACACGCTGGCGATGGGCGGCGAGGCCGGCCACGCCTACGCCCAGTACCTCGCCAAGCTCGGCCAGGAGAAGGTCCTCGACCTCTCCGTCGACGGCGACAAGGCCAAGCAGGCGTTCCTCGACGGCCAGGCGCCGTACATCGTCACCGGCCCGTGGAACACCTCCGCGTTCGAGGAGGCCGGCATGGACATCTCCGTCCTCCCGGTCCCGTCGGCCGGCGGCCAGCCCGCGCAGCCGTTCGTGGGCGTGCAGGGCGTGTTCATCTCGGCGAAGTCGGCCAACCCGGTGCTCGCGAACGAGTTCGTGGTCAACTACCTGACCACCGAGGAGGCGCAGGACGCGCTGTACGAGGCCGGCGGCCGCCTGCCGGCGCTGACCGCCTCGGCCGACAAGGTCGACGACCCGGTCCTCCAGGGCTTCAACGACGCGGGTGCCACCGGCGCGCCGATGCCCGCCATCCCCGCGATGAGCTCGGTCTGGTCCTTCTGGGGCGCGACCGAGGCGCAGATCGTCGGCGGCCAGACGGCCGACCCGGCGGGCGCGTGGGACGCGATGGTCCAGAACATCCAGGACGCCATCGACGGCTGACCGCCGCCGCGACCGCCGGGGTGCCCACGAGGCGCCCCGGCGGTCGCGCCGCTCGTCCCCACCCCATCCGCAGCACCAGCACCGCCGCGCGCCCGGAGGCACCCGCATGACCGACCAGTCGACCGTCCAGGAGGTCGCGCCCGACGACCCCGGGACCGCACGCGGGCCCCGCCGCCGGCGCGCGCCCCGCGGCACCACGTCGCACGCCCGCTCCTTCTCCCCGGGCTTCCTCGCCAAGCTGATCCTCATCGGCACGGTCGACGCGCTCGGCGTGTACGGGATCCTCTCCGCCTGGGCCGTGTCCCAGTGGGGGATCCTCGCGTTCCTGGTCGTGGCGCTCGGCGCCGCGAACTGGGCCTACTTCTCCCGCCGGATGCTGCCGGCGAAGTACCTGGTGCCCGGCCTGGTGTTCCTGGTCGTCTACCAGCTGTTCGCGATGGCCTACACCGGCTACGTCGCGTTCACGAACTACGGCGACGGCCACAACTCGACCAAGGCCGACGCGATCACGCAGATCGCCGCGCAGAACGAGCGCCGCGTCGAGGGCTCGCCCGCGCTGCCGCTCGCGGTGGTCCAGAACGGCGACGAGCTCGGCTTCGCGGTCGTCACCGAGGACGGCGACACCCAGGTCGGCACCGCGGACCAGCCGTTCGAGGACACCGACGCCACCGTCGAGTCCGGCCGCATCACCGCGGTCCCCGGCTGGGACGTGCTCGGCTTCGCGCAGGTCGCCGCCGACCAGGAGGCCATCACCTCGCTGCGGGTGCCGTTCTCCGACGACCCGGCCGACGGCTCGGTCCGCACCCAGGACGGCTCGACCGGGTACGTCTTCCAGTCGACGCTCGAGTACGACGCCGCGAGCGACACCTTCACCGACGCCGAGACCGGCACCGTCTACTCGCCCGGCGAGGGCGGCAACTTCGTCTCCGAGGACGGCCAGCGGCTGACCCCGGGCTGGCGGGTCGGCGTCGGCTTCGACAACTTCACCTCGATGGTCACCGACTCCCGGATGGCCGGGCCGTTCGCGCAGATCTTCGTCTGGACGTTCGCCTTCGCGTTCCTGTCCGTCGTGACCACGTTCGCGCTCGGCCTGTTCCTCGCGATCACGTTCAACGAGCCCCGGGTGCGCGGCCGCAAGGTCTACCGCTCGCTGCTGATCCTCCCGTACGCGTTCCCCGGCTTCCTGTCCGCCCTGGTGTGGCGCGGCATGCTGAACGAGCGGTTCGGCCTCATCAACGAGGTCCTGCTCGGCGGGGCGTCGATCCCGTGGCTGAGCGACCCGTGGCTCGCCAAGGCGGCGATCATCGGCGTGAACCTGTGGCTCGGCTTCCCGTACATGTTCCTCATCTGCACGGGCGCCCTGCAGTCCATCCCGCACGACATGACCGAGGCCGCCCGGATCGACGGCGCCGGGCGCTGGCGGATCTTCCGCTCGCTCACGCTGCCGCTGCTCATGGTGTCGGTGGCGCCGCTGCTGATCTCGAGCTTCGCGTTCAACTTCAACAACTTCTCGCTGATCTACATGCTGACCGGCGGCGGCCCGAACTTCGTGGGCACCCCGTACGTGGTGGGCCACACGGACATCCTCATCTCGATGGTCTACTCCGTGGCCTTCGAGTCCGGGGTCAAGCAGTACGGCGTCGCCAGCGCGCTGTCGATCGTCATCTTCCTGATCGTCGGGGTCATCTCCTACCTCGGCTTCCGTCGCACCCGCACCCTCGAGGAGATCTGAGATGGCCCGCTCGCCCGAGCTGCACACCGCCGTGCGCGGCCGCCGCTGGTGGTCCGAGGTCGGCTGGCGGCACGTCGTCGGCGTCGTGATGATCGCGGTCTGCCTGCTGCCGCTGCTGTACGTCCTGTCCGCGTCGCTCAACCCCGGCGGCACGCTCACCGGGTCCAACCAGCTGTTCCGCACGATCAGCCTCGAGAACTACACCGAGCTGGGCCCGCGGGGGTACTACAACTGGGCGGTCAACTCCCTCGTGGTGTCCACCACGACGGCCGTCGGCACGGTGCTCATGGGCGCCGCCGCGGCCTACGCGTTCTCGCGGTTCCGGTTCCGCGGCCGCCGGTCGGGCCTGACGACGCTGCTGCTGGTGCAGATGTTCCCGCAGATGCTCGCGTTCGTGGCGCTGTTCCTGCTGCTGCTGTCGCTGTCCGAGGTGTTCCCGGCCATCGGCCTCAACACCCAGCTCGGCCTGATCTGCGTCTACCTCGGCGGCGCGCTCGGCGTGAACACGTTCCTCATGTACGGGTTCTTCAACACGGTGCCGCGCGAGATCGACGAGGCCGCCAAGATCGACGGCGCGAGCCACGCGCAGATCTTCTGGACGATCATCCTGCGGCTGGTCGCGCCGATCCTCGCGGTCGTCGGCCTGCTGTCGTTCATCTCGTCCTACGGCGAGTTCATCATCGCCAAGGTGGTGCTGCAGCGGCCGGAGCGGTTCACGCTCGCGCTGGGCCTGTACAACTGGGCCTCCGACGAGCGGAACGCGCGCTGGGGCATCTTCGCCGCCGGCGCCGTGCTCGCCGCCATCCCGGTCGTGCTGCTGTTCCTGTTCCTACAGAAGTACATCGTCGGCGGCCTCACCGCCGGCTCCGTGAAGGGCTGAGGCGCTTGTCCGACCCGACGACGCGGGGCCGGCACGCCGCCGGCCCCGCCGCCGCGCCCGGCTCCGTCGCCGCGCCGCTCGGCGCCCACCACGACGGCTCCGCCCTGTACGTCCCCGCCGGGACGCCGGCGCTCGGCGACGTCGTGCCCGTGCGGGTGCGGGTGCCGGCCGGTGCCGGGCCGGACCCCGAGGTGTGGCTCCGGGTCGTCGAGGACGGCGAGCCGCGGGTCTACCCGGCGCGGGCGGACGGCGGCGACACCCACGAGCGCTGGTTCACCGCCGACGTGCCGGTGACCAACCCCGTCACGTCGTACCGGTTCCTGCTCGCCGGGCCCGGTCGGCCGGGCGGCCAGGAGTGGCTCAACGGCGAGGGCACGATCGCGCGCGACGTCCCGGACACGTCGGACTTCCGGCTGTCGACCACGCCGCCCGGGCCCGACTGGGCGCGGGACGCCGTGGTCTACCAGGTGTTCCCGGACCGGTTCGCCCGGTCGTCGGGCCGGCACGACGGCCCGCCCGCGGGCGACCTGCCCGACTGGGCGCTGCCCGCGGCGTGGGGCGACGAGCCGATCGGCGGCGGGCCGGGCACCGGCACCCAGCTCTACGGCGGCGACCTGGGCGGCATCGAGCAGCGGCTCGACCACCTGCAGCGGCTCGGCGTCGACACCCTGTACCTGACCCCGGTGTTCCCCGGCCGGTCCAACCACCGGTACGACGCGCGGACGTTCGACCACGTCGACCCGGTGCTCGGCGGCGACGAGGCGTTCGCGTCCCTGGCGCGGGCGCTGCACGGCCGCGGGATGCGGCTGGTCGGCGACCTGACCACCAACCACACCGGCGACGCGCACGACTGGTTCCGGCGCGCCGTCGAGGACCACGCCGCCGAGGAGCGGTCCTTCTACTACTGGCAGGACGCCGACCCCGGCTACGTCGGCTGGCTCGGCCACGCCTCCCTGCCCAAGCTCGACCACCACGCGCCGGCGCTGGCCGCGCGGATGTTCGGCGGCCCGTCGTCGATCGTCGGCCGGTACCTGTCCGAGCCGTTCGGCATGGACGGCTGGCGGGTCGACGTCGCCAACATGACCGGCCGCCAGGGCGCGGACGACCTGACGCACGAGGTCGCGGAGCGGATGCGCGCGGCCATGGCGGAGATCAACCCGGACGCCGTGCTGATCGCGGAGCACTTCCACGACGCGGGCGCCGACCTGCGGGCGGCCGGCGGCTGGCACGGCACGATGAACTACTCCGCGTTCACCCGGCCGGTGTGGACCTGGCTGACCGACCCGGCGTCGGAGGCAGCGGCCGCGCTGCGGTACGTCGAGCTGCCCGTCGGCATCCCGCGGCGCCCCGGCACCGCGGCCGTCGCGGCCATGCGGGAGTTCGGCGCCGCGGTGCCGTGGAGCGTCACCACCCACCAGTGGAACCTGCTCGGCTCGCACGACACCGCGCGGTTCCGGACCATCGCCGGGTCGCGCGACCTGGTCGAGGTCGGCGTCGGCCTGCTGATGACCTACCCCGGCACGCCCGTGCTGTTCGCGGGCGACGAGGGCGGGCTGGTCGGGCGCAACGGCGAGAACTCCCGGGTGCCGATGCCGTGGGCGCAGATCGACGCCGGCGGCGGCCCCGCCTGGGACGCCGGGCTGTTCGGCACGTACCGGTCGCTGATCGCGCTGCGGCGCTCGTCCCGGGCGCTGCGCGAGGGCGGGCTGCGCTGGGCGCTGGTCCGGGACGACGCGATCGCGTACCTGCGGGAGACCGCCGAGGAGCGGGTGCTCGTGCTCGCGGCGCGGGCGCCGTGGGCCGGGGCGCTGCTGCCGGGTCACCTGCTGGCGCCGGGCGAGCAGCCGGAGAACCTCTACGGCGGGGCGGCGCTCGGCGTGGAGCCGGGCGGGCTGCGGCTGCCGGGCGACGGGCCGGGCGTGCAGGTGTGGCGCCTGGCGTGAGCCGGCGGCTGCGGCGCCGAGTTCGGCACTCCGGGTGCGAGTTCGGCACCTGGAGCTGCCGACCTCGGCACGGGACTGCCGAACTCGGCGGGGGTCAGGGCGCGGTGATCGTCCGGACGGGGCACCGGGCGACGCCCGCGCGGGCGATCCGGGCGTCGGTGGTGACCAGGGTGGCGTCGCGCACCTCGGCCGCGGCGACGTAGGCGGCGTCGTACGCGGACAGGTTGTCGCGGACCTGCCACATGCGCGGCAGCAGGGGCGCGGTCGGCAGGACGTCGACGGTCGCCGTGGCGAGCGCCGCGACCGCCGCGTCCGCCCGCCCTGCATCCAGCTTCCCGCCGAGCAGCAGCCCGCGGATCACCGCGAGCACCTCGACGTGCCACTGCTCGGGGACGACCCACACGGGATCGGCGCGCAGCACCCGGTCGGCCTCGTCGGCGCGCGGGTCGGAGCCCCATTCTGCCTGCACTCCGCATGTGGCGGTCGATCGCGTCGGTGACCGGTGCCGGGGCCGCCCGCCTAAACTGGGGCCCGTGACCAGCGAGCACCCCGACGGCTACGTCGACGCCGACCGGGAGCGCTGGGTCGCCGAGGCGCCCAAGTCGCGCTCCCGGAGCCCGTTCGAGCGCGACCGCGCGCGCCTGGTGCACTCGTCGGCGCTGCGCCGGCTCGGCGCCAAGACCCAGGTGCTCGGCCCGTCGACCGACGACTTCGTCCGCACCCGGCTGACCCACACGCTCGAGGTGGCGCAGGTCGGCCGCGAGATCGGCAAGACCCTCGGCTGCGACCCCGACGTCGTCGACACCGCCTGCCTGGCGCACGACCTCGGCCACCCGCCGTTCGGCCACAACGGCGAGCGCGCGCTCGCCCACATCTCCCGGGACATCGGCGGCTTCGAGGGCAACGCCCAGACGCTGCGGCTGCTCACCCGCCTGGAGCCCAAGGTCGTCGGCCCGGACGGCGTCGCGGTCGGGCTCAACCTGACGCGGGCCTCGCTCGACGCCTCGGTGAAGTACCCGTGGGGCGCGGGGGAGGGCCCGCTGTCCGCGACCGGCCGGCCGACCCACAAGTTCGGCGTCTACGCGGACGACCAGCCGGTGTTCGCCTGGCTGCGCGACGGCTCGCCGGTCGGGCACAAGTGCCTGGAGGCGCAGGTCATGGACCTCGCCGACGACATCTCGTACTCGGTGCACGACGTCGAGGACGCCGTCGTGGGCGGGCGGTTCGACCTGTGGGTGCTGACCGTGCCGGACCAGCGCGCGCGGGTCGTCGAGGCGATCCAGACCTGGTACGGCGACGCGATCGACGCCGCGGGGCTGGAGGCCGCGATGGACCGGCTGGTCGCGGCCGAGCTGTGGCGGCCCGGGTTCGACGGCACCCGGCGGGCGCTCGCGGCGCTCAAGGACACCACCAGCCAGCTGATCGGGCGGTTCGCGCGCGCGGCGCAGGTCGCCACCCGCGAGCGGTACGGCCCCGGCCCGCTGACCCGGTACGCCGCGGACCTGATCGTCCCCGAGGAGACCCAGGCCGAGATCCTCGTCCTCAAGGGACTCGCCGTCGCCTACGTCATGGCGCCCCGCGAGCTCGAGCCGCTCTACCAGCGGCAGCGGGAGATCCTGGCGGACCTCGTGCACGTGCTGTCCGAGCGGGCGCCGCTGGCGCTGGAGCCGCCGTTCGCCGCGGACTGGCGCGCGGCGGCCGACGACGCGGCCCGGCTGCGGGTCGTGGTGGACCAGGTGGCGAGCCTGACGGACGTCAGCGCGGCCGCCTGGCACGCGCGGCTGGCGCCCCCGCCGCGGTACTGACGCAACCTTCGGGCCCCGCGGTGCGTGTACCGGGTGTGAGAGTCACCATCGCCGCCCCGGCCGAGGGGCCCGACGCGCCGGCGGAGCTGCTGCTCCCCGTGCAGCCCGACCGCGGGCCCGACGGCGCCCCGCGCCGCGCCCCGCTCCGCGCGCCCACCCGCCGGGCGACCGCCGACGAGGAGTTCGCCCTGTTCATGGGTGACGCCGCGCCGGCGCTCGCCCGCACCGCCTGGCTGCTGTGCGGCGACGTCCACCAGGCCGACGAGCTCGTGCAGCAGGCGCTCGTCCGCACCTACCTGGCGTGGCCGCGGGCCCGGGAGCGGGACCCGCTCGCCTACGCCCGGCGCGTGCTCGCGAACCTGCGCATCGACACCTGGCGGCGGCGGCGCCGCGAGGTGCTGACCGACCCCGGCGACCTCCCGCACGGCGCCGAGCCGTCCGGGGCCCAGCGGCAGGCGGACCGCGACCAGCTGGTCCGCGCGCTCGCCACGCTCAGCACCCGGCAGCGGCGCGTCGTCGTCCTGCGGCACCTGGAGGGCCTGTCCGAGGCGGAGGTCGCCGAGGACCTCGGCGTCACCGTCGGCACCGTGAAGTCCACCGCGTCGCGCGCGCTCGCGCGGCTGCGCGCCTCGCTCGGCGAGGACGCCGCCGTCGCCGGCCCCGGCCGCCCCACCGACCCGAGGAGCACCCGATGAGCACCGACGACGAGTTCGTGCGCGCCCTGCGCTCCCGCGCGGACGCGGCCGCGCCGACGATCGACGTGCACCTCACGGGCGTCGTGCCGCGTGCCCGGCGGCGGCGGGCCTGGGCCCGGGCGGCCGGGGCCGGCGCGGCCGGCGGGCTGGTGCTCGCGGGCGTGCTGGTCGGGCAGGCCTGGGCGGGGGCGCCGTGGTCGACGCACACGCTGGCGGGGCCGGCGACGACGGGGGAGCCGGTGGCCACGGGGGAGCCGTCGGCGGAGGCGTCGCCGGACGCCACGGCCGCCGAGGACCCGCGAGACGCGGCCGAGGCGGCGGCCGACGCGGCGCTCCGGGACGGCACCGCGCAGGGGGCGGCGCCGTACTGGTACACGCTCATCACCGGGCCGGACGGGACGGGGGAGCGGTTCGAGTCGTGGACGAGCCCCGACCGGCCGGGGCTGCTCGTCTGGGACGGCGACCTCGCGAACCCGGCGGCACTGGGGCCGTCGAACGTGCTCGGGAGCTTCCGGATCGGCGGCGAGTGGGTGGACATGCTGCGCGACCCCGCCGCGCTGCCGACCGACCCTGCGGCGCTGGAGCAGGTGTTCCGCGACAGCGTCGAGCCGGACCGCCGGAGCGGCACCGACGACGACAAGGTCTACGGCATGGTCTACGACCTGCTGGACGGCAGCCCGGGTTGGCTCCCGACCGCGTTGCTCCAGGCGGCCTGGGAGGTCGCCGGTTCGCTCCCGGGGTCGACGGTGGTCCCGGGCGTGGACTCCCTCGGCCGCGCCGGCGAGGTGCTCACGAGGCCGGGGACCGTGAACGGCGCGGACCGTCTCGTCGTCGACCCGGCGACCGGCCTGATCCTCGAGATGAACTCCGGTGACGGGGTCCGCGTGCTCCAGCAGTCCCCGGCGGACACGGTCCCGCTGGAGCCCACCCTGGAGATGGCCGGCTGCACCGCGTGGGAGTCCTGCTGACGACGCCGC
>NZ_DASQCJ010000091.1:0-18725 GCF_035634735.1 Cellulomonas sp.
GTCGCCTCGTCGCCCGCGGACGGCTCGGCGCCCGTGACCAGCACCGCCCGCCGCCCCGTCCCGGCCCCCTCGTCCGCCGGGCGCGCACGGTCCGCGCCGAGCGCGGTCCCCGGGGGCTGCCCGCCCGCAGCGTGGCCCGCGCGCCCGGCGCCGGCCACCCGTCCGGCCAGCGCCGCCCGCACGAAGCGCGCGACGTCCGACCGCAGGACGTCCGGGAAGTCGGCCTCCACCCGGTCGAGCGCGACGCGGGTCGCGGCCACGTCTCCCCCGCCGCGCAGCAGCGCGCACGCCGCGAGGCCCGCGGCCCCGGCGTGCGCGGCGGCCTCGAGCCACGGCCGCAGGGACGCCGCCAGGGCGTCCGCCTCGGCCCCGCCCGCCGCGCGCTCGCCCCGGCCGGCGGCCCCCGGCTCGTCCGGCCCGCCCGGCTCGCCATCCCCCGGCCGCCTCGGCGCCCCGCCCGTGTCTGCAGCCGGGCGCCGGACGGCCCCCGCCGTCGGCGCCTCCGACGCCACGCCCGCGTCCGCCGCGCCCCCGGCGAGCGCCCGCATCCGCCCCTCCACCTCCGCCAGCGCCCCCGCGTCCCCGGCGAGCGCCGCGTCCAGCGCCCGCGCGAGCCCGGCGTCGCGCGGCGCCCCCGGCGGCCACACCGCGCACGCCCGCACCAGCGGCCCGACGACCCCCGCGCGCGGCCCGGCGACCGTCGCCAGCGCGTCCGCCGCCGCCCGCGCCGGGTCGTACCCGGCGGGGTCCCGCGCCCACGCGCCGACGGTCGCGAGCGGGAGCCGGGACGGCAGCGCCTCGATCATGGCGTTCGCGACGATCCCGTCCAGCGGCAGCCCGTCGACGTCGCCCGGCCGCCCGGTGAGCGGGCCGAGGAACAGCCGGGTCCGGTCGAAGTCGTTGACCGGGAAGTTGTCCCACAGCACGATCCGCCGCCCGAACGCCGCGGCCGCGGCCAGGACGTCCTCGCGGGTGACGGCCCCGACGACGACGTCCCGGCCGGTCCACAGCACGCGCGCGTCCGGGGGGAGCGCCGCGCCGAGGGCGTCCCGGTACGGCGACCGCCCGCAGCCGGCGTAGTCGGTCGGGCACACCGTCATCGGGCCCGTGAGCCCGTGCGGCAGCAGGAACGCCTCCCGGAACCGCGCCGCCGCCTCGCCGTGCGCGCGCCCGCTGCCCGCCTGCCCCGGGCCGTACGCCGCCAGGTCCGCTGGGTGCGGCAGGTCGTACGGCACGTCGTCGAACAGCAGCCACACGTCCCCGACGCCCGCGGCCCGGACCTGCTCGGCCTTGGCCGCGAGCGCCGCGTGCTCGGCGTCGTCGGTGAACCGCATGGACAGCCCCGGGGCGACCGACCACACGAAGGCGACCCCGGCGGCGGCGGCGCGCGCGGCGAGCTCCCCGAGCCGGGCCAGCTCGGCCTCCGGGTACGGGTCACGCCACCGCTCGCGGTGCCAGGGGTCGTCCTTCGGCGCGTACAGGTACGTGTCGAGGCCGAGCGCCGGGGCGGCGTCGAGCAGCGCCAGCCGCTCGTCGTGCCGCCACGGCGGGCCGTAGAACCCCTCCACCACCCCGGCGGACAGCCGCCGCGGGCTCCCGCACCCCGCTCCGGCGGTCGGGCGGGCGTGCTCGTGCGGTCGGCGTCGACGCGGCATGCGCACCAGCCCACCAGCGCCGATGCCGGGTTGTCAATCCGCGCACACGTGTGCGGTTACGCACATTTCATTCCGCCGGCGACCGCCCATCCCGGCCCGCTCGCCCCTCGATATGGGATCGATTGCAGCGTACGATCGGATCGACCACCCGCGCGACGACGCACGAGGAGCACGATGAGCCGGCCACGCCAGACCACGGGCGCGCCCCTGTCCAACGCACCGGCGGGCACCCAGCCCCGGGACCTGCCGCCCCACCCCCGCCCGCACGCGACGCCGGACCGGACCATCCACATGATCGGGAACTCGCACATCGACCCCGTCTGGCTCTGGCCGTGGCAGGAGGGCTACGCCGAGGCGCGCGCCACGTTCTGGTCCGCCGTGCACCGCATGGACGAGTACCCGGACTTCGTGTTCACCTGCGACCAAATGGTGCTGCTGTCCTGGGTCGAGGAGCAGGACCCGGAGCTGTTCGCCCGCATCACCGAGCGCGTCGCCGAGGGCCGGTGGGTCAACGTCGGCGGCTGGTGGGTGGAGCCGGACTGCAACATGCCGATGGGCGAGTCGTTCGCCCGGCAGGGCCTGTACGGGCAGCGCTACCTGATCTCCCGGTTCGGGAAGCCCGCGACGGTCGGCATGAACGCGGACCCGTTCGGGCACAGCGCCAGCCTGCCGACGGTGCTCCGCGGCCACGGCCTGGACTCGTACCTGTTCCTGCGGCCCGGCCCGCACGAGAGCGCGCTCGACGACACGCTGTTCCGCTGGCGGGCACCCGACGGCAGCGAGGTGCTCGCGTACCGCATCCCGTTCGAGTACTGCTCCCCCGCCGGGTCGGTGGACGGCCAGGTGGACAAGGCGCTCGGCGCGCTGGACCGGTCGCTGGGCGACGTCATGGTCCTGTTCGGGGTCGGCAACCACGGCGGCGGCCCGACGATCGCCAACATCGAGTCGATCCACCGCTACGACCGCATGGGGTCGTTCGGCCGGCTGCGGATGTCGTCGCCCCGCGAGTACCTGGACGGCGTGCGCGAGCGCGGCGCGGAGTTCCTCGACGGCCTGACGACCTGGGCCGACGACCTGCAGCACCACGCGCCCGGCTGCTACTCGGCGCACTCGGGCATCAAGGCCTGGCAGCGCCGCGCGCAGTACGCCCTGCTGTCCGCCGAGCGCTGGGCCGCCGTCACCGCCGTGCACGACGGCACCCCGTACCCGCGCGAGGACCTCGAGCGCGCCTGGAAGCAGGTGCTGTTCAACCAGTTCCACGACGTGCTGCCGGGCTCCGCGATCGAGCACGCCTACGACGACGCCCGCGACCAGCTCGGCGAGGCCGTGTCCGTCGCCAAGCGGATCATCACCCGCGCGCACAACACGATCGCCCGGCAGGTCGACATCCCCCAGGACACCGCCACCCAGCCGGTGCTGGTGTTCAACCCGCACCCGTGGCCGGTGTCGACCGACGTCGAGCTGCACTACGGCTCGCACCCCGGTGCGGTGCACGTGGTCGACGGCGACGGGCGGGCGGTCGTCTCGCAGCCGACGCAGTCGCGGGCGGCCACCAACCAGACCGGCCGCGGCGCCCTGGTGTTCCGCGCCGAGGTCCCGGCCCTGGGCTACCGGCTGTACCGGGTCCGCACCGAGGCCGAGCCCGCGCGCCCGGCGTGGAGCAGCGGCGCCCCGGGCGCGCTGTCCGCGAGCGGGACGGTGCTGGAGAACGACCTGGTCCGCATCGAGCTCGACCCGGCGACCGGCTGGATCCGCTCGTACCTCGACAAGCGCACCGGGCTCGACGTCCTGCGCGGGGTCGACGGCAGCGCGCACACGCAGGTCTGCGACGACCCGACCGACACCTGGGGGCACCGGGTCGTGTCCTACGCGTGGGCGGGCGACAGCATGAAGGTCGCGCGCGTCGTGGTCCGCGAGTCGGGTCCGCTGCGGGCCCGGGTGCGCGTCGAGCGGGAGTGGGGCGCCTCGACGCTGATCGAGGAGCTGCTGCTCGACCACGACTCGGCCGTGCTGCGCGTCGACGTCACGCTGGACTGGCGGGAGCGGGCGCACCTGCTCAAGCTCCGGTTCCCGACCGCGCTGGCCGACCCGCGGGCGACCTACCAGATCCCGTACGCCGAGCTCGAGCGGCCGGTCGACGGGGCCGAGGAGCCCGGCCAGGGCTGGGTCGACCTCACCGGGACGCTCGACGGGCGGCCCGCGGGCCTGACGCTCGTCACCACCAACAAGCACGGCTACGACGTGTCGCCCGGCGCCGAGCCGAGCATCGGCGTCACCGCGGTGCGCAGCCCGGTGTACGCCTGGCACGACCCGCGGCTGCTCGACGGCGACGACGTGTACGCGTACCAGGACCAGGGCGTGCAGCGGTTCTCCTACGAGCTGGTGCCGCACGCCGGCGACCGGCACGCCGCGGACCCCGGCCGCCGGGCCGCGCTGCTCGGGTCGCCGGTGCGCGCGATGCTCGAGTCGTTCCACGCCGGCGCGCTGCCGCACACGGGCTCCTTCGCGTCCGACGACGGCGGCCCGGTGCAGATCACGGCGCTGAAGGGCTCGGAGGACGCGGTGGACGGGCCCGGGGGCGCCGACCTCGTGGTCCGGGCGGTCGAGACCCGCGGCGAGCCGGGGACCGCGCGCCTCGCGCTGCCGCTGGTGGGCCGGACGGTCGAGGCGGAGTTCGGGGCGTTCCAGCTGCGGACGTTCCGCGTGCCCGCCGACCCGGACGCGCCGGTGGTGGAGGTCGACCTCGTGGAGCGGCCGCTGGCCGGCGCGGGGGACGACGTGCGGTCGGTGGCGCCGGGGTCGACGCCGGCGGAACCGGCGGGCCGGGCGCCCGCCGACGAGCCGCCGACGGACGACCACGCGGCCACCGACGCGCTGACGACGACCGAGGCGTCGACCCCGGACGCCACGGGCCGCCCGCGTCCGGCGGAGGCGCCGTCGGCGGACGACGCGGGCTGACGGCCCCGCCCGGACGCGAGCGGGCGGACGACACGTCGAGTGAGCACCCCGCGGGTGCTCACTCGACGTGTTCCCTGCTCGCTCGCCGCGGGGCGGGCGCGGGCGCGCCCCCGCCGACGCGCGCCTCACGCCTCCCGGCGCAGCACCGCGTCCCCCACGCCGTGCGGCCCGAGCCGCACCGCCCCGCCACCCACCACGCGCCCCGGGCCGTCCCACGCCACCTGGGCGTCCACCGGCTCGGCGCCGACGTTCCGGAGCCGGACCCGCACCGTCCCGTCCGGCAGCGGCCGCACCTCGGCCAGCACCCGGTCCGCGGGCTCGACCCGCAGCCCCAGCGGGCCCTCGGCGGCCACCGCCCCGTCGTACGCCCGCGCCTGCAGCGGCTCCGCGAGGTCCCGCCCGAACACCCGGACCCGCTCGCGGGTCACCGGGCCGTCGACCGCCGCGAACCGGTACCGGTACGTCCGGGTGCCCTCCTGCCGGGCCTGGAAGTTCGTGAAGTGCAGGTTGTTCATCAGCCAGGACGAGACGTACCCGGTCGGCGCGCGCAGCGTGCGCGCCCACTCGCCGGTGTGCAGGCCGCCGAGCTGGACCAGCGGCGCGTCGACCGCGCCCCAGAGCACCCCGCCGGCCGTCCCGGGGGCGTGCACCCCGACGGCGTGCTGGATCGAGTACCAGTCCTTCGAGGTGTCGGGCAGCTGCTCGGTCTCGGCCGCGTACACGGCGCCCGCCGTCTCCAGCAGGAACTCCGGGTCGGCCACCCGGAACGGGAACGCCACGTGGATGCTCTCCGGCCCGAAGGCCTCGGGCTTCACCAGGGCGACCTCGAGGTCCACCACGTCGAGGTCGCGGTACAGCGTCAGCGTCGTGGCGGCCGCGGGCAGCCCCGGCGGGGTGGTGCGCCACGCGATCCGCACCCACGCCTCGCCCTCGGTGACCAGCGGCTCCTCGTCGCCGGCCGCGTGCCGCCGGTCGAAGTCGGGCCCGGGGAGGTCCGGGTGGAAGTCCTTGGGGTCCCGCACGACCATCGGGTGCGTGCTGCCCGGCGCGACCGTCTCCGTGACCACCGCACCCAGCCCGTGCCCGGCGGCCTCGGCGTCGACCAGCTCGCGCCCGCTCGGCACGTGCACCAGCGAGACCACGCCACCGCGGGCCGGGTCGACGACCGCCCGGTACGCCCCGCACGCGACCTCGCGCCCGGCCCGGGCGAGCCCGGGTGCCGCCGGGAGCGGCACCGTCGCCACCCCGAACGCCGGCACGGTCGCGACCGTCCGCGCGCGGGTGCGGCCGCGGACCTCGACGTCGACGGGCTCGGTGCGCGCACGCTCGGTGGGGTTCACGACGACGACCCGCGTCCCGTCGGGGCCGCCGGGGCCGCCGGCCGCGCCCGCGTCCCCCGGCCCGCTCGCCACCACCCGGAACAGCCCCTCGACCGCCAGGTCCCGCGCGAGGTCGAACGCCCCGTACGCGAACCCGGCCTTGGCGTTCCAGTGCGAGTGGCTGAACGACGAGTGCGGCTTGGCGTAGGTCTCCCAGGACCCCCAGGTGTGCTCCGCGAACAGCAGCAGCTCCGCGTCCACCCGGTCCAGGTCCCGCGCCACCTCGGCGTCGGACCGCAGCCGCACCGGCCCGCGCCGGTAGCCCATGACGTCCGCGAGCGACGGCGCCCCGTCTCCGCGCAGCCGGGTGAGCCCGAGCGTGGTCTGCGCGGCGCGGGCGAACGACCGCGCCTCCCGGTAGACGGCGACCTCCCGGGCGGTCGACCCGTGGCCGTGCGCCCACCAGTCCGACCACTCGCCGCGCGCCACCGGCACGTCGGCGGCCTCCGCCTGCGGGCGCAGCACGTCCAGCGCCTCGTCGATCGTCGCCGTGCGCATCGGCACGTCGGGGTGCCGGGCGTTCCAGTGCCGCACGACGTCGAGGAACAGCGCCGTCGGCCAGCGGTTGTCGTTGGCCGCGTGCACCACCGCGGTGTCGTAGGGGTAGTCGTCCCGCTTCTCGAGCGCGGCCACGAAGTCGGCGACGTGCGCCTCGGCGGCCTCGACGTCCCCGTCGACGATCCCCCACTCCTCCCCGACGCCGTAGTGCGTCGACAGCCAGGCGAACACCCGCCCGCCCGCCGGCCCCTCCCACCAGAAGCCGGTCGGCTGCGGGTAGGGCGGGCGGCCGTGGTCGGGGTTGAGCGCCATCACGAGCCGGTCGACCCCGGCGCGGCGCATCGCGTCGACCGCGCCCCAGGCGATGCCGTTCACGTCCCCGTGCTGCTCGGTGCGCACCGGCACGCCGGCCGCCCGCAGCCGGTCGAGCGCGTCGTACGCCGCGCCGAGCTCCGCGTCCCCGAGCAGCTGCGTCATGTTGAGGTAGCCGCCGGTCACCGCGACCCGCCCCTCGGCCACCCGGCGGCGGAGCCGCTCGACGTCCGCCGCGCCCGCGGAGTCGAGGAACCGCAGCACCGGACGGGCGACCTCGAACGTCCAGCGGAACGCGTCGGGGCCGTCGCCGTCGTTCGTGTCGCACAGGTCGAGCACCCGCAATACGGTCGCGGCGTGCAGGTCGTCGACCAGGCGCGGGCTGTTCGTGTAGCCGACGTCGTGGTGGGTGTGTCCCACCAGCAGGACCTGCCGGACCGGGCGGTCCAGCAGCGGGCCGCCGCGGGGCGGCTCCGTCGGGGCGGCGGGGTGGTCGATCGGCGTCCCGTCAGGTGTGGACGGCATCGTCGAGTCCTCACTTTTGTGGCATCGTTTCCATATGAGCCTAGTCACACGACAGGCTGTCAGTCCACGGTCATCAGGCGTCGGACAGGCGTGATCACACCGTGATCGCTCAGGTCTTGTCTCAGCCGAAGGCCCTGAACTACCGTCCGATGTGGGAAGGTTTTCAGATCCTCGGCACCGCAGCCGGGGACTCTCCCGCGGCCGGCGACGACGCCGGTCCGCCGGTGCGAGGAAGGGAAGACGTTCATGAGGAAGAGTCGCCGCGCCGCGATCGCCCTGCTGCCGGTCACCGCGCTGGCCCTGGCCGCCTGCAGCTCGGGCGGAGGTGGTGGGGACGAGGGGTCCAGCGGGTCGACCGACTTCAGCACCGAGGCGTCGGGCTCGCTCAAGGCCTGGGGCTTCGAGAACGCCGACGACGTCGGCCAGTCGCGCCTCGACTACGCCGCCGACCAGCTCTCCGACGTCCAGATCGACCTGGACGCCACCGCGTTCGACGCGCAGAAGTTCACCACCCGGCTCGCCTCCGGCGACGTCCCGGACGTGGTGCAGATGGACCGCCGGTACGTGACCACCTACGCGGCCCAGGACCTGATCCTGCCGCTGGACGCCTGCTACAGCGCCCACGACGTCGACCCGGAGGAGCAGTACTACCCGTCGGTCGTCGACGACGTGCGGTACGGCGACCAGGTCTGGGCGGTGCCGCAGTTCTACCAGCCGCCGGCCATCATCCTGAACAAGCGGGTCATGGACGCCGCCGGGGTGACCGCGGACCAGATCGACACCTCGCAGCCCGACGTGCTCGTCGCCGCGATCGAGAAGATGTACGCCGAGAGCGGCGGCGTCCCGACCACGCTGGGCCTCGACCCCGTCGCCACCGGACAGGGTGGCCTGTGGATCCTCGGCCAGGGCGGACAGCTCACCGACGCGGACGGCAAGCCGACGCTCGACGACCCGTCCAACGTCGCCGGCATCGAGCTGCTCAAGCAGATCACCGACGCCCAGGGCGGCTTCGCCAAGGTGAAGTCGTTCACCGACTCGTTCGACACCTTCGGCGACAACAACCAGTACGTCACCGACCAGGTCGGCGCGCAGGTGAACGCCCAGTGGTACCCGAACGTGCTCGGCGCCTACGTCGGCCAGATCCAGATCGAGGCGGTGCCGTTCCGCGACCAGGACGGCAACCCGTTCTCCGTCGCCTCCGGCACGGCGTTCGTCATCCCGGCCGGCGCCCAGAACAAGGACGCCGCCTGCGCCTGGATGCTCGACCTGACCTCGCAGGACGCCTGGATGGCGGCCGGTGAGGCCCGCGCCGACACCATCGCCACCGACGGCGGCATCAACACCGGCCTGTTCACCGGCTCGCCGGCCGCCGACCAGGCGATCCGCGAGCAGTACGTCACCGAGACCGGCGACGCCGGCTTCGACCAGGTCATCGCGACCTACTACGACGTCGTGGAGTACGGGAAGACCTTCGGGTCCTCGCCCGCCGGCCAGGACATCCAGAACGAGCTGAACAACGCCATCACCGCGGCGCTGCTCGGCGACAAGACCCCGGAGGAGGCGCTGGCCGACGCCCAGACGGCGGCCCAGCGGGCGTACGACAACATCACGGGCGGCTGATCGACGCGCCACCCGCGCACGAGGGGCCCCGCCGGTCGACGCCGGCGGGGCCCCTCCGCGCGTCCGCGGCCCGCGGCGCGGCGGCCGCCGGCAGGGTGGACGGGGTGCCCAGCGCCCGCCCGGGTCGGTACGGACCCCGGCCACGCCCGACGGCTCGCCGGGGACCGCACGACCGAACGGCCGCTCCCGGGCCGGTCGGCTCAGCCCCGCGCGCCCAGGAACGGTCGCGGCCGGCGCCTGCCGTGCCGGCGACCCGTGGCGACCCGCTGGTCGTGGTCCGCCTGGGCCAGCCGGCGCTGGTCCGCCAGCATGGACAGCCCGCCGACGCCGCGCAGCAGCCCCGCCCCGAGCGCGAGCATCACGCCGCTCGCGATGATCAGGTCGGCCGCGGAGCTCTGGGTGAGCGACCGCGCGCGTCCTCCGGCCTCGGCGTCGGGCACGACGCGCACCTCGTCGCCGACCGCGAGGGGGTGGCTCCCCGGCGCGAGGTCGACCGTGCGGCCGTCGGGCAGCCGGACCGCCGCGGTGTACGTGGTGCCGACGTCGGCACCCAGGCGCTCGACCAGGCTGCGGCTGCCGTCGTCCCGGGTGGCGTCGACGCCGACCGCCGTGGCCACCTCCGGCGCGGCCTCCCAGGGCCAGGCGATCCGCTCGGCCGGGACCCGGCCGAGGCCGCCGTACGTCCCGACCCCGACGACCAGCACCGCGACCACGACGCGCGCCGCGCCGCCCAGCAGGTCGGCGGACGCCGCCCCCGCGAGCGCCTGCGGGGTGCTCCACCAGGTGCGCGCGCCCGACCGTTCCCGGGCCGGACGCCGCTCGACCCGCCCGGTCGCGAGCATCGTGCCCAGCCGGACGCCGTCGCCGAGCGCGACGAGGTCCTCCGTGGGCCGCGCGCGCACGAGCGTCGTGCTGCCGCCGAGCGCCAGGAGCGCCACCGTCAGGCGACGCGGGAGGACGCCGCGCGCCACCTGGAGCGCGACCCAGCAGATCCCCCACCCGAGCGCGGCCACCGGTGCCAGCGGCAGCAGCCCCGCGAGCGCGAGCCGGTCCGCGCCGGGCACCCGACCCGGCCGCACCGCGGTCGTCACCAGCCGCAGCGCGCTCGACCAGCTCCCGAGGACGATCACGAGCGCGCCGAGGACCAGGACCAGCCGGTCGTCGCCCCGGCGCCTGGCGACCGCGAGCGCCGCCGCCGTCACCTGCGGCTGCTCCACCTGAGCCGGCGACACGACCAGCAGGTCGTGCCGCAGCCCCCGGAACGGCACCGGTTCCGGGAGGTCGGCGGCGGCGACCAGGACGGTCGGCGGCGGCTGGCCGGTGGCGCGCGCCGCATCGGCGAGGCGCGCGACCTCGTCGGGCGCCGCCGGCACCACGCGGCCACCGAGAGCCACGACCACCGTCCGCACCAGGGCGGGCGACCACACCACCAGCGCGGCCGGGCCCACCGCCAGCAGCGCGCCCGCGACCCGGTACCCGGGCGCGGTCGCGGCGAGCAGCAGCAGCGCGGGCCCGGTCATCCCGAGCCCGAGCGCGACCACGGCGGGGACGCCGAGCAGGATCAGGCGGACCCACCGGAGGAGCAGCACCCCCGCAGGGTAGCGGCGCGCCCGGCGGCGGGGGCTCAGCCCCGGTGCTGCGCGAAGAACTCCCGCAGCACCGCGCCGCACTCCTCCTCGCGCACCCCGCCGACCACCTCGACCCGGTGGTTCAGCCGCGAGTCGCGCACCACGTCCCACTGCGACCCGCACGCGCCCGCCTTGGGGTCCCACGCCCCGAGCACCAGCCGCGGCACCCGGGCCAGCACCGTCGCCCCCGCGCACATCAGGCACGGCTCCAGGGTGACCACCAGCGTGCAGTCGTCGAGCCGCCACCGGCCGAGCGCCTCCGACGCCGCGCGCAGCGCCAGCACCTCCGCGTGCGCGGTCGGGTCGGCGTCGGCCTCGCGGCGGTTCCGGCCCGCGCCGACCACCTCGCCGCCCGGGCCCAGCACGACCGCGCCCACGGGGACGTCCCCGGTCGCGGCGCAGCCCGCGGCCTCGGTCAGGGCCAGGCCCATGGCGGTCAGGTCGTCGGGGCGCGCGAACATGCGCCCCATCCTCGCGCACGCGGGCCGGGCCCTCGCCGGCGCGGGGGTCGGCGCAGGGGTCAGCGCGCCGCGCAGTCCACGCAGGTCCGGGCGGTCGGCACGGCGCGCAGCCGCTCGACCGGGATCGGGCGGTGGCAGCGCGCGCAGGTGCCGTACGTGCCCGCCGCCAGCCGGTGCTCGGCCTCGTCGATCTCCCGCAGCCGGTCCCGCTGGTCGTGCGTCAGGGCGTCGAGCAGCCGGCGCTCGTAGGCGATGGTCGACCCCTCGGGGTCGTGCTCGTCGTCGGCCACCGACTCGCGGGACGCGGCGACGACCGCCGCGCGCTCGGCGTCGGTGCCGGCCAGCCGCGCGAGGGCCTCGCGCCGCCGCTCCTCGAGGAGCGCGGTCACCTCGGCCGGGTCCAGCGTCGTCGCCATGGCACCAGTATCCGCCCGGACAGCGCGGCGCGGCAGGTCGAGCGACGCGGGGACCCGCGGCCGGCCCCGCTCAGCCCGCCAGGACCCGCGCCTTCGCGGCGGCGTACTCCTCCTCCGACAGCGCACCCGAGGCCCGCAGCGCCTGCAGCCGCTCGAGCGCGTCGACCACCGAGCCCGCGCCGCGGCCGCCCGCGGGTGACGAGGCGCCCGACCCCGCACGACCCGCGCCCGCCGCGCCGGCCGCCCCGGTCCGCCCCGCGCGCGCGGGGCCGCCGCCCGGGAGGTCGTCCTCGGGGAGCGGCAGCAGGACCCGGACCGCCTGCTCCCGCGCGCGGCGGCCGGCGGCCGTCAGCGGCGGCGACGGCACCACGACCACCAGCCGCTCCCCGTCGTCCGGCCGCGCGGGGTCGTAGTAGGCGCGCGGCGGGTGCTGGAACGCCTCGCGCGGCACCCGGGCCCGCACCGCGTGCCGGACGCCGCCGGCGTCGGCGAAGTGCACGGTCGCGCCGACGACCGGGCCCGTCCCGCTCTCGTAGTCCTGCACGCGCGCCCAGGTGCCGGTGCGGCCGCCGAGCCGCGCCAGCAGCCCCGCGCCCCGCAGCACCCGCACCCCGCCCCACAGGGCGGCGACCAGGCCGAGCGCGAGCACCAGCGCCGCGACGAGCACCGGCCGGCGCACCGCCTGCTCGGTGGTCAGCCCGTCGGTCACGGCCGCCGACCAGCCGGCGAGCAGCGCCCCCGAGCCGAGCACGACCGCCAGCCCCGGCGTCGCCCGGCGGGCGAGCGGCGCGGCGACGGCCGCGGCGGCGAGCAGCACCAGCCCGCCCAGCACCGGCGCCGCCCCGGCGAAGTCGTCCGTCGCGCAGGTGCCGGCGAAGCACTCCCACCGCACGAGCGTCGCGTCGTGCGCCCCGAGCCGCAGCAGCCACCACGCCACGGCCCCGAGCGCGACGGCTGCGAGCGCGGTGCCGGCGGTGCGGGCGCGCGAGCGGGAGAGGACGGACGGGGCGTCGGGCGAGGCGGTCACGCCCCCATCCTGCCAACGCCGCAGGTCGGCGGGGGCGGGCCGAGGCGGACACGGCCCCGGAACACCGCCGGGCTAGCCTGCACCCCGTGCCCGAGATCGCCCGCCACGCCCGCGCCGTCCCCGCCTCCGGCATCCGCCGGATCACCGAGCTGGCGTGGTCGCTGCCGGGCGCCGTGGTGCTCAGCGTCGGGGAGCCCGACCTCCCGACGGCGCCGCACGTGCTGGAGGCCGCCCGCGCCGCGCTGGACCGCGACGACACCCGGTACACGCCCAACGGCGGCATCGCCCCGCTGCGGGACGCGGTGGCGGCGTGGCTCGACCCGGAGCACGCCCCGCCGGTCCGCCGCGACAACGTGTGGGTCACCGCGGGCGGCGCGCAGGCGCTGCACCTGGCGCTGAGCCTGACGGTCGGCGCGGGCGACGGCGTCCTCGTCCCCGACCCGGGCTACCCGCCGTTCGCGATGGCGACCCGGCTGCTCCAGGCCGAGCCGCAGCCCTACGCCCTGCGGCCCGGGGACGGCTTCCTGCCCGACCCCGCCGCCGTCGAGGCGGCGATCACCGACCGCACCCGGGTGCTGCTGCTCAACTCGCCGTCGAACCCGCTGGGCACGAGCCTGCCCGAGCACCTGGTGGCGGAGCTCGTCGACGTCGCCCGGCGGCACGACCTGTGGGTGCTGTCCGACGAGTGCTACGCGGCGTTCACCTACGAGGCGCCGCACGTCCCCGCCGCGCGGTTCGACACCGACGGCCGGGTGCTCACCCTGCACACGTTCTCCAAGACGCACGCGATGACGGGGTTCCGCGTCGGGGTGCTGGTGGTGCCGGACCGGATGGCGCCGCTGATGCCGACGCTGCAGGAGTCGATCGTGTCCTGCGTGAACACCCCGGCGCAGTACGCGGCGCTGGCCGCGCTCACCGGGCCGCAGGACGCGGTGGCGCACGCGCGGCAGACCTACCGGGAGCACCGGGACCTGGCGACGGCGATCCTCGACGAGCGCGGCATCCCCTGGCTGCCCGCGGCCGGCGGGATCTACCTGTGGGCGGACGTCTCGCACGCGAGTGGCGGCGACGTCGCGGCCTGGGCGGAGGACCTGGCGCGCACCGCGGGGGTCGCGGTCGCCCCGGGGTCGGCGTTCGGCGCCGAGGGCGAGGGCTGGGTGCGGATCTCGCTCACGGCGAGCGCGGAGGACCTGCGCGCCGGGCTGTCCCGGCTGCCGGCCCGGGCGGGGGCGGCAGCGGGCTGACGCGCGGCGGCCCCGGCCCCACGACCCGGCCGCCCGGGCGCTCAGTGCTCCGCGAGCGCGTCCTCGAACGCCGCCAGGACCGCCGGCGAGAACAGCACGAACCGCACCAGGTCGAGCGCGTCCGGGTGCCCCGCGGCCCACGCCCGCGCGGCGGCGACCGCCACCTCGGCGACGGTCGCCGGCGCCCAGCCGTAGACCCCCGCGCTGACCGCCGGGACGGCGACCGTGCGCGCGCCGGCCTCCGCGGCGACGTCGAGCGACCGGGTGAAGGCCGAGCGCAGCAGCGCCGGGTCGGTCTCGCCGGCGTGCGCGTCCGGCCCGACGGTGTGCACCACCCACCGCGCGCGCAGCCGGCCCCCACCCGTCGCGACCGCGTCGCCGACCGGGAGCCCGTCCGGCAGCGTCGTGCGGCGCAGGTCCCGGCAGGCCGCCAGCAGCTCCGGCCCGGCGGCCGCGTGGATCGCCCCGTCGACGCCCCCGCCGCCGAGCAGCGACGAGTTGGCCGCGTTCACGACCGCGTCGACGTCCTGGTCGGTGATGTCCCCGAGGACGGCCTCGATGCGCATGCCCCCATCGTGGCGCGGACCCGGGCGCTCGTCCTGCGGGCGCGACCACCCGGGCCTACGGTGGCCCCACCTGCGAGACCCCGGGAGGACACCGTGACCGAGCCGATCCCCACCGAGCCGATCCCCGCCGGCCCCGACGGCACCGAGCCCGTCCCGGTGCAGCACGACGGCCGCGAGGACGTGCCGCAGCTCGAGGCCGACGAGACGATCCCGCCGCGCCCCGAGGAGGACGTCGCCGACGTCGCCCGCGCGGTGCCGGACCCCGCCGGGCACGGCGTCCCGGAGGTCGGGGCGGACGAGGCCCGCCTGCACCCCTGACCCGTTCACCCGGGGGCGCGCCGGGCGCCCCGGGCGACGAGCGGCGAGCCGTGCGGCATGCTGTCGGCGTGCAGATCAGGCGCGTGCAGGAGGACGACTGGCGGTCGGTCCGCGACGTGCGGCTGCGCGCGCTCCGCGAGGACCCCGACGTGTTCGGGTCGTCGCTGGCGCGCGAGGAGCTGTTCGCCGAGCCGCACTGGCGCATGCGCCTGCGCAGCGCGTCGACCTGGGTGGTCGACGAGGAGGGCACCCCGCGCGGGCTCGTCGGGATGATCCAGGAGCCCGGGTCGCCGACGTCGGACCGCCACGTCGTGCAGCTCTGGGTGGCTCCGGAGGCGCGCCGCCGCGGCATGGCGTGGGCGCTGCTCGACGCCGTGAAGGACGCCGCGCGGGCGGAGGGGGCCGAGACGGTGTCGCTGTGGGTGGTCGACGGGAACCACGCGGCGGGCGACCTGTTCGTCCGCGCCGGCTTCGTCCGCACCGGCGAGCGGCACGCCCGGACCCGCGACTCGTCGAAGGTCGAGGAGCGCCTGGTCCTCCGCCTGACCTGAGCCCGGCGGCGTCAGGCGTCCGGCGCCGACTCGAGCAGCAGGGTCACCGGGCCGTCGTTCACCAGGTCGACCGCCATGTCCGCCCCGAACACCCCCGTGGCGACCGTGATCCCGCGGGCCCGCAGGTCCGCCACCACCGCGTCGACCAGCGGCTCCGCGACGGGCCCCGGCGCCGCGGCGTTCCAGGTGGGCCGCCGGCCCTTGCGCGCGTCGCCGTAGAGCGTGAACTGGCTGACGACCAGCACCGGCGCGCCGGCCTCGGCGACCGACCGCTCGCCGCGGAGGATCCGCAGGTCGGCGACCTTCCGGGCCACGTACTCCACCTGCGCGGGGCCGTCGCCGGGGGTCACGCCGACCAGCACGACCAGGCCCTCGCCCTCGAACGCGCCGACGACCGCGCCGTCCACCGTGACCGAGGCCCGGCTGGCGCGCTGGACGACCGCCCTCACGCGGCCGCCCTCACGCGGCCGGCCCGGGCGCCGCCGGCGCGAACGCCGGCACGACCGCGCCCACGGGCTCGCCGTGCCCGAGCACGGGCACGTCCCCGAGCGCGTCGAGCGCCGCCAGGTCGACGCCGGGCACCGCGGCGGCCCCCGCGACCCGCAGCGCCGCCGCGAGCACGGCCGGTCGCGGCCGCCCGCCGCCGTCGGTCACCTTGAACGCCACGGCCGACCCGTCCGGCAGCGCCGCCGCGTACACGCCGTCCGCGCCGTCCTTGGCCACCAGGCCGGGCACCGCCCGCATCGCCCGGGTCACGTCGCGCGACGCGCCGCCGACCAGCTCGGGGTGCTCCGCCATCGCCAGCGCCACCCGGGCGAGGGGCGTGCCGGGGTCGGCGACCGGAGCGACCGCGATCCGCGCGAACGCGCGGGCGAGCCCGGTGAGCGTCGTGGAGAACAGCGGGGCGCCGCAGCCGTCGACGGTCACGTGCCAGGCCTGCTCGCCCGTCAGCTCCTCGACCGCCGCGCGGCACGCGACCTGCACGGGGTGCTCGGGCTCGCGGTACGCCTCGGGCCCCCAGCCGGGCTCGCCGGCGTGCGCGACGCAGGTCGCCAGCATCGCCGCGTGCTTGCCGGAGCAGTTCTGCGCGACCGGCTCCCTGCCGTGCCCCTCGGTGCGCCACGCGAACGCCGCCTCGGCGTCCAGCGGGAAGTCCGGGGTGTTGTCGAGCGCGGACTCGTCCAGCCCCGCGCCGAGCAGCGTCTCGCGGACGACCCGCAGGTGCTCCGGCGTGCCGTCGTGGCTGGCGCAGGCGAGCGCGAGGTGGGGCCCGTCCAGGTCGAGGCCCGCGCGGAGCATGCCGACCGCCTGCAGCGGCTTGAGCGACGACCGCGCCAGCACGGTGACCTCGGGGTCACCCAGCGCCAGCCGGACGGAGCCGTCGGGCGCGAGCACGACGAGGTGGCCGAGGTGCACGGACTCGACGAGGTCCCCGCGCACGACCCGGGCCAGCGGGACCGCCGCCGCGGCCACGTCGCCGGCGCCCGCGGCGTGGCGCACGACGACCGCCGCGGCGGCCTCGCCGCGCAGCCGCTCGGCCAGGTCGGGGCCGCCCTGGCGGATGCCGGGCACGCTCACCACCCGCCGCGGGTCGGGCCCTGGCCGCCACCGCCGCCGCGGCGGCGGGAGTGCGGCGCGACCGCCGGGCGCACGTCGACCAGGTAGACGATCGCGGCGACGGCGCTGAGCAGCGCGAGGAACGTCGGGAACGCCCCAAGGCCCAGCGGCGGCGGCACCGAGAAGAACGCCACCGCGGTCGCGATGCCCAGGATGATCGACCAGATCTGCTTGGTCTGCTTGCCCGCCGCGACGTACGCGGAGGCGGGGCGGCGCAGGGCGTCGACCAGCGCCCACACCGCCAGCACCAGGATGACGAGGGTGAACAGGAGGAACAGCAGCACCTGCACGTTGCCGAAGATCACGGGGCGAGCCTACGGGGCGCCGGCCGCCGCGCGCCCGGCGGGGGGCCGCGTCAGATCTCCGGCAGGGCCTCCCGCGCCGTGCGGGGGTCGACCCCGGCGGCCTCCAGCAGGTCCACGACCAGCGACCGCACGAGCAGCAGCAGGCTCTGCGCCTGGAGGTCGTCGGGCGTCAGCGTGAACGGGTCGAGCTCCGCGGCCAGCCGGAGCAGGTCCTCCCGGGCGCGCAGCGGCTCGGTCCCGTCGCCGAGCGCCGCCGCCAGCGCGTCCGCCGCCAGGGCCACCCGGTCCACCGCGTCGGCCACCGGCCCGAGGTCGCGGGCCCGGTCCGCCTGGACCGACGCCAGCGCGCGCCGGGCCAGCACCCGGGAGTTCCGCACCGCCCGGTCCACCCGCACGGCCGACTGCCCGACCCAGGCCAGCTCGGTGCGGTGCCGGCGCGCGGCGGGCGACACCCGCGCGAGGTCCCGGGCCGAGGACGCGGCGTCCTGCCACTCGTCGAGCGCGGGCTGCGACGCCCGGCCCCGGATCAGCGCGTCCTCGACGTCGTGCTCGGAGCGGCCGCGCATGCCGCGGGCCAGCAGCCGCAGCATCCCCGCGAGCTCCTCCACCGCCGCCCGGCCCTGGGCCCGAGGACGGCGGCGCGGGTCGCTCGGCGTCAGGGCGGCGACGGCGAGCGCGACCAGGCCGCCGACCAGCGCGTCGGTCCACCGCCCGACCGGTCCGCCCGACGCGCTCACCGCGGGCAGCCCGACGATGACGATCGACTGCACGCCCGCCTGGGTCGTGAGCATCGGCCCGCGGTCGAGGAACCGGGCGATCAGCGCCGCGACCAGCAGCACGAACGCCACCTGCCACGCGCCGGTGCCGATGACGTGCACCACGAGGTCGCCCAGGCCGACGCCGATCGCGACGCCCACCGCGAGCTCGGCGACCCGGCGCAGGTCGCGGTCGGCGGTGAACCCGAGCGCGATCCACGCGCTGACCGGTGCGAAGAACGGCGCGCTGTGCCCGAGCACGGTGTAGCCGATCCAGTAGGCGACGCCCGCGGCGAGCACGGCCTGCAGGATCGGCACGAACGCCGTGCGCACCCGGGCGCGCCCCTGCCGCACGCGCGCGGCGACCTGCACCCGGACCGCCGAGGGCCCCCGGTCCGGCCGCGCGCCCGTCACCGGCGGGTCACAGCATCGGGTGGCCGCCGAGGCCGCGGGTCAGCGGCCCGCGGGCGGCGGGTCGGTCGACGGACACGCCGTCGCCCGGCACCACGATCTCCTGCCCGGCGGTCAGCACGCCGCCGTCGGCCTCGACCACGACCTCGACGTCCACCGGCACCGAGCGCTTCACGACCGCCAGGGCGACCGGGCCGAGCTCGTGGTGCCGGGCGACGGTCGTGACGACGCCGACCTCGCGGCCGGGCTCGCCCGTGGTGAGCAGGTCGCCGAGGTCGCGCACGACCGCGCCGGCCTCGGGGAGCACGTGGCCCGACCCGTCGAGGTGCAGCATCACCAGGCGGCGCGGCGGCCGGCCCATGTTGTGCACCCGCGCGATGGTCTCCTGCCCCCGGTAGCAGCCCTTGTGCAGGTGCACGGCGGTGCGCAGCCAGTCGACCTCGTGGGGAATGGTGCGGTGGTCGGTCTCGAACCCCAGC
>NZ_DASQCJ010000092.1:0-19132 GCF_035634735.1 Cellulomonas sp.
CCCGCGCGCGCCCGGCCCGCGGCGATTCCGCGTGACAGCGCGGGCCGTCGTCGTGCACCGTGTCGCCATGCACGAGAGCACCGAGACGCCCGCCGCCGCCCCGTCGCTGGCGGTGCGGGCCGCCGCGCCCGCGACGCTGCCCGAGCCGGACCCCGCCGCCACGGGCCTGACCTGGCGGCCGCTCACCCGCGACGACGTCCCGGTGCTGGCCGCGCTGATCGCCCGCATCGAGGCCGCCGACGCCCAGCCGTTCCGCACGAGCGAGACCGAGGTCGGCGAGGGCTTCGACGGCGACTGGAAGGACCCGGCCCGGGACTCGCGCGTCGGCCTCGACGCCGAGGGCGTCCCGCGCGCCTGGATCACGCTCGACGCCCCGCCCGGCGACGTGCGGGTCATCCGGGTGTGGGTGTCGGGCGGCGTCGACCCGGCGTGGCGCGGTGGCGGGATCGGCCGGGCCCTGCTCGGGTGGGCCACCGCCCGGGCGCGGCAGAAGCTCGCGGAGTCCGGCAAGGACGCGCCCGGGCGGATCGCCGCCTTCCTGGAGGACCACCGCGCCGACGCCCTCGCCCTGCACGCGGCGGCCGGCTACGCGCCGATCCGCTACTTCACCGACATGCGCCGCGACCTGACCCGCCCGCTGCCCGAGCCGCGCCCGCTCGACGGCGTGCGGATCGTCCCGTGGTCGGCCGAGCTGGACGACGCCGTGCGGCTCGCGCACAACGAGGCGTTCGCCGACCACTGGGGGAGCGAGCCCCGGACGGCCGAGCACTGGCAGCAGGGCCGCGCGATGTTCGCGCCGCAGTGGAGCCACGTGGCCGTCGACGAGGCGACGGGCGAGGTCGCCGGGTACACGATCTCCGGCCGGTACGAGCACGACTGGGCGGTCGCGGGCTTCACCTCGGGCTACACCGAGCTGCTCGGCGTCCGCCGCGCCTGGCGCGGGAGGGGCCTGGCGCCGGCGCTCCTCACGGCCGCCATGGCGTCCTTCCGGGCGGACGGCATGCAGTACGCCGAGCTCGACGTCGACACCGAGAACCCGTCCGGCGCGCACGGCCTGTACGCCAGCCTCGGCTACGAGGTGACGCACGGCGCGATCATGTACACGATCGAGGTCTGACGGAACGGCCCCGCCGCGCGACGGCCTGGCCCTACGCTGTGCCCATGGCTCCAGAGGACGGGCGCGCGCAGGTGGACGAGGACGCCACGTGGCGCATGTACCTGGGACTCTCCCGGGAGATGTTCACGGCGCTCGAGCGCGGGCTCGGGGCCGACGCCGGCGTTTCCGTCGCCGACCTGGAGCTGCTGGAGCCGCTGCTCGCGGCGGGCCACCCGGGCCTGCGGGCGAAGGACCTCGCCGCGGCGGCCGAGTGGCAGGACAGCCGGGTGTCGCACCAGCTCCGGCGCATGGAGTCCCGCGGGCTGGTGACGCGGAGCCGCGACCGGCAGGACGGCCGCGGCACGGTCGTGTGCCTGACCGACGCGGGGGAGGCCGCCGCGCGCGCCGCGCAGCAGACCCGCCGGGTGCTGGTGCGGGACCTGCTGCTGTCGCCGCTGGACGAGGCGCAGGTGGCGTCGCTCGTCGAGGTGTCGGGCCTGGTGCGCGCCCGCATCGCCGCCACGGGCCACGCCCGCTGACGCGCCCGGGCCGGCTCCCCAGGACACGCCCGCGTCGCCCCGTCGCCCTCTCACGCATCGCCGAGATAGGACCCTTCCGCCGAGATAGGGCCGTCCACAGTCCTATCTCGGCGCGCAGGTCCTATCTCGGCGCAGGGCGCAGGGCGCGCCCGGGCGGCGTCAGCCGATCGCCAGCGGCGGGGCCGCCAGCGGCTGCCCCGAGCCGTCCCGGCGCTCGTCCGGCTCCGGCAGGTCGACCGGCTGCCCGGCCGACCCCGTCGCGCGCGCCGGCGCCGGGCCGACCCAGGCGAGGAACAGCGCGTCCTCGCCCTTGAGGAACCGGTGCGCCCGGACGCCGCCGGTGGCGCGGCCCTTGCCCGGGTACCGGGAGAACGGCGTCACCTTGGCCGAGCCGGTCTGGGTGCCGGGCAGCGCGCTCGACGACCCGGCGACGGTGACCACGACCGGGCCCTCGGCGTCGTCGGCCGCGTCGGACCCCGCGGGCAGCGCGCCGAAGTGCACGACCCGCTGGCCGGGCGCGAGCTTGATGCCCGCCATGCCGCCCGCGGGCCGGCCCTGCGGCCGCACGGAGGCCGCCGGGTAGTGCAGCAGCGCGGCGTCGGAGGAGACGAACACCAGCTCGTCCTCGTCGGTCACGGCGGCGGCGCCCACCACCTCGTCGCCGTCCTTGAGGCCGATGACCTCCCAGGAGTCGCGGTTGGCCGGCGGCTCGCCCGAGGTGACCCGCTTGACCACGCCCTGCGCCGTGCCGACGGCGAGCGTCGGGGCGTCGGCGGCCACGGACACCAGCCCGACCACCCGCTCGCCCTTGTCGAGCGCCAGCAGCTCGGACAGCGGCAGGCCGCCGGACAGGTTCGGCGCCCCGTCGGTCGGCGGCAGGCCGGGCAGGTCGAGCACGGACACCCGGCGGACGACGCCGCGGGAGGTCAGCACGCCGACCTCGCCGCGCACCGACGTCGCGACCGAGCCGGCGAGGACGTCGTGCTTGGACCGGCCCGCCCCGGGTGCGGGCCGCAGCTCGACGTCGGTGCTGCCGGTGCGCGCGACCAGGCCGGTCGCGGACAGCAGCGCGTAGCAGGGGGTGTCCTCGATCTCGAGCGACAGCGCGGGGGCGGCGGCCCGGCCGGACCGCGGCGCGGGCGCGCCCTCGGCGGCGGTGGCGACGCCGCCCGCGGACTCGAGCAGGATCGTGCGGCGCGGGGTGCCGTAGGTCGCGGCGACCTCGGCCATCTCGTCGCTGACCGTGGTCCGCAGCAGCGCCTCGTCGCCGAGGATCGCCTGCAGGGCCTCGATCTCGCCGAGCAGCTCGTCGCGCTCCTTCTCCAACTCGATGCGGGAGAACTTGGTCAGCCGGCGCAGCCGGAGCTCGAGGATGTACTCGGCCTGCGGCTCCGACAGGTCGAACACCTGGCGCAGCCGGGTGCGCGCGGCGTCCGCGTCGTCGGAGGACCGGATGACCTGGATGACCTCGTCGATGTCGACGATCGCGATGAGCAGGCCCTCGACCAGGTGCAGCCGCTCCTGCTTCTTCCGCAGCCGGAACTGGCTGCGGCGCCGCACCACGGAGATGCGGTGGTCGACCCACACCTGGAGCAGGTCGCGCAGCCCGAGGGTGCGCGGCTGGCCGTCGACCAGGGCGACGTTGTTGATCGAGAACGAGTCCTCGAGCGGGGTGTACCGGTAGAGCTGCTCCAGCACGGCCTCGGGGTTGAACCCGGTCTTCACCTCGATGACCAGGCGCAGCCCGTGCTGGCGGTCGGTGAGGTCGAGGGCGTCCGAGATGCCGGAGAGCTTCTTGGACTGCACGCCCTCCTTGATCTTCTCGATGACCTTCTCGGGCCCGACCGTGTACGGCAGCTCGGTGACGACGATGCCCTTGCGGCGCGGGGTGACGTTCTCGATCCGCGCGGTGGCCCGGGTCCGGAACGCGCCGCGGCCGGTGCGGTACGCGTCGCGCACGCCCTCCAGCCCGACGATCTTGCCGCCGCTGGGCAGGTCGGGGCCGGGCACGAACCGCATGAGCTCGTCGAGCGTGGCCTCGGGGTGCAGCACCAGGTGCCGGGCCGCCGCGACGACCTCGACCAGGTTGTGCGGCGCCATGTTGGTCGCCATGCCGACGGCGATGCCGGACGCGCCGTTGACCAGCAGGTTCGGGATCGCGGCGGGCAGCACGCCGGGCTGGGTCAGCTTGTTGTCGTAGTTCGGGACGAAGTCGACGACGTCCTCGTCCAGGCTCTGCGTCATCGCGAGCGCGGACGGCGCCATGCGCGCCTCGGTGTACCGCGGGGCGGCGGGCCCGTCGTCGAGCGAGCCGAAGTTGCCGTGCCCGTCCACGAGCGGCAGCCGCAGCGAGAACGGCTGCGCCATCCGCACCATCGCGTCGTAGATCGCTGTGTCGCCGTGCGGGTGCAGCTTGCCCATCACCTCGCCGACCACGCGGGCCGACTTCACGAACGGCCGGTCCGGGCGCAGGCCCATGTCGGACATCTGGAACAGGATCCGGCGCTGCACCGGCTTGAGCCCGTCCCGGGCGTCGGGCAGGGCGCGCGAGTAGATGACCGAGTAGGCGTACTCGAGGAACGAGCCCTCCATCTCGGTGGCGACGTCGATGTCGACGATGCGCTCGACGACGTCCTCGGGCGGGACGTCGGGGGTGCTGCTGCGGCGCGCCATGCTGGGGGCTGCTCCCGGGATCGACGGTGCGGGTGGTCGGCGCCCATTGTCGCCGCTCCGCGACCCCGCGGACCACCACGACGCGCGGCGCGCCGGTTCGTTAGGCTCGTGGGCATGGCCGAGAGCACCGGGGGCGCGCCCGACGAGGCGGCGGACTACCCGGAGAGCTGGGAGGCCGACGTCGTCCTCCGCGACGGCAGCACCACGCACGTGCGGCCGATCCGCCCCGAGGACGCGGACGCCCTGCAGGCGTTCCACGTCGGGCAGTCCGAGGCGTCGATCGTGTTCCGGTTCTTCGCGCCGCTGGAGCGGCTGGGGGACCGGGACCTCGCGCGGTTCACCCGCGTCGACCACCGGGACCGGGTCGCGCTGGTCGCGGTGACGGGGGACGACGCGATCATCGGCGTCGCCCGGTACGACAAGGTCGGCCCGGACGAGGCCGAGGTGGCCTTCAACATCGCCGACGCGCACCACGGCCGCGGGCTCGGCTCGGTCCTGCTGGAGCACCTGGCCGCGGCCGCGCGGGAGCGCGGCATCCGCCGGTTCACCGCCGACGTGCTGCCGCAGAACGGCCGGATGATCGCGGTGTTCCGCGAGGCCGGCTACTCGCTGCAGCAGCAGCTGGAGGACGGCGTGGTGACGGTGGGCTTCGACATCGACCCGACGGACCGGTCGCTCGCGGTGATGATGGCCCGCGAGCACGCCGCCGAGGCCCGCAGCGTCCAGGCGCTGCTCACGGCCCGGTCGGTGCTGGTCCTGTCGTCGCCGAGCGCGGAGCCGGGGTCGCTGGACGACCGGCGCGCCGAGCGCGTGCTCGCCGACCTCGTCGCGGGCGTCCCGTCCGCGGACGACCCGGCGCACCGCACGGGCGCGGTCACCGCCGCGGGCGGCGACGAGCGCGGCGTCGAGGTGCACGTGGTCGGCCGCCCCGCGCCCGCCGGCGCCGACCCGCGCCCGACGGTGCACCACTGGGACCGGCTCGACGACGTGCCCGGCCCGGTCGACCTCGCCGTGCTCGCCCTGCCCGCCGCGGAGGCCGTCGTCGCGGTGCGCGCGCTCGGCCGGCTCGGCGTCAAGGGCGTCGTCGTGCTGTCCGGCGGCTACGCCGAGCAGGGGCCGACCGGCCTCGCGCTGCAGCGCGCCCTGCTGCGGGCCGCGCACGCCGCCGGCCTCCGGGTGGTCGGCCCGCGGTCGTACGGGCTGCTCGCGCACGCCGCCGGCGGGCTGCTGAACGCCTCGCTCACCGAGGACCCGCCGCCGCCGGGGCGGATCGGCCTGTTCTGCCAGTCCGCCTCCACCGCGGTGTCGATCCTCGGCTCGGTGCGGCGCCGGCACCTCGGGCTGGCGCACCTGGTGTCCGCGGGCAACCGCGCCGACGTGTCCGGCAACGACCTCATGCAGTTCTGGCAGGACGACGACGCGACCGACGTCGTCGCGCTGTACCTGGAGTCGATCGGCAACCCCCGGAAGTTCTCCCGCGTCGCACGCCGCCTGGCGGCCGCCAAGCCGGTCGTCGTCGTGACCGCGGGCCGGTCCGGCCACGTGGTGCCGCCCGGGCACGCGGTCCGGCCCACCCAGGCGTCGCGGCAGACGCTGCAGGAGGTCATGCGCCGGTCGGGCGTCGTGCTGGTGGACAACGTGCACCAGATGCTCGAGGTGTCCCAGCTGTTCGCGCTCCAGCCGCTGCCGCCCGGGCGCCGGGCCGCCGTGGTGGCCTCGTCGTCCGCCGCCGCGTCGCTGGTGTCCGAGGCGCTGGCCGCCGCGGGGTTCACCGTGTCCCGCGCGCCGGCGATCCTGCACGAGGACGCCGACGACGCGAAGGTCGAGCGCACGTTCGCGGCGGTGTACGCCGACCCGGACGTCGAGGTCGTGGTCTCGATGCACGTGCCGACCGTCGGCCCGCGGGACGACCGGGTCGCCCAGGCGCTCGCCCGGCACGCCGCGGGGTCGGGCCGGACGTCGGTGGCCTGCCTGCTGGGCCTGCACGGCGCGACGCCCGCGCTCACCGCGCCCGACGCCGACGGCGTGCTGCGCACCGTGCCCGCGTACACGACGCCGGAGGACGCGGTGCTCGCGCTCGACCAGGCCGCCCGGTACGCGGCGTGGCGCGCGGCCGACCGCGGCCGGCTCGTCGCCCCCGAGGGCATCCACGCCCGCACCGCGCGCCGCCGGATCGCGGGCTGGCTCGACGAGGCCGGCAACCGCGCCTCGCTCGACCTCACGCCCGAGCAGGTCGCCGAGCTGCTGGGCCTCGCCGGGGTCGAGGTGCTCCCGACGGTCGGGGTGCACGACGCGGACGAGGCCGTCGCCGCGGCGGACCGCCTGGGCTGGCCGGTCGCGCTCAAGTCCACCGTGCCCGCGCTGCGGCATCGGTCCGACCTGGGCGGCGTGCGGCTCGACGTGCACGACGAGGCCGAGCTGCGCGCCGACGTCGACCAGGTGCTCGCGCTCGCCGCGGGCCGGGACCCCGAGCCCGGGCGCGCGCCGCTGGAGGTGCAGGCCATGGCCCCGCACGGGGTGGCGTGCGTCATCCGGTCCGCGGAGGACCCGCTGTTCGGCCCGGTGCTCGGCTTCGGGCTCGGCGGCGACACCACCGACCTGCTCGGCGACGTCGCCTGGGCGGTGCCGCCGCTCACCGACGTCGACGTGTCGGACATGGTCCGCGCCCCGCGGTCGTCCCCCCGGCTGTTCGGGTACCGGGGCGTCCCGCCGCTCGACGTCGCGGCGCTGGAGGACGTGCTCGCCCGGGTGGCGGTGCTGTCCGACCAGCTGCCGGAGCTGCTGCACCTGGAGCTGAACCCGGTCGTGGTGGCCGAGCGCGGCGCGTACGTGCTGGGCGCGATGGCCCGGGTCGGGGTGGCCGGCACCCGCGCCGACGGCCCGCGCCGCGCCCTGCCCGCCTGACCCGGCGGGCGGGGGGTGTGACGGCGCCGCCCCTCGGGTGGGAGGATGTCCGGGTGCCTGCACCCTCCACCGACCTGCTCCGTGACCTGCACCGCGCCGGGTACTACCCCGACCTGGTCGCCGACGTCCTGGACGTCGCGCTCGCGGACGAGCCCGTCGAGGCCTACCTCGTGCACCCCGAGACCACGTTCGACGCGCAGGAGGTGCGCCGGCACGTGACCGTCCTGGCGCTCACCCCGACGCGGCTCGTGGTCGCGCACGTCGACGACCACCCCGCCGACAGCGAGCACCCCTCGGCCAGCGCGGCCGCGACCACGGAGGCCGTCCCGCTCTCCGAGCTGCGCTCGGTCGCGCTGACCCACGTGATCGCCAGCCCGGAGCAGCACCGCCCGGGGACGGCCGCGGCCGAGCTCACGCTCGCGGTCGGCTGGGGCGCGGTGTCCCGGGTCGACCTGGAGCCCGCCGGCTGCGCGGACCCGGGCTGCGAGGCGGACCACGGCCTGACCGGCACCCTGACGCCCGACGACGTGGTGGTCCGGGTGTCCGCGGTCGCCGAGGGCGAGGGCGCCGTCCGCGACGCCGTGGCGTTCGCCAAGCGGCTCTCCGCGGCGAGCGCGCGCTGACGATGACCGCCGCCGCGTCGTCCACCGTGCCGGCCAAGCTCGCGGACGCGGGCCTCGTGCCGCCCGACTACGAGGGCCCCTCGCTGTCCGGGCTGCTGCCCGCCGTCGCCGACGCCCTCGGCGCGCCCGTCCCGGACGGCCCGGCCCGCCGCGCCCAGCTGGGCCTGCCGGCGGCGCACCGGGTGTGCGTCGTCCTGGTCGACGGCCTGGGCTACGAGAACCTCACCGAGCGCGCGGGGCACGCGCCGTTCCTGCGGTCGCTGCTGAACGGCGCGGGGCCGCTGTCCGCGGGCTACCCGTCGACGACGGCCGCGTCCATGGGCTCGTTCGGCACCGGCACCGGCCCCGGCCGCACCGGCCTGGTCGGCTACACGGTCCGCAACCCCGCGAGCGGCGGCCTGGCCAACATGGTGTCCTGGGACGGCCTCGGCCCGGCGCGGGAGTGGCAGCGCGAGCCCACGGTGTTCGAGCGGCTGGTCGCGCACGGCGTGACGGTCACCACCGTCGGCCCCGCGAAGTTCATGGGCTCCGGCCTCACGGAGGCGGCGCTGCGCGGCGGCGGCTACCGCGCGGCGGAGTCGCTGGCGCAGCGGGTCGACGCGGCGCTGCGGCTGCTGCGGGAGCCCGGGCTCGTGTACCTGTACTGGGGCGACGTCGACAAGACCGGCCACCACGAGGGCGCCGGCTCCTGGCAGTGGGGCGACCAGCTCGAGGCGCTCGACGGCGAGCTGCGCCGGCTGGTCCGCTCGCTGCCGAAGAACGCGACCGTGGTCGTCACCGCGGACCACGGCATGGTCGACGTCGACCCGTCGCGGCGCCGGGACGTGGCGACCACCCCCGGGCTGGCCGAGGGCGTGGCGCTGGTCGCGGGGGAGCCGCGCGCGCTGCACGTGCACCTCGAGCCCGGCGTGGACCCGCGCGCGGCCGAGGCCCGGTGGGCCGACGTGCTCGGCGACGACGCGGTGGTGCTCACCGGGGACGACGCCGTCGCGGCCGGGCTGTTCGGGCCGGTGTCCGGGCACGTGCGACCGCTGATCGGCGACCTCGTCGTCGCGGCGACCGGGCGGGCCACGGTGGTCGACTCCCGGACGCAGACCCCGGCCTCGCTGCAGCTCGTCGGCGTGCACGGCTCGCTGACCCCCGCGGAGCTGCGGGTGCCGCTGCTCGCGGTGCACACCTGAGCCGTCCGGCCCCACCCCGCACGACCCCAGCACGACGAGGAACGAGGAGCACGTGGCCGAGCTGGTCTTCTTCTGCGGCACCATGGACTGCGGCAAGTCCACCCTGGCGCTGCAGATGCACCACAACCACACGGCACGGGGCCGGGGCGGGGTGCTGTTCACCCAGAACGACCGGGCGGGGGAGCACGTGCTGTCCTCGCGGCTCGGCCTGTCCGTCCCCGCGCACGAGGTCACGCCGGCGACCGACTTCTGGGCCGAGGTCGTGCAGCGGCGCAGCCGCGGGGCGCGGGTGGACTTCCTCATCTGCGACGAGGCGCAGTTCTACTCCGCCGAGCAGGTCGAGCAGCTCGGCCGGGTCGTCGACGACCTGGACGTGGACGTGTTCGCCTTCGGGATCACCACCGACTTCCGCACCCGGCTGTTCGCGGGCTCCGCGCGGCTGCTCGAGCTCGCCGACCGGGTCGAGACGCTCCAGGTCCAGGCGCTGTGCTGGTGCGGCGCGCGGGCCACGCAGAACGCCCGCACCGAGCACGGGGTCATGGTCGTCGAGGGGGCGCAGGTCGTCGTCGGGGACGTGACGGTGCCGACCGAGGACGACGCGGTGGGGTACGAGGTGCTGTGCCGGAAGCACCACCGGCTCCGGATGACCGCGCGCACGTCGGGCGCGCCGGCGCTGTCGCCGCAGACGCTGGGCCTGCTGCCCGGCGACTGAGCCCGCCGCGGGACCGCGCGGGGCCGGCGTCACCGCCCCCGCGCGGACCTCACTCCGGCTTCGCGCCGAACACGATCTCGTCCCAGCTCGGCACCTTCGGCCGGCCGCGGCGCCCGCCGGACCGCGGCTTGGGCTGGTCCTCGGGCCGGGTCGGCGTGGTGTCCTCGTCGGGCGCGGGCGCGGGCGCGCGGCCGGCCGCGGGGGCGGGCCCCGGCTCGCCGGGCTCGAGCGCGACCGGGGTCTCCGGCTCGTCCTCGACCGCCCGCGGGCGGGCCGGCGCCGGGTAGATCCGGGCCTCGGCGGCTGGCTCGACGTCGACCGGGTGCGCCCCGGGCGCCGCCGGCTCGTCGAGCTGGCCGAAGTCGAACGCGTGCTGCGGCCCGAAGCCGCCGAACGCGTCGCCGTCCTCGTCGTCCTCCAGGTCGAGCGTCTGCCGCACGCCGCGCCGGGCGCGCAGGTCGTCGAGCAGCTCGTGGGTGGCCCGCAGGTCGTCCGCGGGGTCCTCCTCCTCGCGGTGCTGCGCGCGCCCGGGGGCGTCCACCGCGGCGAGCACCGGGCGCACGTCGGCGTCCACGTCGTACACGAGGTCGCGCACCGCGGACAGGTGCCGGCGGGGGACCGGGCCGTCGGCGATCTCCGTCTCGGAGAGCCAGCGGGCCTCGTCCTCCTCCGCGTGCACCGCGCGCGCCTGCGCGTCGTAGGACCAGCGCGCCTCGCGGGCGTCGTCCTCCACGCGGAACCGCGCGACGACGACCCAGCCGCCGCCGCCCTCGCGGAACGCGTCCCAGGTCACCGCCGCCGTGTCCACGCCGCGCGCCGCGAGCCGGTCGACCACCAGCTCGCCCAGCACGGGGGCGCCCACGTCGCGGCCCACCCGGGTCCCGCGCGCCTGCTCGGCCACGAACTCGCGCTCGGCGAGCACGGGCCCCTCGAACCGCCGCACGTGCTCCACGGCCAGCCCGGACTCCTCGGCGATCTGCTCCGCGGACTGCCCGGCGCGCACGCGCGCCTGGATCTCCCGCGGGCTCGGCACGCCCGACTGCTCGGCGCGGATCTGCTCCAGCTGCGGGCGGTCGCGGCGCACCGCGGCGCGCAGCGGCTCGTCGATGCGCAGGCGGTAGCGCTGCCCGTCGGCCGCGGCGAGGACCAGGTGCTCCCCGTCCTCGTGCAGCCCGATCAGCTCCAGCTCGGCCATCACCTCTCCCATCGTTCCGCGGACGAGCCTGCCATCGCCGGGGCCCGATCCCGGGGAGGCTCGGCGGTGCGCCGCCGGAACTCCCGGCTGCCATGATCTCCCCTGTGCACGTCGACCTCCCCCTGCAGCCCGTGCTCGAGCTCCTGGGCGTGTTCGTCGGCGCGCTGTCCGGCGGGCTCGCCGCGGTGCGCAAGGGCTTCGACATCTTCGGCATCGTCGTCCTGGCCTGGGTCGCCGGCCTCGGCGGCGGCATCCTGCGCGACGTCCTGATCGGCGCGATCCCGCCCGTCGGCATCGCGCAGTGGGAGTTCGTCGCGACGGCCTGCGCCGCGGGGCTGCTGACCTGGGCCGCGCACCCGGCGCTGCACCGGCTCCGCCGGCTCGTGCTGGTGCTGGACGCCGGGGCGCTGGCGCTGTTCACCGTCGTCGGGACGATCAAGGCCCTGGAGTACGGCGTCGGGGCGACCGCCGCGGTGTTCGCGGGGATCATCACCGGCGTCGGCGGCGGGGTCCTGCGCGACCTGCTCACCGGCGAGCTGCCCGCCGTGCTGCACCAGCGCCAGCTCTACGCGATCCCGTCGCTGCTGGGCGCGCTCGTGCTCGCCGTGCTGTGGCGCGAGGACGCGCTGTCCGAGGGCACCGTGGTCGCCGCCGTCGTGGCGGTGCTCGGCATCCGGCTGGTCGCGCTGCGGTTCGGCTGGCGGGCGCCGGGGCCGTGGGACCGCGCGGCCGCCCGCGCCCGGCTGGGCCGCGTGGGCGGGGTGGGGCGCGCCGCGCGGGCGCCGCGCGAGCAGCCCGCGCCGCTGCTGCGCTGGGTGGCCCGGGTGCGCCGGTCGCGGGCGGCGGGCCGGGACGAGGCGCGCGGCCCGGGCGGCGGCGGGGGACCGGGCGCCGGCTGAGCCCCCGCGCGGGCGCCCGCTCGGGCAGGATGGGCCGCGTGACGAGCGCCTCCGAGTCTCCCGCCGCCCCCCTGCCGGACCCCGCCGAGGTCCGCGCCCTCACCGAGCTCGCCGAGCGCCTCGCGCGCTCCGCGGGCGACCTGATCCGCACCACCAGTCCGGAGCGGGTCCAGGTGGCCGCCACCAAGTCCAGCGACGTCGACCCGGTCACCGCGATGGACCTCGCGTCCGAGACGCACCTGCGCGCCCTGCTCGCCGAGCACCGGCCGCAGGACGGTGTGCTGGGCGAGGAGCACGGCCTGGAGCCCGGCACGAGCGGGCTCACCTGGGTGCTGGACCCGATCGACGGCACGGTCAACTACCTCTACGGCGTCCCGGCGTTCGCGGTCTCGGTCGGCGTCGTCGCCGGCGAGCCCGACCCCGCGCGCTGGACCCCCGTCGCCGGGTGCGTGCACGCGGTCGCGGACGGCCGCACGTACACCGCCGGGCGGGGGCAGGGCGCGTTCCGCGACGGGCGGCGGCTCGAGGTGAACCCGGCCCGCCCGCTCGCCACGTCGCTGGTCGGCACGGGCTTCGGGTACCTCGAGGAGCGCCGCCGCGCGCAGGGCCGGGTGCTGGCCGCGCTGCTGCCGCGGGTGCGGGACATCCGGCGCATCGGCTCGGCGGCGCTGGACCTGTGCCGGGTGGCCGAGGGCTCCCTCGACGCGCACTACGAGCGGGGCCTGAACCCCTGGGACCTCGCCGCCGGCCAGATCATCGCGATCGAGGCGGGCGCGCAGGTCAGCGGCCTGCGGGGGCGTCCCGCGGGCGTCGAGATGTCGGTCGTGGGGCCCGCCGCGACGGTCCACGAGCTGGCCGCGCTGCTCGCCGAGCTGGGCGCCGACGCGGACGACTGAGCCCGGGGTGCGCGGCGCCCCGAAATGAGGCACAATCCGGGGCGCCCGACCGGGAACAAACGGCGTCCCCCGTTCGCTTGATCCCGCGTACGACGATCCCGACCACCAGACGGAGCGTGACCACACCACATGGCAACCGACTACGACGCCCCGCGCAAGACCGAGGAGGACCTCAGCGAGGACTCGCTGCAGGAGCTCCAGGCCCGGCGCTCCGACAAGAACTCGGGCGTGGTGGACGAGGACGAGACCGAAGCGGCCGAGGGGTTCGAGCTCCCGGGCGCGGACCTGTCGGGCGAGGAGCTCTCCGTCCGGGTGCTGCCGCGCCAGGCCGACGAGTTCACCTGCTCGAAGTGCTTCCTGGTCCACCACCGCAGCCAGCTCGCGTACGAGAAGGACGGCATGCCCGTCTGCTCGGAGTGCGCGGCCTGAGCTGCTGACCGGGCGCGCCGACCGCCGCGCAGGCGGGCGGGCGCGCCCCACCCAGCCGTCACGACGCCGGCCGGACCCCCGTGGTCCGGCCGGCGTCGTCGTCCCCGGGCCGGGTCAGGCCGCCGGGGAGCCGCCGTCGACGGGGCCGCCCAGCGCCGCGACGAGCTCCGCCGGCCGCCGGGTCGAGACCAGCCAGTACGGCGTCGGGTCCGCCGGGTCGTCCAGCTCGACCCGCACCGCGGTCCGCACCCAGCCGCGCAGGCACACGTGGGCGCGGGCGTCCAGGCCGGGGCCGAGCTCGTGCCGGGTCTCGTCCGCGTCGAGCGCGCGCGGCGCCCGCAGCAGCGCGACCGGGACGTGCGCGTCCCCGGCGTGCAGCTCGCCGCCCTCGACGCGCACCCGGGTGGCGAGGCGCGCGGCGGCCAGCGCGGCGGCGACCAGGCCGAGGGCGGCGCCGACCGCCGCGGCCACGGGGGACAGCGGCAGCAGCACGATGCCGAGCATCGCGGCGAGGGCGGGCACGGCGACCCAGCCGGCGGGGGAGGGCCAGAGGCGCTCGGCGAAGGCGGGGGCGGTCGTCGTCTGCACGGCCCCAGCATCCCACCTGCGGCGGCGGGTAGGGTCGGGGCCCGTGACGGACGACGCGCCCGCCCCGGCGGCCACCGAGACCATGACCATCCTGCTGCGCCGCCTCGACGAGGGCGTGCCGGTCCCGGCCTACGCGCACCCCGGCGACGCCGGCGCGGACCTGGTCACCCGGGTGGACGCGACCCTCGAGCCGGGCGAGCGGGTCACCGTGCCGACCGGGATCGCGATCGCGCTGCCCGAGGGCTACGCGGCCTTCGTGCACCCGCGGTCCGGCCTGGCCGCGCGGCACGGCCTCACGATCGTCAACGCGCCGGGCACCGTGGACGCGGGCTACCGCGGCGAGATCGCCGTGACCCTGCTCAACACGGACGCGCGCGAGCCGGTCGTGCTGCACCGCGGCGACCGCGTGGCCCAGCTGGTGGTCCAGCGGGTCGAGCGCGCGCTGTTCGTCGAGGCCGACGAGCTGCCGGACTCGGTCCGCGGCACGGGCGGGTTCGGGTCGAGCGGCGGCTGGCGCGCGGCCGGCGCCGCGGGCGGGCCCGGCGGCGCGCCCGCCGGTGCGCCCACGGCGGACACGCAGGCGGCCCGCTAGGTGGTCCGTCGCGTGCGGACTATCGTGGAGACGAACGCGCCCGCGACGCGGGCGACCCGGAGAGGGGACTGAGGGTGGCGCTATTCCGGCGCGGTGCGAAGGACCGCACCGCCCAGGACGAGACCGCGGCCGGCGTCGACGCAGCCGAGGGGGCCGCCGACCAGGCCGGCACCGCGGCCGCCGCGGACGACGGAGCCGCGGTGCAGGACGCGACCCCGGAGGACGCGGCCCCGACCGCGGTCGACCGGTCCGCCGGCCCCTGGGACTCCGGCGAGGAGGTCCCGGCCGGCCCGCGCGTCGACCTGGGCGCCCTGCGGCTGCCCGGCGTGCACGGCATGGAGCTGCGCATGGAGATCGACAAGAAGTCCGGCACCGTGACGGCGGTCGGCGTGACGATCGACGGCTCGACCCTGCAGATGCAGGCGTTCGCCGCGCCGCGGACCGACGGCATCTGGGACGAGATCCGCGAGGAGATCGGCGAGTCCGTGCGCAAGCAGGGGGGCGCCGTCGACGACGTGCCCGGGCCGTTCGGCCGCGAGCTGCTCGCCCGCCTCCCCGTGCGCACCCCCGAGGGCCGCACCGGCCACCGCCCCGCGCGGTTCGTCGGCGTCGACGGCCCCCGCTGGTTCCTGCGCGGCGTCATCACCGGCCGCGCCGCGGTCGACGAGGAGGCCGCCGGCACCCTCGAGGACCTGTTCCGCAGGACGGTCGTCGTCCGCGGCACCGAGGCCCGCGCCCCGCGCGACCTGCTCGCGCTGACGCTGCCGAACCAGGCCGACGGCGTCGCCGCCCAGCCCGCCGCCCCGGCCGCACCCACGTTCGACCCGCTGAAGCGCGGGCCGGAGATCACGGAGATCCGCTGACATGTCGCCGCTGTCGCTGCGCGAGGGCCTCCGCCGGGCCGTCGCCTCGCAGGAGGAGATCGAGGCCTCGGAGGAGCGCGAGGACGCGGTCCGCGCGACGGGCTGCATGCCCGTCGACCAGACCCCGGACCGGCACCGCGCCAAGGTCTCCGGCGTGATCCGCTCGGTGGTGCTGCGCCCCCGCCAGGGCGTGCCCGCGCTCGAGGCCGACCTGTACGACGGCAGCGGCAACCTGGTCCTCGTGTGGCTGGGCCGCCGCGAGATCGCCGGCATCGAGCCGGGCCGCCGGCTCAAGGTCGAGGGGCTGGTGTGCACCCGCGAGGGCCGGCGCTCCATGTACAACCCGCGCTACGAGCTGCGGCCCCGGCCGGGTGAGTGAGCCGACGCCGGCCGGCGGCCACGAGCCGCCGGTGACGCCGGTCCCGGCGGGCGTGCCCGACGCGCCCGTGCCGCCCGCCGCCGCGCCCGAGGACGCGGTGCCCGCCCGCGGGATGCGCGCGATCGAGGCGGAGCACTTCTCGTTCCTCGACGCGGTGGGCGGCGTGCGCGGCATCGTCGAGGCGGTGCTGCCCGGCCTGCTGTTCGTCGTCGTGTTCGTGGCGTCCGGCCAGCAGCTGCGTCCGGCGCTCGTCGCCGCGGTCGCCGCCGTCGTGGTGGCGGTCGTCGCCCGGCTCGCGCAGCGCACGCCCGTGACCCAGGCGCTCTCGGGCGCGGTCGGCATCGGCATCGGCGCCCTCATCGCCACCCAGACGGGCCGCGCGCAGGACTTCTACCTGTGGGGTCTGCTGGTCAACGCCGCGTACCTCGTCCCGTTCGCGGCGTCCGCCCTCGCCGGCTGGCCGCTGGTCGGGCTCGTGCTCGGCCTGTTCCGCGCGGACGGCCCCCTGCAGGCCGAGGGCTCGTGGTCCGGCGCGCTCGCCTGGCGGCGGGACCCCGAGCTGCGCCGCCGCTACACGTGGGCGACCTGGCTGTGGGCGGCCATGTTCGCGCTGCGCCTGGCCGTGCAGGTGCCGCTGTACCTCGCGGGTCAGGTCGCCTGGCTCGGCACCGCGAAGCTCGTGATGGGCGTGCCGCTCACCGCCCTGGTGCTGTGGGCGAGCTGGATCCTGGTACGCGGCTCGACAGCAGCGCGGCCAGGTCCTCCTCGGACGCGTCCCGCCCCGTGACGAACAGCAGCTCGTCGCCGCCCTCCAGGGTGTCGTCCCCGGACGGCTGGAACGGGCGGTCGTCCCGGACGATCGCCGCGAGCACGGTGTCGGCCGGCCAGTCGATCTGACCGACCAGCGAGCCGGCGAGCGGGGAGCCCTCGGGCAGCGTGAGCTCGAGGATGTCCGCGCCGGACTGGTGGAACGTGAAGATCCGCACCAGGTCGCCGACGGAGACGGCCTCCTCGATCATCGCCGTCATGATCCGCGGGGTGGAGACGGCGACGTCCACGCCCCACGCCTCGTCGAACATCCACTCGTTCTTCGGGTTGTTCACCCGGGCGACGGTGCGCGGCACCCCGTACTCGGTCTTGGCGAGCAGCGAGATGACCAGGTTGGCCTTGTCGTCGCCGGTCGCGGCCACCACGACGTCGCACTCGTCGGTGCGCGCCTGGGTCAGCGTCGGCAGCTCGCACGCGTCGGCGAGCAGCCAGTCTGCGTCGGCCACCTGCGCGACGCGCATGGCGGACGGCTGGCGGTCGATGAGCGTGACCTCGTGCCCGTTGGCGAGGAGCTCGCGCGCGATGGAGCGGCCGACGGAGCCGGCGCCCGCGATGACGACCCTCACGCCTGCACCTCCGGGGCCGCGGTGACGACGCGCTCGACGGCGGACTGCTCGTCGGCGCGGAGCAGCAGGTGCACGATGTCGCTCTCCTGGAGGACGGTGTTCGCGTCGGGCAGCAGCCCGTCGCCGTAGCGGGTCAGGTAGGCGATCCGGGCGCCGGCCGCCTCCTCGAGCAGGCGCAGCGGCTTGCCGACCCAGCCGGGGTGCACGTCGACCTCGGACAGGCTGATCTTCCCCGACGCGTCGGTGAACTGGCTGGTCGCGCCCATGGGCAGCAGCCGCCGGAGCACCTGGTCGGCGGTCCACCGGACGGTCGCCACCGTCGGGATGCCGAGCCGCTGGTAGATCTCGGCGCGGTGCGGGTCGTAGATCCGGGCGACCACGTTCTCGACGCCGAACGTCTCGCGCACGACGCGCGCGGCGAGGATGTTCGAGTTGTCGCCGTCGGACACGGCCGCGAAGCCGTACGCGTCGTCGATGCCCGCCTGGCGGAGCGTGTCCCGGTCGAAGCCGAGGCCGGTCACCTTGCTCCCGGCGAACTCCGCGTCGAGGCGGCGGAACGAGTCGGGGTTCTGGTCGATCACCGCGACGGAGTGCCCGTGGGCCTCCAGCGACTGCGCGAGCGTCGCGCCGGCGCGGCCGCAGCCCATGATGACGAAGTGCACAACGCGGAACGCTATACCTAGCGCGGACCGCCGGGCACGCCGGTGGTCCCGGGTGGGCCCGGGGCGCCCGGGTGGGTCGGCCGGCGGGGTCCCGGGGCGGGTCCGGTGCCGGAACCGCCCGGGTGCGCCTAGCATGGTCGCTCGTGCCGGATCTCGCGGATGCCGCCAAACGCTTGCTGCTGGGCCGACCGGTCCGCAGCGAGAACCTGGGGCACACCCTCCTCCCGAAGCGGATCGCCCTGCCGATCTTCGCGTCGGACGCGCTGTCGTCCGTCGCCTACGCCCCCGACGAGGTGCTGCTGACGCTCGCCCTCGCCGGCGTGAGCGCCACCGTCATCTCCCCGTGGGTCGGCCTGGCCGTCGTCGTCGTGATGGTCACCGTCATCGCGTCGTACCGGCAGAACGTGCACGCGTACCCCTCGGGCGGCGGCGACTACGAGGTCGCCACCGTGAACCTCGGGCCGAAGGCGGGCGTCACCGTCGCGAGCGCGCTGCTGGTCGACTACGTGCTCACCGTCGCGGTGTCCGTGTCGTCCGGCGCGCAGTACGCGGCGTCGGCGATCCCGGCGCTGCGCGGCCACGAGGCGCTGTTCGCCGTGGTCATCGTCGTGCTGCTCACGCTGGCGAACCTGCGCGGCGTCCGGGAGTCCGGCAACGCGTTCGCGATCCCGGTGTACCTGTACATGGTCGCCGTGGGCAGCACCGCGATCTTCGGCTTCGTGCAGTACCTGACCGGGGACCTGCAGCCGGCCGCGTCCAGCGCGCTGACGATCGTCCCCGCCGACGGGTTCGACCAGGGGCTGATGGGCGCCGCGGGAGCGTTCCTCGTGCTGCGCGCGTTCGCGTCCGGGTCCGCCGCCCTCACCGGCGTCGAGGCGATCAGCAACGGCGTGCCGTCGTTCCGGAAGCCCAAGTCGAAGAACGCCGCGACCACCCTGCTGCTGCTCGGCGGGCTGTCGGTGTTCCTCATCATGTCGATCCTGACGCTGGCCCGGCTGACGGGCGTGCACTACGTCGAGGACCCGTCGACGCAGCTGCTGGACGACGGCGTGCCGGTCGGCGAGGGGTACGTGCAGGACCCGGTCATCGGGCAGCTCGCGCAGACGATCTTCCACTCGTTCCCGCCGGCGTTCTACCTGGTGTCCGTCGTCACCGGCCTCATCCTGATCCTCGCCGCGAACACGGCGTTCAACGGGTTCCCGGTGCTCGGCTCGATCCTCGCGAAGGACGGCTACCTGCCGCGCCAGCTGCACACCCGCGGCGACCGGCTCGCGTTCTCCAACGGGATCATCGCCCTGGCCGCCGGCGCGATCGCGCTGATCCTGGCCTTCGACGCCCAGGTCACCCGGCTCATCCAGCTGTACATCGTGGGCGTGTTCGTGTCGTTCACGCTGTCCCAGCTCGGGATGATCAAGCACTGGACGCGCGAGCTGCGGACCCAGCCCGACCCCGACCGCCGCCGGCAGATGCTCCGGTCCCGGGTGATCAACGCGATCGGCTTCGGCAT
>NZ_DASQCJ010000093.1:0-6528 GCF_035634735.1 Cellulomonas sp.
AGCCGGGCGGTCGTGCTCTTGCCGGAGCCCGACTCGCCGACCAGGGCGTACGTGGTCCCGCGCTCGACGCGCAGGCTCACGCCGTCGACGGCGACCAGCGAGCGGCCGGCCGCGCCCGCGACGCCGCGCGGGAGCGCGAACTCCTTGCGCACGCCGACCAGTTCCAGCACCGGCGCCACCTCGGCGGCAGGCGGCGCGGTGGCCGGCGCGGGGGTGGCGGGCGCGGCGGTGGCCGGCGCCGCTCCCGGCTGCTCGCGGCCCGATGTCCCCGCCGCCCCCAGCCGCCCGCTCGCGAGGCTCGGCGCCGCCGCGATCAGCTGCCGCGTGTACGGGTGCCGCGGCGCGCCCAGCACCTCGTCCGCGGTGCCCTCCTCGACCACGACCCCGCTCTCCAGCACGACGATCCGGTCGGCGCGGTCCGCGGCGACCCCGAGGTCGTGGGTGATGAGCAGCAGCGCCGTCCCGCGGTCGCGGACCAGCGTCTCCAGGTGGTCGAGGATCCGCCGCTGCACGGTGACGTCGAGGGCGCTGGTCGGCTCGTCGGCGACGACCAGCCGCGGCCCGGCCGCGATCGCGATCGCGATGAGCACCCGCTGCCGCAGGCCGCCGGACAGCTCGTGCGGGTACTGCCGGGCGCGCGCCGCGGGGTCCGGGACGCCGGCCTGCCCCAGCAGCGCCACCGCGCGCCGGCGCGCCTCCCGGCGCCGGGCCAGCCCGTGGATGACCAGCACCTCGGCCACCTGGTCGCCGACCCGCTGCACCGGGTTGAGCGAGACGGTCGGGTCCTGCGGGACCAGCCCGACCTCCCGGCCGCGCACGCCCTGCCACTCCCGCTCGGTGAGGTCGGACACGTCCCGACCGCCCAGCCGGATCCGGCCGCCGGTGACGGACCCGCCGCGGGCGAGCAGGTGCAGCGCGGCGTGCGCGGCGGTGCTCTTGCCGGACCCGGACTCGCCGACCAGCGCGACGACCTCGCCGGGCCGGACCCGCAGGTCCACCCCGCGCACGGCGCGGTACACCTGGCCGTCCCGGGTCCGGTAGCCGACCTCGAGCCCCTCGACCTCGAGCACCGGCGTGGCGTCGGCCCCGGCCGGGGCGGGGGCCCGGTCCTCCTGCAGCTGCGTCACTGGTCCTCTCCCGTCGTCTCGAGCGCCCGCGCGACCCGGTTGGCGGACAGCACGACCGCCACGATCACGAGCCCGGGCAGGGTGGTGAGCCACCAGGCGGTGGCGAGGTAGTCGCGGCCGCCGGAGATCAGCGACCCCCACTCGGGGGTGGGCGGCGGCGTGCCGTAGCCGAGGAAGCTCAGCGCGGACACCGCCAGCACCGCGCCGCCGAACTCCAGCGCCACCAGCGCGAGCACCGGCCCGGCGGAGTTCGGCAGCACGTGCCGGCCCAGCACCGACCACCAGCGGGCGCCCGACGCGCGGGCGGCCTCGACGTAGACCGAGGTCGACGTGCGCAGCACCTCGGCGCGCATCACCCGGGCGAACGTCGCCACCGCCCCGACGCCGACCGCCACGGCGATCTTGGTCGGCCCCGTGCCGAGCGCCGTGATGATCGCGAGCGACAGCAGGATGCTCGGCACCGCCAGCAGCACGTCGACCGCGCGGCCCACGACGTCGTCCACCCAGCCGCGCAGGAACCCGGCGAGCAGGCCCAGCGCCGAGCCGACCACCAGGCCGACGAGGACCGCGAGCGCCGTGGTCCGCAACGACAGCGAGGCGCCGTGCACGACGCGGGTCCAGACGTCGCGGCCCAGGTGGTCGGTGCCGAACAGGTGCTCACCAGACGGCGCGAGCAGCCGGTCGGCGGGGACCCCGGTGATCGGGTCACCGGATGCGAACACCGACGGCGCGGCGGCCCACGCGGCGACCAGCAGCAGCACCAGCCCGGCGAGCACGAGGCCCGGGCGCCGCAGCAGGTACCGGCCGGCCCGCGCCGCCCAGGGACCGGCGGACCCGGCGCCCCGCGCCCGCCCGTGCCGCAGGATCGACCGGGCGTCCTGGCGGTCGGCGACCTCGATCTCGTCCGGCGTGCGGGCGGACGTGGCGGTCGTGGTGGTCGTGGTCGTCACGCGGCCACCGCCTTCCGGGTCGGGGCCCGCTCGATGCGCGGGTCCAGCAGCGGGTACACCAGGTCGACGACCAGCGTCGTGACCACGAACACGAGCGCCGACAGCACGACGATCGCGAGCACCACCGGCACGTCCTGGGTGTTGACGGACTGCACCGTGAGTCGGCCGAGCCCGACCCGGGAGAACACGGTCTCGGTGACGACGGCGCCGCCGAGCAGCCCGCCGACCATGACGCCGAGCATCGTGAACGCCGGGATCGCCGCGTTGCGCAGGGCGTGCCCGAGCTGCACCCGGAGCCGGCCGGCCCCCTTGGCGCGGGCGGTCTCGACGTACGGCTCGCCGAGCGTGCCCCGCAGGCTGCGGGACAGCACCTGCGCGAGCTGCGCGCCCGGCGGGATGGCGAGCGTCACGGCCGGCAGCACCAGGCTCTGCCAGCCCGCGTTGCCGATCGCCGGCAGCAGCCCCGCGCGGAACGACAGCCACTGCAGCAGGACCAGCCCGATGAAGAACGTCGGCAAGGCGACGCCCACCGCCGGCAGCGCCGACAGCACCTGCCGGAGCCACCGGCTGCGCGGCAGCACGCTGGCCACCGCGAGCGCCGTGCCGCCCAGCACCGCGAGCGTCAGGGCGACGCCCGTCAGCAGGAGCGTCTGCGGCAGCGCCTGCGCCACCAGCGAGCCGGCCGGCGCGCCCGACTGGTACGACGGCCCGAAGTCGAGCCGGACCGCCCCCCGCAGCGCGTCGGCGTACTGGACGAGCACCGGCCGGTCGAGCCCGTACCGGGCGCGCAGGTCGTCCAGCAGGGCCGGGTCGACCGACGCCACCTCCCCGCCCGACCCGGCGGCCAGGGCCGCCGGGTCGCTCGGGAGCAGGTAGAGCACGAAGAACGCGATGGTGAACGCGGCCCAGAGCACGAACAGCCCCTGGGCGGCGCGCCGCGCGACGTACCGGGCCATCAGGACGGGTCCACCCACGCGCCGTAGAAGTCGAGCCGGCTGGAGCCCTCGAACGTGAGCCCGTGCACGCGGTCGGCGGCGGCGATGGTGGTCGACAGCTCGTAGACCGGGATCGCGTGGCCGCGCTCGACCAGCAGGCGGGAGGCCTCCTCGATCAGGCCGGCGCGCTCGTCGGGGTCGGTGGCCGCGGCCGAGCGGTCCAGCAGGTCGTCGACCTCCTCGGCCGGGCGGTCGTTGATGTTGCGCGCGTTCGCGGAGAAGATCAGCCGCAGCACGTCCGGGTCCGACCGGGTCAGGTTGTAGTAGTCGAAGTCGAAGTCGCCGCTCTCCTTGATGGCGGTCGACTCGGCGATCTCGACGTGCTGGAGCTGGAGGTCGACGCCGATCTGGCGCAGCTGCTGCTGCACGAGCTCCAGCGGGGCCGGGTCCTGCCAGAACGTCACCGTGGTGGAGAGCTTCTGGCCGTCCTTCTCCCGGATGCCGTCGTCGCCCTCCACCCAGCCGGCGTCGTCGAGCAGCTGCTCGGCGCCGTCGGGGTCGTAGGCGAGCAGGTCGCCCAGGTCCGCGGCCAGCGGGGTCGAGTGCGAGAGCACGCCGGTCGCCGCCTGGTCGCGCTCGGTGAGCACGGTGTCGACGATCTGCTGCCGGTCGATGCCCTTGGAGATCGCGACCCGCACGGCCTCGTCGGACGCGAGGGGGCTCGACTCCTTCGGGAACAGCTGGTACGCCACGCCGGGGTTGGCGCGCTGCTGGAGCCAGAACCCGTTGCCGTCGAACTGCGGCTGGTCGACGGCCGCGATCGCGGCCGTCGCGTCGATCTGCCCGGAGGCCAGGCTGCCGGCGCGGACCGACGACTCGGGGATGACCTGGAACGTGACGGTGTCGAGGTAGGCCGCGCCGGTGTGCTCGTCGGCCTCCGACGGCCAGTCGTAGCCGTCGACCTTCGCCAGCACGATCTCCTGGTCCTGGGTGTACGACTCGACCTGGAACGGGCCGGAGCCGACGTAGTCCCCGGCGCAGCGCTCCTCGGGCGTGAGCTCCGCCGAGGCGGGCGACAGCAGCCCGAGCGAGAACGTCGACGTGGCCTGGAGGAACTGCGCGCTCGGCTGGGCGAAGTCGACCGTGAGGGTCTGCGGGTCGGCGACCGTCGTGCCCTCGTAGCCCACCAGGTACTGCGAGCCGAGCGAGGCGGTGGCGCCGAGCGCGACGATCGCGTCGAAGTTGGTCTTCACCGACTCGGCGTCGATCGGGGTGCCGTCCGCGTAGGTCGCGCCCTCGCGCAGGTGGAACGTGTAGCTCGACGCGTCGTCGCTGACCTCCCAGCTCTCCGCGAGCCACGGCACGATCTCGCCGGTGTCCGGGTCCTGCGCGGTGAGCGACGCGACCGTCTGCCGGGCGACGGCGATGGCGTCGTTGTTGCCGACCTGCTGGGGGTCGATGCACCGGGAGTCGACCGTGATCGCGAACCGGAGGTCGCCGCCGGCCACGGGCTCGGCGTCGGCGCCGGTCGAGGCGTCGCCGGAGCCGCCGCCGGACGCGCCGGAGGAGCAGGCGGCGAGCAGCAGGGCGGTGGTGGCGAGGGTGGCCGCGGCGGCGGGGCGGGCGCCCCGGCGTCGGGTGGGCGTGGTCATCGGTGCTCCTGGGGTGGGGTGGGTCGGGGGTCGGTCGGGGTCGGTCGGGGTCGTCGCGGCGGGTCAGCCGGCGACGGGGACGGGCGCCGGGGCGGGCGCGGCGTGGTCCACGGCGGTGAAGCCGGCGGCGCGGCCGGGGTCGGCGGCGGACCACAGGTCGGTGCGCACCTCGGCGCGCACGAGCGGCGCGACCTCCTCGGCGAACCGGCGCAGGACGTCCTCCTGCTCCGCCGGGTCGAGCAGGTGGTTCACGGACACCGACTGCAGGACGTGCCCGTAGGTCGCGTGGTAGTCGAGGATCTTCTCGGCCACCCGCTCCGGGGAGCCGACCAGGGCCGGGCCGCGCTCGACGGCGTCCTCCAGCGTGCGGAAGGACGGCGCCTTCCCCACGGCGTCGGCGCCGTAGCCCCGGCGGGCGGCCGCGTCGACCTGGCCCTGGTAGAGCGGCCGGTACTGCGCGACGGCGGCCTCGGTGGTGTCCGCGAGGAACAGCCCGCCGGAGCCGGAGCCGACGTACGCCCGGGCCGGGTCGTGGCCGTGCGCGGCGTACTGCTCGCGGTAGTGGTCGAGCAGCACGGCGTAGTTCTCCCGCGGCTGCAGGGCGTTGGCGGTGACGATCGGGTCGCCCCACCGCGCCGCGAGCTCGACGGCGAACCGCGAGGTCGCCGAGCCGTGCCAGATCCGGAACGGGCCGGCGTACGGCCGCGGCAGCGTGGTGGCGTGCTCCAGGCGGTGCCGGTGCCGGCCCTCCCAGGTCACGTCCTCCTCCGACAGCAGCAGGCGGAGCAGCTCGTAGTTCTCCTCGAGGTACTCGTACTGCTTGTCGATGTCGAGGCCGAGCAGCGGGTACTGCAGCACCTCGTTGCCCTTGCCGATGACGATCTCGAGCCGGCCGCGGGACAGCTGGTCGACGGTCGCCAGGTCCTCGGCCACCCGCACCGGGTCGAGCAGCGACAGCACGGTGACGCCCGTCGACAGCAGGATCCGGCTGGTGGACGCGGCGATCGCGCCGAGGATCACCGTGGGGGCCGACGACAGCACGTCGCCGGCGTGCCGCTCCCCCACGGCGAACGAGTCGAAGCCGAGCTCCTCGGCCAGGACCGCGTGCCGGACGGTCCGGGCCAGCCGGTCGGCCGGCGGCACCGCCTCGCCCGTGACCGGGTGCGGCGGGTTGAAGACGATGTCGAGCAGCTGGAAGCGCACGGCCGGCCCCGCTCAGGCCGCGGCCGCGGCGGCGGCCTCGCGGTCGCGCGCGGCGACGCCCTCGCGGACCAGCGGGATCACGTACCGGCCGAAGTCGACCGCGTCGTCCAGCAGGTCGTAGCCGCGCGCCGAGATGATCCGGACGCCGCGGTCGTAGTACGCGAGCAGCGCCTCGGCGACCTGCTCGGGCGTGCCGACCAGCGCGTTGGAGTTGCCCGCGCCGCCGGTGGCCTTCGCCGTGGCGGTCCACAGCACCGAGTCGAACCGGTCGCCCTGCGCCGCGATCTCCAGCAGCCGCTGCGAGCCCGCGTTCTGCGGGGCGTCGATGGAGTGCCGCTTGCTCAGCACGCCGCCGAGCGCCGCCTTGCGCGCCTCGATCGCGTCCAGCACGCGGTGCGCCTTCGCCCAGGCCAGCTCCTCGGTCGGCGCGATGATCGGCCGGAACGCGGCGTGGATCCGCGGCGGCGTCGCGCGGCCCGCGGCGGCGGCCTCGGCGTGCACCCGGTCGATCTGCTCCTGCGTGCGGTCCAGCGGCTCGCCCCAGACGGCGTAGATGTCCGCCTCGGCGGCGCCGACCTCGAAGGCCGCGTCCGAGGAGCCGCCGAACGAGATGGTCGGGACGTGGCCGTCGACCGGCTTGGTGTCCAGGTGGAAGTCGGCG
>NZ_DASQCJ010000094.1:0-33395 GCF_035634735.1 Cellulomonas sp.
CTTCTTGCGCGCGGTGGTCAGCACGTTGGCGAAGTTCACGAAGATGCCCTGCGCGGTCTCGGGCCGCAGGTAGTGCAGGCCGGACTCGTCCTCGACCGGGCCGAGGTAGGTCTTGAGCATCATGTTGAAGTCGCGCGGCTCGGTCCACTGGCCGCGGGTGCCGCAGTTCGGGCAGGCGATGTCCGCGAGGCCGTTCTCGGGCGCCCGGCCCTTCTTCTCCTCGTACTCCTCGAGCATGTGGTCCTCGCGGAACCGCTTGTGGCAGTGCAGGCACTCCGTCAGCGGGTCGGTGAACACGCCGACGTGGCCCGAGGCGACCCACACCTGGCGGGGCAGGATCACGGCGGAGTCGAGGCCGACGACGTCGTCGCGCGACTGCACGACGGTGCGCCACCACTGCTTCTTGATGTTCTCCTTGAGCTCGACGCCCAGCGGCCCGTAGTCCCACGCGGAGCGGGAACCGCCGTAGATCTCGCCGCTCTGGAAGACGAAGCCGCGCCGCTTGGCGAGGGAGACGACGGAGTCGAGACGGGACGGTGCTGCCACGGTGAGTGCTCCTGGTGCCGGGGTCCTGCGCGCCTGGGTGACGCGGGGGAAGGGATCGACGGACAGGCTACCGGGCCGGGACCGCCGGTGACCGGCCGGGCCGCACCGCGGGACGCGCGCGCCGCCTGGCGGTTTTGACACTCGTTCTCAACAGTTCGATGATGGGGGCATGCCCTTCCGCCGCACCCTGCCGCTCGCCGTGTCCGCGGGCGTCGTCCTCGCCCTGTCCGCCTGCTCCTCCCCGGGCTCCGGCGGGTCCGGCGGCGGGTCCGGCGACGGCGACGGCATCGCGGTGCTGGCCTCGTTCTACCCGCTGCAGTACGTGGCGGAGCAGGTCGGCGGGGACCTCGTGCAGGTCGACACGCTGACGCCCCCCGGGGCGGAGCCGCACGACCTCGAGCTCTCGCCCGCCCAGGTCGACGAGGTGGGCCGCGCTGACCTGGTCGTGTACCTGTCGGAGTTCCAGGCCGCCGTGGACGACGCGGTCGACGCGAACCCGCCGGCGCACGTCGTGGACGCGGCGCAGGACACGGAGCTGCACGCCGCGGAGCACGGCGAGGACGGCGAGGAGGAGCACGCCGAGGACGACGGCCACGATCACGGCACCCTCGACCCGCACTTCTGGCTCGACCCCACCCGCCTGCCCGCGGTCGCCGACGACGTCGCCGCGCAGCTGGCCGAGATCGACCCCGACCACGCGGACGAGTTCCAGGCCAACGCCGAGGCCTTCGCGCAGCAGATGGCCGACCTGGACGCGGAGTACGAGGCCGGCCTGGCGTCCTGCGAGAGCCGCACCATCGTCACCACGCACGAGGCGTTCTCCTACCTCGCGGAGCGGTACGACCTGGAGCAGGTGGGGATCTCCGGTGTCGACCCCGAGGGCGAGCCGTCGCCGGCGCGCCTGGCCGAGGTCGGCAAGGTCGTCCAGGCCGAGGGCGTGTCCACGATCTTCTTCGAGACCCTCGCCAGCCCGAAGGTCGCCGAGACGCTGGCCGACGAGCTCGGCGTCGACACCGCGGTGCTCGACCCGCTCGAGGGCCTGACGGACGACACGCAGGACTACGTCTCGGTCGCCCAGGCCAACCTGGAGACGCTGCGTACGGCACTCTCGTGCTCGTGACCGACACCACCGCGCCCGAGCCGGCCGTCCTCGCCACCGGCGTCGACGTCGTCCTCGGCGGGCACCAGATCCTGTCCGGCGTCGACCTGCGGGTCGAGCGCGGCGAGGTGGTGGCCCTGCTGGGCGCCAACGGCTCCGGCAAGTCGACCCTGGTCCGCGCGCTGCTCGGCATCGCGCCGCGCACGGCGGGCGACGTCCGGCTGCTCGGCGGCGCGCTCGGCAACGGCGTCCCGTGGGAGCGGGTCGGCTACGTGCCGCAGCGGCTCCCCGCCGGCGGCGGCGTCCCGGCCACCGCGCTCGAGGTCGTGGTGTCCGGCCTGGTGCACGGCCGCACGCTCCGCCCGCCGCGCGACGCCCGGAAGCGGGCGCTCGCCGCGCTGGAGGAGGTCGGCATGGCCCGGCACGCGCGCCGCTCGGTGCTGCAGATGTCGGGCGGCCAGCAGCAGCGGGTGCTGATCGCCCGCGCGCTGGTCCGCGAGCCCGACCTGCTGGTGCTCGACGAGCCGACGTCCGGCATCGACCTGCCGACGCAGGAGACGTTCGTCGCCACCGTCCGCCGGCTGCACGAGCGGGGCGGCACGGTCCTGGTGATCCTGCACGAGCTCGGCTCGTTCGCGGGCCTGATCGACCGCGCGGTCGCGCTCCGGCACGGCCGGGTCGTGTACGACGGCCCGCCGCCGAACCCCCGCGGCGAGCACGGCGGGCCCGAGCACGACCACACCCACCCGCACGCCGACCCGCCCCCGCCGGACCCGGGCACCGGGCTGTCCATGGAGGTCCTGCCGTGACGTGGTTCGAGACGCTCGGGGCGATGCTGTCGTCCCCGCTGATGCAGCGCGCGCTGATCGCCGCCGTGCTCGTCGGCGCCGCCGCGCCCGTGGTCGGCACGTTCCTGGTGCAGCGCCGGCTCGCGCTGATGGGCGACGGGCTGGGCCACGTCGCGCTCACCGGCGTCGCGCTCGGCTGGCTGGTCGGCACCTGGGCGGGCCTGGTCCCGCAGGACACGCTCGCCATCCCCGGCGCCGTCGTCGCCGCGCTGATCGGCTCGGTCGCGATCGAGTGGGTGCGGGCCCGCGGCCGCACCTCCGGCGACCTGGCGCTGGCGCTGATGTTCTACGGCGGCATCGCCGGCGGCGTGCTGCTCATCAAGCTGGCCGGCGGCACGAACGCCAACCTGGTGTCCTACCTGTTCGGCTCGATCTCGACGGTGTCGACCGGCGACCTGTGGTGGACCGCCGGCCTCGCCGTCGGCGTGCTGCTGGTCGGGCTCGGCCTGCGGCACGTGCTCTTCGCGGTGAGTCACGACGAGGAGTTCGCGCGCGGCTCCGGCCTGCCCGTGACGGCGCTCAACATGGTGGTCGCCGCGATGTCGGCGCTCACCGTCACCATCGCGATGCGGGTCGTCGGGCTGCTGCTGGTGAGCGCGCTGATGATCGTGCCGGTGGCGGTCGCGCAGCTCGTGGTCGGCTCGTTCGCCCGGGTCATGGCCCTGGCGTCCGCCATCGGCGTCACGGTCAGCGTCGTCGGGCTGTCGATCACCTACTGGGAGGACATCCCGCCCGGCGCGACGATCGTGCTGCTGGCGATCGGCCTGTACGCGGTCGCGGCGGTCACCCGACCGCTGCTGGCGCGGGGCAGGACGGGCGACGCGCCGCACCACGACCCGCACCCGGAGCTGCCGGACGACGTGGAGCTGCCGGCGGCGCGCTGAGGCGCGTCAGGCCGCCTGCTCCGCGTCCTGCACCACGCGGGCCACGTGCAGCGCCAGGTACGCCACCTCGTCCGGCGTGAGCGCCGCCTGCAGCCGGACCTCGACGAGCCGCGCGAGCCGGTCGGCCGTGTCGACGGCCTCCGGGTAGGTCGCGCGGATCGCGTCGCCCACGGCCGAGTGCTTCGCGTCGTCGAGCTGCCGGCGCTGGTGCACCCGCACGAACAGGTAGCGCAGGTGCGTGACGAACCGGCCGACGCTGACCCCGCCCGGCTCCAGCGCGACGCCGTGCGCCCCCGCCACGACGTCGAGGAACTGCTGGATCAGCCCGGTCATCGTGTAGCTGAACGCGAGGTCGCCCGTGGCGAACCCGGCGTTCACCAGGTGCAGCGCCAGGCCGACGGCCTCCGTGGGCGGCAGCGGCGCCGGCACGCGGCGGTTGATCGCGTCGAGCAGCAGCAGGGCCTGCGCGTGCTCGTCCGCGTAGAGGTTGGTGACCTCCGCGAGCAGCGGGTACTCGACGGCCTGGCCGGCCTCGGCCCGCGCCAGGGCGAAGCTGACGTGGTCCGCCATGGCGACGACCAGCGCGGGCCGGGCGGCGACCGCCTGGAGGCCGACCTCGGTCAGCGCGTCGCCGACCAGCTGGACGTGCTCCGGCGGGATGCCCGCGAGCAGCCCGGCCAGGTGGTCCGGGTCCCGGCCGTCGTCGGGGCGGAACACGCGCACGATCCGCTCCGGGTCCGCCCGGTCCCCCGGCCGCGCCTGGAAGCCCAGGCCGCGGCCGGTGAGGATGACCTCGGACCCGTCCTCGTCGCGCGCGAGGACCAGGTTGTTGTTGAACACGCGGAGGATGTCCACGTCGCTCCTCGCCGGGGGCTCGGGGTCGGGGTCGTGCGGGCGGGCGGGGGCCGCGCGGTGCGGCGCGGCCCCAGCCCCGGCGGTCAGGGCTCGACGTCGACGACGACCGCGCCCCGGGCGACGGTACCGGCCGGGCGCGGCTCGACGCGCGTGAGGGCGCGGGCGTTGACGACCGTGACGAGCGTCGTGGTGTCGTAGCCGGCCTCGCGCACGACGCCGAGGTCGACGGTCACCAGCGGGTCCCCCGCCGCCACGTGCTCGCCCTTGCGCACGGCGACCTGGAAGCCGGTGCCCGCGAGCTTCACCGTGTCGATGCCGACGTGCACCAGCACCTCGACGCCGTCGGCGGTCTTCAGGCCGAACGCGTGCCCGGTGTCGGCGACCGTGAGCAGCTCGCCCGCGACCGGGGCCACGACCACGCCGTCGGACGGGACGACGCCGACGCCCTCGCCGAGGGCCTTCGACGCGAACACCGGGTCGTCGACCTCGGCGAGCGGGACGACCTCGCCGGCCACGGGGGCCAGCACGGCGGTCGTGGGGGCGGCGGGCGCGGCCGGGGCGGCCGGCGCGGCGGGCGGCGTCGGGGCCGCGGCTGTGCCGGACCCGGCGGCGGCCGCCGCGGCCACCGGCGCGGCGCCCACGGCCGCGTGCTCCAGCGCCAGGTCCGCCTCCGCCTGCTCCCGGGCGGCCCGGGCCTCGGCCCGCTGCTCCGGCGTGCGGTAGTCGGACACGATGACGAGCACCATCGACACCACGAACGCCGCGGCGACCGCGATCGCGTACACCGGGATCGGGCTGAACACCGGGATGGTCAGCAGCGAGGTGAACGCGAACGCCTGGGTGTCGACGCCGCCGAGCACGCCGATGATGACGCCGCCCACGAGGCAGCCGACGAGCATGCGCGGGTAGATCCGCTTGAACCGCAGGTGGATGCCGTACAGCGAGGGCTCCGAGATGCCGCCGAGCAGGCCCGCGGCGAGCGCGCCCGTCGCCGTCTGCCGCATCTGCACGTCCTTGTCGCGCACCGCGAGCACCAGCACGCCGGCGGTGGCGCCGAAGCAGGCGAAGTTCCACGCGCCCATGGGGCCCTGGATGAAGTCGTAGCCGAGGGTGTTGAGGTTGACCAGCATCAGCGCGTTGAGCGGCCAGTGCAGGCCCAGCGGCACCAGGAACGGGTAGATCAGCGGGATCACGATGGCGAACACGATCGGCGCGTTGCCGTTCAGCCACGCCAGGCCGTCGCCGAGGCCGGAGCCGAGCCAGATGCCGAGCGGGCCGAGCAGGAACGCGGTGACCGGGATCATCACGACCATCGACAGGAACGGCACGAACACCATCTGGATGTTCTCCGGGAACACCCGCTTGAGCCCGCGGTACAGCGGGGCGAGCACCGCGACCATGATCAGCGGCACGAACACCTGGCCGCCGTAGTCGTTCAGCTGCATCGGCAGCCCGAACACGTCCGCGACGCACGCGGTGGTGCCCAGCGTGTCGTTGGTGGTGCACACCGTGGTCGCCGCGTCCGTGAGGGACAGGAAGTTCGGCGTCATCACGGCGGCCATCACGGTCGCGCCCAGCCACGGGTCGACCTGCAGCTTCTTGGCGGCGTTGTACGCGACCATGATCGGCAGGAAGTAGAACACCGCCCGCCACATCGCGTCGACGAACACCCAGGTGGCGGGCTTGTCGTCGGCGCGGAAGTCGACCACGCCGAGCGCGTCGAGCACCGCGGCGAACGCGATGATCAGCGAGGCGCCGAGCAGCACGCCGAGCAGCGGGCGGAACGAGTCGGACAGGTACTCGAACACCGCGTCGAGCCAGGCGACCTTGCCGCGCGCCTTCGACCGCGCCGCCGCCTTGACGTCGGCGTCGGACTGCCGGCCCGCGCCCACGCCCGCCATCTCCGGCAGGTGCATGATCTGGGTGAACACCGTCTGCACCGCCCCGCCGACGACCACCTGGTAGCGGTCGCCGGACTGCGGCACGGCGCCCATCACGCCGGGCACCGCCTCCACGGCCTGCTGGTCGACCACCGAGGCGTCGCGCAGCTCGAAGCGCAGCCGGGTGGCGCAGTGGGTCAGGCTGAGGACGTTGGCCGGTCCCCCGACCGCCCGGATGATCTCCTCGGCCCTGTCGCGCGTCGTCGCGGACGTCATGTCGTACTCCTCGTCGAGAGCCGACGCCGTCCGGGCACAAAAAAAGACCTGAGGCGCATCGCTGCGGCTCAGGTCTTGCCCCGCGACGACGGCGGGTAACAACCCTGTGTGAACTCAGGTTCGCCGGAGAGGTTAGCACCCCCGGGGCGGGGGTCCGTCCGGGACCTTCGTCCCGGTGCTGGGCGGGGCCCACCGCCGGTGCGAGGTCAGGCTGTCCTCACTCGTAGACTCGGTCGGGTGAGCGAGACGGCGGCGGCGTACGGGATGGGCGGGTGGCCGTTCTGGGCCGTCATCGCCGGGCTGTTCGTCGTCGTGATGGCGCGCTCGCACCTGTTCTACTGGGTCGGCCGGGGCGTGACCTCGGGCGCGGCGCGGCTCGCGGACCGGGTGCCGGGGGCCGAGCCGGAGGCCGGCGGGGACGGGGACCGCGACGCCGCGCACCCCGCGACCCCGGCCCCCCGCGGCGCCGCGACCCGCGCCCACGTCGAGCGGCTCATGCACACCCCCACGGCCCGGCGCGGCCTGGCGCTCGTGCACCGGTTCGGCCCGTTCGCGGTGCTGCTCGCCTACCTGACCGTCGGCGTGCAGACGGCGGTGTTCGTCGGGTCGGGGTTGGTCCGGATGCCGTACCCGCGGTTCCTCGCGGCGTCGGTGCCGGGGAGCGTGGCCTGGGCGTTCGTCTGGGGCACGGTCGGGCTCGGCGCCGTCTGGGCCGCGGTCCGGCTGGCGACGGCGTCGCCCTGGGGCCTGGCCGCGGTGCTGGTGGCCGTCGCCGGCGTGGTGGCGTGGGCGGTGCTCCGCCGCCGGTCCCGCGCCCGCCGGGCGCACGCGACCCCGCCCGCCGCGCACCCGCCGGTCCGCGCCGACCAGCCCGCCTGACGCCCGCGCCCGCCCCCTCGCCGAGATGGCAACTCTCGGCTGTGCGAACAGGCGCGCTCGCAGCCGAGAGTTGTCATCTCGGCGTGGAGCGGCGCGGGGTCAGGACTCCGCGGGCTTGTCGATCGCGCCGCCGTAGCGGCGGTCGCGGCGCGCGTACGTCTCGATCGCGCGCCACAGGTGCCGGCGGTCGACGTCCGGCCACGGCTCGTCGAGGAACACCATCTCGGCGTAGGCGGCCTGCCAGATCATGAAGTTCGACGTCCGCTGCTCCCCGGACGACCGCAGGAACAGGTCGACGTCGGGCAGGTCGGGCTCGTCGAGGTAGCGCTGGACCGTCTTCTCGGACACCTTGTCGGCCTTCAGCCGGCCCGCCGCCACGTCCTGCGCGATGGCCTTCGCGGCGTCGGCGATCTCCGCCCGGCCGCCGTAGTTCACGCACATGGTGAGCGTGCAGGTGCTGTTCCCGGCCGTCAGCCGCTCGGCCTCCTCCAGCTCCGAGATGACCGACCGCCACAGCCGAGGCCGGCGCCCGGCCCAGCGCACCCGGACGCCCCAGTCGTTCATCACGTCCCGACGGCGGCGCAGCACGTCCCGGTTGAAGCCCATGAGGAACCGGACCTCCTCGGGCGACCGGGTCCAGTTCTCGGTCGAGAACGCGTAGGCCGAGACGTGCGTCACTCCGATCTCGATCGCGCCGGCGACGACGTCGAGCAGCGACGCCTCTCCCGCGGCGTGCCCGGCGGTGCGCGGCAGCCCGCGGGCGTTCGCCCACCGGCCGTTGCCGTCCATGACGATCGCCACGTGCCGCGGGACGAGCTCCTTCGGCAGCGCGGGCGGGCGGGCCCCGCTCGGGTGCGGGGGCGGCGGAACCGGCATCAGATCCTCTCGACCATCGGCAGCGAGCGCAGCGTGCGCTCCAGGTGGAACTGCGAGTACGCGGACACGAGGCCGTTGCCCTCCTTGCGGTGCCGCTCGGCGGACGCGTCCGCCACCGACCAGTCGCCGACGAGCAGCGCGGACAGCAGCTGGAAGGTCTCCGGGGCCGGGGCGGTCGCGCCCGGCGGGCGGCAGGACGTGCAGACGGCCCCGCCCTGGGCGACGGCGAACGAGTGGTGCGGGCCCGGCCGGCCGCACCGGGCGCAGTCGGTGAACGACGGGGCCCAGCCGGCGATCGCGAGCGCGCGCAGCAGGTACGAGTCGAGCACCAGGCCCGGCGCGTGCTCCCGGGACGCCAGCGAGCGGACCGCGCCGACCAGCAGCCAGTACTGCTGCAGCGCGGGCTCGCGCTCGGCCTCGACGAGGCGCTCGGCGGTCTCCAGCATCACGGTGCCGGCGGTGTACAGGGCGTAGTCCTCGCAGACGGGCCGCCCGTACGCGCCGAGGGTCTCGACCTGGGTGACGACGTCGAGGTTCCGGCCGGTGTTCAGCTGGAGGTCGATGTGCATGAACGGCTCGAGCCGCGAGCCGAACCGCGAGGTGGTGCGCCGGACGCCCTTGCCGACCGCGCGCACCTTGCCGTGGGTGCGGGTCAGGAGGGTGACGATCCGGTCCGCCTCCCCCAGCTTGTGGGTGCGCAGCACGATCGCCTCGTCGCGGTAGAGGCTCACGCCCCCATTGTCCCCTCTGGCCGCCCCGGGGCGCGCACCTGTTCGCCGACCGCGTGCCGCGCCCCCGCGGAACCTCCACGGGCCCGGACGCGGCGACGCCCGGCCCCGCTGCCGCGCGCGGGTGGGCGCGGCAGGCGGGACCGGGCGCTGGGGCCGGTCGGGGGTGGCGCCGGCCCCGTCCTGGGGCCCGCGCGGGTCAGCGGGCGGCGGCCTCGCGCTCGGCGCGGTTGACCGCCGAGATGATGGCCTTCAGCGAGGCGGTCGTGATCGACGAGTCGATCCCGACGCCCCACAGGGTCCGGTCGCCGACGGCGCACTCGACGTACGCGGCGGCCGCGGCGTCGCCGCCGGCGGACAGCGCGTGCTCGGCGTAGTCGAGCACCTGCACCTGGGCGCCGACCTGGTCCAGCGCGGCGACGAACGCCGCGATCGGGCCGTTGCCGGACGCCTCGACGGTGCGGTCCACGCCGCCGTCGACCAGGTCGACCGCCAGCGTGTCCGGCCCCTCCTCGGCGCTGGTGGTCCGGGTGCCGCGGAGCGCGAACCGGCCCCACGCCTCCAGGTCCGACGCGGCGTCGACGGGCAGGTACTCGTCGGTGAAGATCCGCCACAGCGCGTCGGCCGTGACCTCCGACCCGTGCGCGTCGGTGTACCGCTGCACCACCTGGGAGAACTCGATCTGCAGCCGGCGCGGCAGGTCCAGGTCGCGCTCGGACTTCATCAGGTAGCTGATGCCGCCCTTCCCGGACTGCGAGTTGACCCGGATGATCGCCTCGTACGACCGGCCGACGTCCTTCGGGTCGATCGGCAGGTACGGGACGGCCCAGTCGATGTCGTCCACGTCCTTGCCCTCCGCGGCGGCCCGGACCTCCATCGCGTCCAGGCCCTTCTTGATCGCGTCCTGGTGCGAGCCGGAGAAGGCGGTGAACACCAGGTCGCCGCCGTACGGGTGCCGCTCGGGGACGGCCATCTGGTTGCAGAACTCGACGACCCGGCGGATGTGGTCGATGCCCCCGCCGACGGCGAAGTCGATCTCGGGGTCCACGCCCTGGCTGAACAGGTTCATGCCCAGGGTGACCAGGCAGACGTTGCCGGTGCGCTCGCCGTTGCCGAACAGGCAGCCCTCGATGCGGTCGGCGCCGGCCAGGTAGCCCAGCTCGGCGGCGGCGACGGCGGTGCCGCGGTCGTTGTGCGGGTGCAGCGACAGCACGACGTTCTCGCGGTACCGCAGGTGGCGGCCCATCCACTCGATGGAGTCCGCGTAGACGTTCGGGGTCGCCATCTCGACCGTCGCCGGCAGGTTGATGATCACCGGCTTCTCGGCCGTCGGCTCGAACACGTCCAGGACCGCGTTGCAGATCCGGACGGCGAACTCGAGCTCGGTCCCGGTGTACGACTCCGGGCTGTACTCGTAGAACACCTCGGTGCCCGGGACGCTCTCCTCGTACTTCTTGCACAGGCGCGCGCCGGAGACGGCGATGTCGACGATGCCGTCCTCGTCGGACCGGAACACGACCTCGCGCTGCACCACCGACGTGGAGTTGTACAGGTGCACGATGGCCTGCTTGGCGCCGGCGATCGCCTCGTAGGTCCGCTCGATCAGGTGCTCGCGGGACTGGGTCAGCACCTGGATGACGACGTCGTCGGGGATGCGCCCCTCCTCGATCAGCATCCGGACGAAGTCGAAGTCGGTCTGCGAGGCGGACGGGAAGCCGACCTCGATCTCCTTGTAGCCCATCTGCACGAGCAGCTCGAACATCGCCAGCTTGCGGGCGGCGTTCATCGGCTCGATCAGCGCCTGGTTGCCGTCGCGCAGGTCGACCGCGCACCAGCGCGGGGCCTTCGTGATCTGCTTCGTGGGCCAGGTGCGGTCCGGCAGCTCGACGCGGATCTGGTCGGCGTACGGGCGGTACTTGTGCACCGGCATGCCGGAGGGCTGCTGGGCGGTGCGGGAGTGGTAGCTCATCGGGGGTCCTTCGCTTCGCGGGGTGCTGGGGTCAGCCGGCGCACCGAACACCGCGACGAGGATCCGGCCTAGAGGGCCTCGTCGCGGCGGCGAAGGAGGAGGCTGCGAAGCGTGAGCACGGATCGACTGTACTCCGCACCACCGGGCGGACCGCAACCGCTCAGCATGCGGACGCCTCAGGTGAGCAGGATCAGCTCGTCCCGGCTGCGCAGCACCAGGTGCCCGCCGACGGCCGACACCGACCGCACGCCCTCCTCCACCGGCAGGACCCACTCCAGCTCGCCGTCGGCCAGCCGCCGGGCCTCCATCGTCGGCCGGCCCGTGCCCGAGCGCCCCGCGCCGAGCACGAGCGTGCCGTCCGTGAGCGGCGCCCACCACATCAGCACCCGCTCCGGCGACTGCCACTCCACCGCGCCGGTGCGCGCCGCGACCACCTGGTAGCCGTCGACCCCGAGCAGCAGCAGGTGGCCGCCCGCCTGCGCCCGCGCCGCGCGGTAGGTGTCGTGCCGCCACAGCACGGCGCCGTCCGGGACGGACCGGCCGACGAGCGTCCCGCCCTCGTCCATCACCAGCACCCCGGGCGGGTCGCCGTCGGAGGCCGTCAGCGTCGGGAACAGCGCGCGGGAGGTGAACAGCGGCCGGCCGGCCCGGTCGTGGACCACGCCGCCGTCGGAGCTCGACCAGGTGCCGAACACCTCGTCCGACAGCGACCCGACCACGAACGACCGGGCCGGCGTCGCGGTGAGCTCGTCCCCGTCGGCCGCGTCCAGCACCGTCGCAGACCAGCCCTGGAGCAGCACGAACGAGTCGTTCACCCGCAGCTCGGACCCGCTGACGATGCCCTCGCGCAGCCGCAGCGGGCTCGTCCCGCGGTACCACCACAGCCGCCGGCCGTCCGCGCCGGCGTACCGGCCGACCCGCGCGTGCCCGTCCGCGCCGACCCGCAGCACGACCAGGTCGTCCCCGACCCGCTCGACCGCCGCGAGCCGACCCGACACCGTCCACCGGCCGAGCACGTCCCCGGTGGCGGCGTCGAGCGCCGACACCTGCGCCCAGCGCTCGTCGGGCGCGGGGAACGGCACCGTGCCGTGCGACCAGCCGCCGGCGCCGACCGGGGGCTCGACCACGCAGAGCACGACGGGCCCGACGTCCGCCGCGGCGTGCGGGCAGCCGGTCAGCGGCCGGGTCCCGGCCACCGGGCCGAGGTCGCGGGTCCACAGCCGCTCCCCGCTGCCCTCGTCGTAGCCCGAGACCTGGAACCGCCGGTCCCGGACGCCGGAGACCACGAGGGCGTCGGTCGCGGCGAGCACGTCGGCGGACCGGGCGACCGGGATGCGCCACCGCGCCCACGGCGGCCCGTCCAGCGGCGCGAGCATCCCCGGCGCGACCACCGCCGGCGGGGCGGGCGCCGCGGCGCGCCCGACGACGACGCCTGCGACCACCAGCGCGACCACGACGAGCACCGCGAGCCAGCGGCGGCGCCGCGCGCGGGCGGACCCGGCCGGGCGCGCCGCCGGCGGGTCGTCCGGCGGGGACGGCGGGAGCCAGGCGCGGGGGCGTCCGGGCGCGCGCGGGCCGTCAGTGACGTCGACCAGCTCGACGTCCTGCATCGTCGCAGCAGACCGCAGGCGGCCCATGCGCCATCGTAGGCCCCTAGGCGCGCAGCCCCACGGCCAGGGCCAGGTCCCCGAACGCCACCAGCGAGCCGTCCGCCAGGCGCACCCGCCGGTCCGGCAGGCACACGATCCGCTGGCCGTCGGCGAGCGTCACCAGCGTGCCGTTGGTCGAGCCGCGGTCGACGACCCACGGGCCGTGCTCGTCGACGCCCAGCATGAGGTGGGTCTTCGACACGGATCGCCCCGGGTCGGCGACCGCGACCGTGCGGACGCCGTCCTGCGGGTCGGGGTTGCGGCCGACCAGCAACGGGCCGTCCAGCGCCGCGACGGTGCCGTCCGGGAGGCGCACCGCCCAGCCCGCGCCGACGCCCGGGGCGGGGGCCGGGGGCGCGGCGGGGAACGGGGCGGGCGGCGGGGTCGCGGGGGCGGCGGGCGCAGCGGGGGCGGCGGCGTGGGGCGCCGGGGCGTGGGGTGCCGGGGCGGGCGGGGGCCAGCCGCCGGCGGCGGACGGGCCCGGCGCGGGACCCGGCGCCGGTGCGGGCGGCGCGGCGGGGGCCGCGGACGCGGGCGGGGCCGCGGGCGCCGGGGCGTCCGGGTGCACCGGCGCAGCCGGGACGACCGCGTGCCGGCCGGTGCGGGTCGGCGGCTCGGCCGGGGCCGGGCCGGGCACCGGCCCGAGGGCGTCGCGCCAGGCGGCCTGCTCGCCGGAGGCCGGCGCCGCCGGGGTGGCCGGAGCGGCCGGAGACGGCGCGGGGGGCGGCCAGCCGCCGGGCGCGGGGGCGGGCGCGGCCGCAGACGGTGCGGGGTGCGGCCAGCCGCCGGGCACGGGGGCCGGCGCGGGCGGCGGCCAGGCGGCAGCGTCGGCGGCGCCCGGTGCGGGTGCGGGTGCGGGCGCACCTCCGCCGCCGGGTGCAGGCTCGTGCGCGGGCGCCGGCCCGGGCGCGGGCACCGGTCCGTCCGCGGCCGGCCAGGGCGCCGCCGCGGGCGGCGCGGCCGGGGCCGCGGGGTGCTGCGGCGCCGGCGCCGCGGGGCCGGCGGCCGGCGCGGCGAGGTCCGGCCCGGGCGCGAGCGGCACGGGCGCCGCGGGGTGCGCGGGCACGACGGCCGCCGGCACCACCGGGATCTGCCGGGTGTCCAGGTCGGGCCCGAGGCCGGGCGCGCCCAGCGGCGGCAGCACGAGGCCGGGACCGTCCAGCCGGCGGTCCGCGGCGAGCGCGCTCCACCGGGTCCGGGTCGGCTCGGAGGGGGTGGCGTCGGCGGACGGCCGGCCCCCGGTCGTGCCGGGGCCGCCGGAGCTCCCGGCACCGCCGGGCCCCCCGGCCAGCGCGTCGCCCGGCGCCGCGGGGCGCGGCAGCCCGGGCCACGCGGGCGCGTCCCCGCCCCCCGGCGCGCCGGCGCCCGCCTCGCCCGCGCGGGCCGGCCGCTCGGACCAGTCGGCGACGCGGCGGGCCGGGGCGAGCCCGCGCACGTCGACCACGACGCCCTCGCCCACCCGGTCGTGCCAGCCGCGCCGGCGCCCGGACGCGTCGAACAGCGGCGACAGCAGCACGACGAGCTGGCCGACCCCGCACGCGAGCGCGCCCAGCGCGACGATCAGCGCGCGCACGAACGCCCGCCCGAGCCCGACCGGCCGGCCGGAGCGGACGTCGACGAGCCGGAGCCCGAGCAGCCGCCGCCCCACGGTCCAGCCGCGGGTGCCGTTCCACACCCACTGCGCGACGCCCCAGGCGGCGAGCAGCACGGCCCCGACGGCGAGCAGCACGCCGGACGGCGCCGCGGGCTCGGCGACCGGCGCGCCGGACCCCGAGGCCGCCGCCGCGCGCACCGTCGCCGCGAACGCCGGCGCCCACGCGAGCCACAGCGGCGCGGCCGCCACGTAGGTCAGCGCGGCGTCGACCAGATACGCCGCGACCCGGCGCCCGACCGGCGCGGGGGGCGCGCTGGGCGGGACCACGCCGCCGGTGGTGCTGCTCATCCGTCCGCTCCGTCCGCTCGTCGTGCCCGTCGTCCCCAGATCCCCCGCTTCTCCTGCCCGTCCGGCACGCTCCGGCGCGCCCGGTCGGCCGCCGCGGCGGCCCGCCGCCGCTCCGACCGGCGCAGCGACCGGGTCGCCACCCGCCCGCGCCACCGCTGCTTGCGCGGCGTCGCCGCCCGCATGGACGCGAGCGTGCGGTCCACCTCGGCCCAGTACTCCCGCGCGTCCGCCGTCGTCGGGGCCGCCGCGCCGAACACCGCCGCGTCGGCCCGGTCGGCCAGCGCCACCACCGCGGTACCCGCCTCCACCGCCGCGGGGGTCGGGCCGGCCGGCACCGGGGCGCCGCGCCCGCGGCGACCCTCCCCCGGCTCGGGCGGGGTGGTGAACGCCCGGTCCAGCGCCCGCGCGCCCTCGCGGCGGGTGGCCACGGGGTCGACGTCGCGGCGCAGGTCGGTCGCGAGGTCGAGCACCTCCTGCCAGCCGCCGACCACCCGGTTCACCGGGACGGGGTCGCGCCGGCGCCGACGCCGGCGCCGGGCCTTGAGCCCCGCGATGACGAGGAACGGCGCGAGCAGCAGCAGCAGCAGGCCGGAGCCGGCCGCGACACCGAGCGCCACCCGCTGCCAGACCGCCAGCGCGGAGTCGTCCTCGCCGTCCTGGGTCTGCGGCTGGTCGGTGTCGTCCGCCGGCGGGTCCACCGGCGGCGCGGGCGGCGGCGGGGGCTGGGCGACCTGCGGCTCCGGGTCGGCCTGGCTGGTCTCCTGCTCGTCCTGCGGGGTCTGGCTCTCGGGCGGGGTCGGGTCGAAGGTGACCCAGCCGTGGCCCTCGAACGCGATCTCGACCCACGCGTGCACGTCGGCGCCGGTCACGGCCACCGGGGCGTCCGGGTCCAGGGGCGCGTCCGGCGTCGCGGCCGCGTCCTCCTCGGCCCCGGGCACGAACCCCATGACCACCCGGGCGGGCAGGCCCATCTCCCGGGCCATCAGCGCCATCGCGGACGCGTACTGCTCGTCGTCGCCGACCATGAGGTCGCCGCCGAGCAGCGTCGCCACCCGGTCCGCGCCGTGCCCGGACAGCGACGGGTAGTCGCCCTGGTCCGTGCGGCCGTGGGAGAAGAAGCCGCGCTCGGACAGCGCCTGCTCGAGCGCGCGGGCCACCTGGGCGGGCGTCTCGGCCTCGCGCGCCGCGTCGCCGGCCGCGGTCGACACGGCGTCGGGCACGTCCAGCGGCTCCGGCAGGTCGAGCGCGCTGCCCGCGGCGGAGCCGAGCTGCTCGTCGTCCGGCTCGGTCGGCACGACGGCGTCGAGCGTGTACGTCAGCCCCTCGTCGAGCCCGCCGGTGAGCACGGCGGCGCCGGTCGCGTCGTTGAACCGCAGCCGCGACTGCGCCTCGGTGTCGTCGAACCGCACGGCGACCGCGTCGCCGACGGTCGGCAGCCACACGCCCGTCAGCCCGTCGACCTGGACCTGCACCTCGGCGCGCTCGCCGCCGGTGCCGGACGCCTCGATCGCGTCGGCCTCCTCGACGGCCTGCTCGCTCACCACCTCGCCGACCCGCCGGAACTGGCCCGAGGCGCGGGACGAGCCGTCGCCGGCGACGTTCCACACCACGCCGTCGAACCGGTCGAAGGTCGCGAGCCGGACCCGGGCGCCCGCGGGCAGCCCCTGCACGGTGAACAGCTCGACGGTGTCGTCGTCCTTCACGTACTTCCGGAACGCCGACAGCGGGCTGGCGTAGTCGCGCGGGTCGAACGGCGGCAGCAGCGCGTCGCGCAGCACGTACCGGTCCCGGCCCGACTCGACGGCGGTGCCCGCGGCGACGCCCGCCCCGCCGGCGAGCGCGACCAGCAGCACCAGCGCGACCGGGCGGCGGGCACGGAGGCGGCCGGACCGCCAGGAGGCCCACACCAGCAGGACGACCGCGATCGCGGTGCCGACCGCGACCGGGACCACGGTGGTGTGCGTGCCGAGCAGCACGGCGCCCGCGAGGACGACCGGCGGGAGCAGCGCCGCGGCCGGCGCCGCTCGCCCGGTGCCCAGCGCGAGCCGCACGGCGACCGCGGTCCCCACGACCGCGAGCAGGTACGGCGGGACCAGCAGCCAGCCCGAGCCGCCCAGCGGCGGCTGCAGGGTCAGCACGTCCTTCCAGCCGAGCACCGACCCGCGGACCACCGACACGATCGACGCGAGCGTCGGCACGACGCCCCCGACCGTCTGGTCCGGGGTCGCGAGCGGGCCGCCGAGCACGACGACGACCGCGAGCAGCACGGCCGTCGTCACGGGCGCCGACCAGCGCGCCCACGCCGACAGCACGCCGGCGGCCGCGCCGAGCACGACGCCGCCGACCACGGGCGCCAGCAGCACCGAGCCGCCGTAGACCGGCAGCAGCGGGGTCAGCGCGGCGAGCACCGCCCCGGCGAGCACGAGCACGTCGACGACCGCGCGGCCGCCCCGGGGCACGCCGCGGCGGCGGCGCTCGGCGCCCGCGGGCTGCCCGGAGCCGCCGGGGCGGGGGCGGCCGGACGGCGGCGGTCCGGGCGGCGTCGGCACGCCGGGCGTCGCGTCCGGGGCGCCGGGCGCGGCAGAGCCCGGCGCGACGGGGGTCTCGGTCGTCGTCGTCATGCCGCGGCCGCCAGACGCAGGGCGCGGGGCAGGTCGTCGAGCGCACCGAGCCGCACGAGGCTCAGGGTGCGCTGCGTGCGCACCTCGACCTCGGCGCCGGGCACGCAGCTCACGACGAGCGTCCGGGTGCCCTCGGGCACGTGCCGGGCGGCGGCGCGCAGGTCCGCCGCGGGCACCACGGAGCCGGTGACCAGGAACGCCAGCGTCACGTCCGGCGCCTCGCGGGCGACCCGGCGGCCGAGCAGCCGCGAGGCGGTGCCGTCCGGCCCGCACGTGATGCCGGAGCAGTCGTCGAGCAGCGGCCGGCGCGCGGTGGTGCGCACCCGTCCGGGGCCGGCGAGCACCGCGAGCGGGTGCTCCTCCGCCAGCACGTGCACGCCGAGCGAGGCGACCACGCTGACCGCGAGCTCCAGCTCCGCGTCGTCCTCGCCGTGCCGGTAGTCCCGGGGGTCGGTGGCGAGCGCGACGGCCGTCTGGGTGCGGCGGGTGTCCTCGTACTGCTTCACCGTGAGCTGCCCGCGGCGCGCGGTGGTGCGCCAGTGGATCGACCGGCGGTCGTCGCCGACCACGTAGTCGCGCAGGGCGTGGAAGGCGAGGTCCATGTCGGACAGGTCGCGGGTGGCGCCGCCCTCCAGGTCGCGCAGCAGGCCGGCGTCGGCGCCGGTGAGCATGACGACGCGCGGGTGCACGTACAGCTCCTCCGAGCCCGTGGTCACCGCGTGCCGGGTGGCGAGCCCGAGCGCGTCGCCGCGCACCGCGCGCACCGGGCCCACCGTGACGACCGCGCGCCGGTCGGTGGGCACCGCGAACAGCTCCTCGTGCTCGGTCCCGGGCGCGAGCGACGGGATCTCGAGCTCGGCCCGGCCCTCGCCGACCTGCAGCTCCAGGCGCACCGCGCGCGTCCGGCGACCGCCGGGGGCGGCCACGACCACGCCGCCGAACGCCCGCTCCCCCACGCGCACCCGCCGGTCCGCGAGGTCGAGCCGCACCGCGTGCGGCAGCCGGCCCCAGGTCATCGCGAGCGCGACCAGCAGCGCGACGACGCCGACGGCGCCCAGCGCCGCCAGCTCGACCCAGCCGAGCAGCACGCCGGCGACCGCGGCGGCCGCGCCCAGCAGCCCCGCGCCCCAGCCCACGCCCGACAGCCGGGTGCGCGAGCGCCTCACGCCGCGCCTCCCGGGTGCACCCCCGCGCCGACCCTGCTCACGCGCGCGCCACCGGCGGCGGGGTCGCGGACAGCACGCGCTCGACGACCTGCGTGGTCGTCGCGCCGAGGAAGTCGGCCTCGGGGTCGAGCACCAGGCGGTGCGCCAGCACGGGCACCGCGAGGTCCTTGACGTCGTCCGGGATCACGTACGGGCGGCCGGCCGCCGCCGCCTGCACCCGCGCGGCGCGCACCAGCGCCAGGCCGCCGCGGACGCTGGCGCCGAGCGTGGTCTGCGGGTCCTCGCGGGTGCCCTCGATCAGGCGCGCCACGTAGTCCAGCACCGAGCCGTCGACGTGCACCGTCTGCGCGAGCTCCGCCATCTCGACCACGCCGGCCGTGGTGACCACGGCGTCCAGCTCGCGGGTGCGGTCCCGGGCGCCGGACAGGATCTCCACCGTCGCGGTGCGGTCCGGGTAGCCGAGGGAGGTGCGCACCAGGAACCGGTCGAGCTGCGCCTCGGGCAGCCGGTAGGTGCCCGCCTGCTCGACGGGGTTCTGGGTCGCGATCACGACGAACGGCCGGCCCACCGGGTGCGTGTCCCGGTCGACCGTGACGTGCCCCTCCTCCATGACCTCCAGCAGCGCGGACTGCGTCTTGGGCGACGCGCGGTTGATCTCGTCCGCCAGCAGCACCGAGGTGAACACCGGGCCCGGGTGGAACTGGAAGGTGCGCGCGCCCTGGTCCCAGATCGTCACGCCGGTGACGTCGCTGGGCAGCAGGTCCGGGGTGAACTGGATGCGCTGGTGGGTGCCCTGCACCGACGCCGCGATGGCCTTGGCCAGCGAGGTCTTGCCGGTGCCCGGGGCGTCCTCCAGGAGCACGTGGCCCTCGGCGACCATCGCGGTCAGCACGAGCCGCACCGGGCGGTCGGCACCCAGGACCGCGCGGGACACGTTGCCCACGAGGCCGGCGAACGTCTCGGCGAACCAGGCGGACTGCTCGGGGGTCATCGGGGGGTGTCTCCTGTCGGTGCTGTCGGTGGTGCTGTCGTGTCGTGCGGGGCCCATCACCCGATCGGCAGGCCGGGCGTCAGGGCGAGGAACCGCCGGCGCCGGGTTCGGTCCCGGGGTCCGGTGGCGTCTCCGGCTGCGGGTCGGACCAGTCGACCCGCTGGGAGAACTCGCTCCACGGACCCCAGCCGGCCTCGGTCTGCGCGCGGACCCGGAGGGTCAGCGTCACGCCGCTCTGCGCGTTCCCGCGCCAGCCGAGCGAGTTCAGCACGACGTTGGTCGCGGCGGTCTGGCCCGAGGCCGTGTTCAGCCGGTCGCCCGACAGCTGGTACTCGTAGTTCACCACCGTGCGGCCGCCCTGGTCGGTCGGGACGGCCCAGGAGAGCTGTGCCTGGTCCGGCCGCCCCTGCCCGCTGGTCGCGGAGGTGGTGAAGGCCAGGTTGGTCGGCGCGGCGGGCCGGGTCCGCACCGGGCTGGGATCCGGCGTCTGGTAGGTCGTGCTCCAGGCGCCGCAGCCGCGCATGTTGCACGCGCGCACCTGCACCGCGGGCCGCGCGCCCCCGGGCAGGCCCCAGATCGTCGCCCGGCGGCCGTCGACCTGGACCGACCCGGAGGTCGAGGTGACGTCGTACCGGACGATCGGCGAGCCGTTCCAGTCGGCCTCGGGCCACTCGACGCGGAGCCAGCCCTGCCCGGGCTCGGCGTCGGACGACGCGTCGACGAAGGTCGGCGCCGAGGGCGTCCCGGGCACGCCGAACGCGACCGCGCTCGTCTCCCCGGTCTTCCCCCACTCCGCCTTGTTGTGCGCGGTCACGCGGAAGGTGTAGGTCGCGCCGTTCCGCGCACCCACCAGGGCGTACGTGGTCTGGGACGCGGACAGCAGGAACTCGCCCTCGCCGGGCCCGCCGGAGATCACCAGGCGGTACCGGTCGATCTCGGCGCCGTTGTTGGCCGGCGGCGCCCACGACACGTCGATCCGCCGGCCCTCGTCGGAGGCGACGGGAGCCGCGGACACGACGGGCGCCTCCGGCGGGGCCGCCGGCGTCGACGGCGCGGACGCCGCGCTCCACGCGCTCGGCTCCGGCGCGCGGTTGTGCGCGCGGACCTGCACCGTGTACGCCGTCCCGTTCGCCAGCCCGCGGAACGTGTACGACGTCCCGCTGGTCGTCACCGATCCCGACCCGCCCGGCGGCGCCGGCGACAGCATGAGCGTGTACGACGTGACCGGCGACCCGTTCGAGTTCGGCGCGGCCCACGTCGCGGTGACCTCCTGGTCGCCCCACGCGAGCGTCGGGGCCGCGGGGGTGTCCGGCACCGTGTCCGGCCGCGCCACGGCCGACGCCGGGCTCGGGTCGGACCAGCCCACGGCGTTCTCCGCCGCTACCGTGAACGTGTACTCGACGTTGTTCGTCAGCCCGGTGATCGTGCAGGTGGTGCTGGCGCACGTCGTCGTGGGGCCGCCCGCGCTCGCCGTCACCCGGTACTGCTTGATGGGCTCGCCGCGGCCGTCGGGCGCGGTCCAGGACAGCACCACGGTGCCGTCGCGGACCTCGCCGACGCGCGGGGCGTCCGGCGTCGCGGGCTTGCCCCGCACCCGCAGCGTGATGCTCGACGCGACCTCGCGGGCGCTGTCGTCGGTGGCGTCCCGGACGCGCACGCGCACGACCATCTGCCCGACCAGCTCGGCGGCGGGCCGGACGACGACGTCGGAGCCGGACACCGACGCGGTGCCGGCGCCCGGGGTCTCGACGGTGACGCCGACGACGCGCAGCGGCTGGTCCGGGAACGGGTTGGACGCGCCGGCCAGCACGTCGACCACGCGCTCCTGCCCCTGGACGGCGTCGTTGACGACCTTGTCCTGGAGCACGGCGACGCGGCGGGTGCTCGCGACGGTCCGCACCTCGACCTGGACGGCCATCTTCCCGGCGCGGCCGTAGCCCAGCTCGATCGGCAGGGTGCCGCGGGTGCCCTTCGGCGTCCCGACGTCGGAGGCGACGGAGAGCCGGCTGCCCTGCAGCGAGACGGTGAACCCGGCCGGGGCGTCGCCGGTCAGCCGGTACGTGAACGTGTCCGCGCCGGACGCGCCCTCGACGCCCTGCGTGAAGGCCTGCAGGTCGACGGTCGTCGGCGCCTCGCCAGGACCGACCTCGAGGGTGGAGGGCACGAACGTCGGCGGGTAGTCGTCGAGCGTGTACACCGTGATCGGCAGCGTGATGACCGAGGTCCGGGCGGAGGTGTCCCCCGCCCCGGTGCGGTCGGTGACCGGCACGGTGATCGACGCCGGGCCGACGTAGCCCTCGGCGGGCCGGAACTGCACGGTGGTGGAGTCGGCGACGAGCGACGAGCCGTCGGACCGGGTGGCGGTCACCGCGGTGGCGTCGGCGACCTGCGCGGTCCGCCCCGGGGCGACCTGGACCTGCTCGCCGAGCGGGATGGTCAGCGTCTCGCCGCCGGCGACCCGGAGCTCCGGGGCGCGCGGGCGGGCCGTCGGCGGGAAGAAGCCGAGCGCGGGGACGGAGATGAACGCGTAGGAGCTGACGTCCTCCGCGGTCGTGTTGGTCAGCAGGTACGGGATGGTCTGCGCGGTCTCGGCGAGCGTGACCGTGACGGTGCCGTCGGCGCGCACGCTCGCCACGGACGCCGCGCTGCCCGGCACCGACACCCGCAGGTCGCCGAGCGGCCCGCTCGGGTTCTGCGCGACGCCGAGCACGTCGACGTCCACGCTGGTCCGCCCGACGGTGTCGACCGGGGGCACGACGACGTCCCGCGCGATCGGCGCGAGCACCGGCGCGTCCGGGTCGACGGTGACCGACAGGACGGCGCCGTTGACGGCTCCGCGCTCGTTGACGGCCGTGTAGCCGATGTTGAACACGCCCGCGGCGTCGCCCCGGACGACCACCCGGTTGCCGGACAGCGAGGCGGTGACGCCCTCGTCGACCTCCAGGTCCTCCCGGACGGCCAGCTCGCCGCCGAGCACGTCCGTGTCGTTCTCCAGGACCCGGACCTCGACGGTCTGCCCCGGCCGGACGGTGATGGTGTCGTCCCGCGCGACCACGCGGTTGCTGTCGCCGGGACGCGCGGCGATGCCGACGCGCACGGTGGCGACGGCGCGCTGGCCCGTCCAGTCCTCGACGGCGTAGGTGAAGGTGTCGGTGCCGGCCTCGTCGGGCAGCGCCTCGTACTCCAGGTAGTCGGCGCCGACGGTGGTGACCCGGCCCTTGGTGCCGGCGGACGCGACGCCGAGCAGCGTGATGCCGTCGCCGTCCGCGTCGATGCCGACCAGCGGCACGGGGATCCGCACGGTCTCCCCCGCGAACACCCGCGCGGTGAGGGCGCGCGGCTTCGGCGGCGCCTTCGTCTCGGCGTCGGACTCGTGCACCCGGACGGTGACGGTCGCGGCGGTCTCCATGCCGGTCGCGTCCTGGACGACGAACGTGGCGTGCACGGTCATCGGCGACGACGGCGCCTGGTACCGGAGGTTGTCCCCGGAGACGAACAGCAGGCCCTCGCCGTCGCCGAGCGGCTCCGCCAGGTCGGGCTTCAGGGAGATCGCGTCGCCGTCGGGGTCGGACGCGTCCTCCAGGACCGGGATCGTGACGACGCCCCCGGTCCGGACATCGGCGGTCACGTTCGGGACCACGGGTGGCTGCGGGGTCGCGGAGGCCGGGACGGGGCGGACGAGGATCTGCCCGGTCGCGCTGGCCGTGCCGTTGGACACCACGTACTGCAGCGTGACCGGCTCGGTCAGCGCGCCGACCGCCGAGATCGTCACCAGGGTCCGCTGCCGCACGGCGACCCGCAGGCCGTCGGGCGCGGACACGCTCTGCAGCACCAGGACGCCGCCCGCGGGGTCCGTGTCGTTGGCCAGCGGGTCGACGGTGGTCTCGCCGCCGGAGGGCAGCCAGGCGTCGTCGGCGACGGCGATCGGCGGCTCGGCCTGCTCGGGCCGCTCCCGCACGTCGATGCGCGCGACGCCCGTGGCCTGCTGGGGCGGGGCCGTGACCGTGAAGCTGACGTAGAACGTGCCGGCCTGGGCGGCGCGGAACGTGAACGTCCCGCCGTCGAGGTCGGGCGTGATCGTGGTGCCCTGCACGTCCTCGACGCCGGCCAGCCGCGGCTGCTCCGCGCCGAAGGTCCGCACCGCGTCCAGCGGGCGCAGCACGACGTCCTGGTCGACGTAGGTGACCGCGTGCACCGGGTCGATCTGCAGGTCCAGCGAGCCGATCGCGCGCACGTCGACGTCGACGGTGCCCTCGGTGGTGGAGGTGCCGTCCGACACGACGACGTGCACGACGTCCCGGCCGAGCTCGCCGCCGTCCGCGACGTAGCTGAGCGTGCCGTCCTGGCGGAACCGCGCGGTGCCCTTCTCCGCGGTCGCGCCCACCAGGGTGAGCGGGTCGCCGTCGGGGTCGGTGAAGTCGGCGAGCACGGGGTAGGACGCGGTCGCGCCCTGCTCGACGCGGATCTCGCCGGTGCGGTCCTGCACCGGCGGCTCGTCGAGCGCGGGGTCCCGGACCGTCAGCGTGACCTGCGCGGTCGACGGGGCGGTGGTGCCGCGGCCGTCGCTGATCGAGTACGCGAACGTGACCGAGCCCGTGGCGTCGGCCGGCACCGCGACCTGCAGGGCGCGCCCGCCGTAGACCTGCTGCAGCGCGCCGAACTCGGCGGGCAGCGGGTCGACCTCGCTGAGCACGAGGATGCCGCAGTCCGAGGAGGTGTCGTTGTCGATGACCGGCAGGATCGTGGTCCGCCCGGCGCGCACGCCGAACTGGTCGTCGACGGCGGTCGGGGCCGCGCTGGTGGGCGAGCACTCGGGCACGAGCTCCTGCGTGGTCCGGTCGCCCTCGGCCCGGTCGGTCTCGTCCTCCGGCTTCTCCTCCGGCACGACGTCGGACCAGTCGGGCTCGCGGAGCTCGGTGTCCTCGAGCGGCAGCCACAGCCGGCCGTCGACGGTCTCGTTCAGCGCGACGACCTGCCGGTTCACCCGGAACACCAGGTGGTCGGTGGCGGTGACGCCGTCCAGGGCCAGCAGCCGCGGCTCGGCGTCCGCGCACAGCTCCAGGTAGTTCTGCGTGGCGGTGGGCCAGGCGCCGTGCGCGCACGAGCCGACGCGGACCGGCGCGGCGGGGGTGCCCGCGCCGCCGGCCTCGTGCTCCGCGGCGACGTCGCCCGAGGAGACCGCGACCTCGACCAGGCCGGTGCTGCCCGCGACCAGCGCGGTGCTCGCGGCGGGGCCGGGCTGCTGCAGGACGGGCTGCGCGATGCCCAGGGCGGTCGAGCCGCCCGGGGTGCGGACGGTGTCGCCGTCCAGGCCCACCGGCACGTCGCCGACGGCGGTCACGCTCTCGACCGGGCCGTCCAGCGCGGGGGCCTGCTCGGCGGCGGCCGCGCCGCCCGCGGTCGGCGTGAGCCGGGTGACCTCGCCGGTCGTGCCCGCCACGGCGAACGCGTCGCCGGTCACCGAGGCGGTGACGACGCCGCCGGCGCCGACGTCGGCGTCCGGCTCGTCGGCGGTCACTTGGAGCATCGGCAGGTCGGCGAACGTCCGGACCCAGGCCTGGCCGTCGGTGTCCATCACCGCGACGGTGCCGCCGGCCATCGACACCTGCGCGCCCGCGGGCACCGCGACCTGCGCGGCGGCGGTCACGCCCGCCGGGTCGACGACCGTCAGGGTGCCGGCCTCGACGATCAGCACGTCGCCCGCGTCCTGCAGCACGTCGAACTCGGTGCTGGACGCGACCAGCCCGGCGTTCAGCTCCTCGACCTGGGCGTTGTACCGGCCGACCTGCAGAGTGCTGGTGGACGTCAGCCACACCGCGCCGTCGTTGAGGTCGACCTGGGCCAGCGGGAACCCGGGGTTCACCAGGGCGAGCGTCGCGAGCACCGCGGGCACGGTGACGACGGCCGCGGTGGACGCGACCTTCTTGCGGTTCCAGGGGAGCTTCACGCGGCGCAGCCCTCCGCCGGCACCGTCGACGCGCGGCGGTCCGCGCGCACGACGGAGACCTCGATGCACACCTCGCCGCCCTCGGCCGGCGGGGTCACGGTCACGGTGGGCTCCTCGGCGATCTCGAGCTGGGGCTCGCCCGTGGCGGCGCGCACCCCCCACAGGTAGGTGTCGCCGTCCTGCGGGTCGGGGTTGGTCCAGGTGAACACGACGGTGCCGTCGGCCTGCCGCGCGCCGAACAGGTTGGTCGGCGCCGGCACCGTCTGGCCGAGGGTGCTCGCGGGGCCGGGGAACTCGGTGCCCGCGGCGGGGCCCGGGTCCGTCTCGGGGCGGTTCGCGAGCAGCACGACGGCGACCACGGCGGCCGCGATGGCGAGCACCGAGCCGACGGCGGCGAGGACGCGGCCGGTGCGGGACCGGCCGGCAGAGCCGGGGTGCACCTCGTGCACGGGGGCGGCCACGAGCTCGGGACCGGACGCGTCGCCGGGCGCCCCGGCGGGGGCGGGGACGGCCGCGGGCGCGGCGCCGGGGTGCACCGCGACGACGGGCCGCAGCCGGGTGGCCTCCGGGCCCGATCCCAGGTCGAGCGGCGGGCCGACGGGGGCGGCCGGGCGGGCGGGTGCGGCCGGGGCGCCGGGGGCCGCGGCCGAGGGTGCGGCGTGCGGCGCGACCTCGACGACCGGCCGCACGCGCGTGGCGTCGGCGGGGGCCGCGGCGCCGGCGGCGGGGGCGCCGGCCGGGCCGGCGTGGTCGTCGACGTCGGGCGCGGTGACCGGCAGGCCGAGGTCGGCCTGCACCGCGCGGAGGTCCTGGGCCAGGTCGAGCGCGCGGGCGTGCCGCTGCTGCGGCTCCCGGGCCATCGCGCGCGCCAGCACGGTGCGCAGCCGGTCGGGGACGTCGTCGCGGGCGAACGGCACCGGGGCGCCGCGCTCGATGCGGCCGACCAGGTCCGCCGCCTCGTTCGGGCCGCCCGGGCGCTCGAACGGGGAGCGCCCGGCGAGCGCGGAGAACAGCGTCGCGGCCAGCGAGTAGACGTCGGACCGCGCGTCGCCGTGCGGGTCGGCGGCCAGCAGCTCGGGCGCGGCCCACGGGATCGACATGCCGACGGCCGGGCCGCCCGCGTCGACGGTGGACGCGATGCCGAAGTCGGTGAGCACCGGCCGGCCGAAGTCGTTGGTCAGCACGTTGCCGGGCTTGATGTCCCGGTGCAGGATCCCGGCGCGGTGCGCCGTCTCGACCGCGGAGGCCAGCCGGACGCCGAGCTCGAGCACCTCGGCGACCTCGAACCGCTCGCTGCGGTACCGCTGCCCGAGGCCGGGCCGCGCGCAGTACTCCATCACCAGGTACGGCCGGCCGTCGCCGGCCACGCCCGCCTGGTACACCGTCACGATCGACGGGTGGTGCGAGAGCCGGGCGGTCAGGTCCGCCTCGCGCTCGAACGCCTCCCGTGCGTCCGCGTCCACGCTGCCGAGCAGCACCTTGACCGCGACCGGTCGCCGCGGCAGGTCCTGCTCGTACAGGAAGACGTCGGCCGAGCCCCCCGAGCCCAGCAGCCGCTGCACCGCGTAGCCGGGCAGGTGCGGCGGCTGCGAGGCCTCACGCCGTCGGTTCACGCACCCGGCTCCACGGTGAACGTCACGCCGTCGCCCAGGTCGACGACGTCCCCCTCCCCGACCGCGACGGGCTCGCCCGCGGTGACGCGCCGCGGCGGCAGGGTGCCGGTCGCGACGGTGATGCCGTTGGTGGAGTAGAGGTCCGTGACCAGCACGCGGCCGGCCTCGAGGCGGACCTCGGCGTGGGTGCGCGAGATGTCCTGCTCCGGGCTCGGCACGGTCACCAGGCGGGCGTCCGAGCCGTCGGGCGCGCGGTCGGCCTGCGGCGCGCGGCCGATCAGGACGACGGCGTCGACCGGCACGAGCGCGCCGGTGGACAGCGCCAGGCGGGGCACGGGCAGCTGGGCCGTGGGCGCGGCGGTGACGGGCAGCGCGCCCGAGACCCCCGGCGCCGGCGCCGGGGTGGGCACGACGGGGCCGGACGGCCAGTCGCCGGTCTGGGACACGGCCCAGGACGGCAGGTGCTGGCGGATCGAGGCGAGCTCGCCGCTGAGGATCGTCAGGCCGTCGTGGTCGTCGGCGGACGCCGGGCCGGGCAGGGCCGGGGCCGCGGGCGGGGCCGGCGGCACGTAGGGCTGGGCCGGCGTGGGCAGCACGGGGGCCGCGGCGGCCGGCGCGGGGGCCGGGGCCGGTGCCGGGGCGGCGGGCGCCTCGGCGGCGGCGTCGCGCTCCTCGACCTCGGCGGGCGCGTCCACGGCGGGCGCGTCCACGGCGGGCGCGTCCTCGGCGGGCGCGTCCTCGGCCGGGGCGTCCTCCGCGGGCGCCTCCTCCTCGACCACCTCGGCCTCGACCACCTCGGCCTCGACGAGCTCCCCCTCGACGACCTCGCCCGGCACCGGGGCGCCCTCGACGAGCTCGGTGCCCGCGGGCACGTCCGCGGACGCGGCGGCGACCGGCTCGGCCGCGGGGGCCGGGGCGGCGACGGCCTCGGCCGGCGCGGGTGCGGCCTCGGCGGCCTCGACCGCCGCCGCGCGCGCGGGCGCCACGGCGACCGGCGTCGGCGCCGCGGGCAGCACGACGGGCTCGGACGGCGCGGCCTCGACCTCGCGGGCCGGCTCGGCCCCGGTCAGCCGCACGCGCACGCGGGAGGCGCGCACGACGCCGCTCACGACGGGCAGGGCGGGGCCGCGCCCCGCGCCGGACACCCGGACGGTGACCTCCTCGGCCGAGCCGACGGAGCGCTCGGACCAGGACACGACCTCGGGCGCGGACAGCACCTCGGCGCGGGTGCCGCGCACGACCTCGACCTCCACGTCGCCGCGCAGCGCGGTGTGCACCTTGCCGCCGGTCAGGTCGACGGCCGCGAACGGGTGCAGGCCGCCGAGCCCGTGGCGCACGAGCGCGTCGAGCTGCGCGCCGAGGCCGCCGCCGCGCTCCGGCGCGGTGGCCCAGACGTCGCGCACGACCTCGGGCGGGGTCGACGGGGCGAGCAGCAGCACGACGCCTCCCGCGACGACGGCGTACCACTCGCCGGGGGTGTACTCGGGCACGATCACCGACGGTCCTCCTGGTGGCTTCGCGGTCGCGGGATGGTGGCCCCGTCGACCGTCTCGTCCCATGTCCTATCGGCAGGACCGGTGCCGAACGCGAGCCATCCGGGTGAATCCGTCCCGTCCGGCTCGTCACCCAGGGCGTCCACGACGACGGCCGTGGCGTTGTCCCGGCCGCCCGCCTCGACCGCGCGGCGCACGAGCTCCGCGGCGGCCGCCGCGGCGCCCGGCACGCGGTCGAGCACGTCGGCCAGGTCGGCGGGCGCGAGCTCGCCGGTCACGCCGTCGGAGCACACGAGCAGCCGGTCGCCGGGGCGCGCGGGCAGCGTCCAGTAGTCGGGCTCCGGGTCCGCGCCGGTGCCGAGCGCCCGGGTCAGCACGTGCCGCTCCGGGTGCTGCTCGGCGGCGTCCCGGCTCAGCGCGCCGGAGTCGACGAGCTCCTGCACCACCGAGTGGTCGACGGTCAGCTGCGCGAGCTCGCCGTCGGCCCAGCGGTAGACCCGCGAGTCGCCGACGTTGAACACCAGCCAGTGCGCGGCGCCGTCGTGCTCGCCGAGGGCCACGCCGGCGACGGTCGTGCCGCCCTCGCGGCGCTCGAACGCGCCGCGGATCCGGCGCGCGGCGCTACGGAAGCAGGCGTGCAGGTCGGACGGGTCGACGGCGGTCCGGCCGGCGAGCGCGCCGAACTCCTCGACCGCGAGCCGGCTCGCCACGTCGCCCGCCTCGTGCCCGCCCATGCCGTCGGCGACCAGGAACACCGGGGGGTGCGCCAGCAGTGCGTCCTCGTTGAGCGCGCGCACCCGCCCCCGGTCCGTCGCCGAACCCCACGTCGTCCGCACCCGTGCTCTCCCGTCGTCGCCCTGGCAGGCACCATGGTGCCTGGTCGCGGCGTCACGCACCGCATCGTCCACAACCTCAGATGCCGAGCTGGTACACGCCCCAGTACGCCAGGACCACCAGCAGGGCCGCGCTGGCCGCGCAGGTGCCCCACAGCACGACGTGCCCGAGGACGCCGTGCGCCATCGGCTCGCCGGCCCGGCGCAGCCGCCGCAGCCGCACCACGACCGCCGCCGCCGCGTAGACCGCGACCAGGCCGAGCACGCGCACCGCGACCCAGCCGCCCTGCACGATCCAGCCGTTGCGCTCGTAGCCGACAGCGAGCCGCGCGACTGCGACCAGGTACCAGACCAGGGCCACGACCGTCGCGACCGAGGCCGCCGACAGCAGCGCGAGCCGTCGGGTGAGCGTCCGGTCCCGGCCCGGGCCGGCCTCGCGCCCGCGCACCCGCCGGACCCCGACGACCGCCAGCCGGCCGACCGGCAGCAGCACCAGCACGCCCACCGCGCCGGCGACCAGGAACAGCAGCACGTCGCCGTCGCCCAGCCACCGGGGCTGCGGCACCGGGCCGGCCCAGTACAGCTGCTCGGGCTGCTGGCCCGCGATGCGCGGGGAGGCGGACGCCGTGTCCGGGAGCCCCTGCACCCAGCCGGCCAGGTCGTGCAGGAACGCCGGCGCGACCACCTCGTCCACCCGGATGCCGTGGTCCGCGCCGCGGTAGTACCGCACGGTGCAGTCGGTGTTCCCGGCGATCGCCAGGTCCCGGATGATCTGCTCGGCGCCCTGGACCACCGGCATCGAGGCGTCGGCGGTGCCGTAGACCACCAGGACGGGCTGGGTCATCCGGCGCTGGTACGGCGCGACGTCGAAGTCCGCGTAGTCGAGGCCGCCGCCGGGCAGCGACATGCCGACCGCCCGCGGGATGGCCCGGAACACCTGCTGGGGGACGCCGGTGTTCCGCAGGTACGAGTCGACCGCGAACGCGGCCTGCTGCCGCGGCGGTACGACGGGCGCCGACGCGAGCACGACGAACCCGATGTCCGGCTGGTCCGCGGCCATCACCGGCGCGATCCAGGCGCCCTCGCTCTCGGCGTAGACGCCGACCCGGTCCGGGTCGACGCCCGGCAGGCCGCGCAGCAGGTCCCACGAGCGCAGGTAGTCGTCGGCCATCGCCACGTAGTCGCGGTGCCGCAGCGTGTAGGTGTCGAGCCGCTTGTTCGGCACCAGCGTGGCCACGCCCGCCTCGGCGAGCGACCGGGCCTGGTCGACGAACGCGTCCTCGAACTTGCCGGTGCCGGCGCCGTGCACGAACACCACGGCCGGCACGTCGCCGTCCACCCCGACCGGCATGAGCAGCCGGGCCTCGACGTCCGCCCCGTCGAGCTGCACGGTGAGCACCGACGACCGCACGGGGTAGGTGCCGAGCGCGGGCGCGTCCGTGATCGCCGTCGACTGCGTCTGGACGGTCAGCGGGTCCGTCAGCGGCACCGGGGCCCACTGCGGGCCCATGAGCGCCCCGAGCACGGCGAGGACCACCGCGCCCACGACGGTCCCCGCGGCGGTCCGGTAGCGCACGTCGCGATTATCCCCGTGGTGGGGCGCGGGCGGGGGGACCCCCTGCTCCCGCTGCGTGGCCGAGGTGCTCAGAAGCCCAGCCGCCCGAGCTGCTTGGGGTCCCGCTGCCAGTCCTTCGCGACCTTGACGTGCAGATCCAGGTACACCCGGGAACCGAGCAGGGCCTCGATCCCGCGGCGCGCGGTGGTGCCGACCTCGCGCAGCCGGGAGCCGCCGCGGCCGATCACGATCGCCTTCTGGCTGTCCCGCTCGACGAACAGGTGCACCCGGACGTCGAGCATCGGGGTCTCGCCCTCGCCGGTCTCCCGGGGCACGATCTCGTCGACCACGACCGCCAGCGAGTGCGGCAGCTCGTCGCGGACGCCCTCGAGCGCCGCCTCGCGGACCAGCTCGGCGACCATCACGGCCTCCGGCTCGTCGGTGAGCTCGCCCTCCGGGTACAGCGCCGGGCCCTCGGGCAGGTGCTGGACGAGCACCTGCTCCACGACGTCGACCTGGTAGCCCGACTCCGCGGAGACCGGCACGATGTCCGCCCACTCGCCGAGCTCCGAGACGGCCAGCAGGTGCTCCGCGAGCCGCTGCTTGCCGACCAGGTCCGCCTTGGTGGCGATCGCCACGACCGGGGTGCGGCGGCCGAGCTGGGCGAGCTGCTCGGCGATGAACCGGTCGCCCGGGCCGACCTTCTGGTCCGAGGGCAGGCAGAAGCCGACGACGTCGACCTCGCTCAGCGTGTCGCGCACCAGGTCGTTCAGCCGCTCGCCGAGCAGGGTGCGCGGCCGGTGCAGCCCGGGGGTGTCGACCAGCACGAGCTGGGCGTCGGGGCGGTGCACGATGCCGCGGACCGTGTGCCGGGTGGTCTGCGGCCGCCCGGAGGTGATCGCGACCTTCTGGCCGACCAGCGCGTTGGTGAGCGTCGACTTGCCGGCGTTGGGCCGGCCGACGAGGCAGGCGAAGCCGGAGCGGTGGGGCACGGGGGTCTCCGTCATGTCAGGGGTCCGTCGGTGGTGGGGGTGGTCGTGGGGGTGCGGTCGGCGGCCTCGCGCGCGTCGCCGGCCTCCGCGTCGTCGTCGGGCTCCGGGGCGCGGGAGACGAGCACCCGGGCGACGCGCTTGCGCCGGCCCTCCGTGCCCTGCGCGACGAGGCGCAGACCGTGGATCTCGCCGGCCGAGCCCGGGATCGGGACCTTGCCGAGCGCCTTCGCGAGCAGGCCGCCCGCGGTGTCGACGTCGTCGTCCTCGACGTCCAGGCCGAACAGCTCGCCCAGCTCGTCCTTGGCGAGCCGCGCGGGCACGAGGTACGTGCCGCCGCCGAGGTCCTCGACCTGCGGGGCGTGCGGGTCGTGCTCGTCGGTGAGCTCGCCGACGATCTCCTCGAGGGCGTCCTCGATGGTCACCAGGCCGGCGATGCCGCCGTACTCGTCCACGACCATCGCGATGTGGCTGGCGCCGGCCTGCAGCTCGCGGAGCAGCTCGTCGACCGGCTTGGACTCCGGCACGAACACCGCGGGCCGGACCAGCGAGCCGGCCGACGCCTCGGCTCCCTCCGGGTCGTCCTGCATCCGGCGCACCAGGTCCTTGAGGTAGAGCACGCCGCGCAGGTCGTCGACGCCCTCGCCGACCACCGGCACCCGCGAGTACCCGGAGCGGAGCAGCAGCGACAGCACCTTGCGCAGCGGCGTCGCCTCGTGGGTCGTGATCATGTCGGTGCGCGGCACCATGACCTCGCGGGTGAGGGTGTCGCCGAGCCCGAGCACGGAGCGCACCATCGCGCGCTCGTCCAGGTCGATCGACGGCGACTCCCCCACGCGCTCGACCATCTCGCGCAGCTCGTCCTCGTCCAGGTCCGTGCCCGCCGCCGGGGCCACCCGGACCAGCGGGCCGGCGACCGCGCGCACCGCGAGCAGCAGCCGGGACGTGGTGGTGAGCACCTGGCGCGGGTACCGGTGGCCGAGCGACCGCGGGCTGAGCCGGGCGAGCACGACGGTGAGGAAGGCGCACGCGGCGACCGCGACGACCAGCTCGGCCGCCCAGGGCAGCGACGAGGCGGCGATCGCCAGCGTGAGGCAGACCGCCGCGACCATCTCGCAGAGCAGCCGGACGACGCCGGCCGACCCCGCGACGGCGGCGCGGTCCTCGGTGAGCCGGCGGACGCGCTCGGCCGCGGGGTGCCGCGACGCGAGCAGGTCGGCCACGACGCCGCGGGACAGCCGCAGCACGGCGGCCTCGCCCGCGGACAGCACCGCCGCGACGAGCAGGGCCAGGACCGTCAGGGCCGCGAGCAGCCCGAGAGGGACGCCGGCGGTCATCGTCCTGCGAGGAAGGTCAGCAGCAGCTGGCGCTGCAGGCCGAACATCTCCTTCTCCTCCTCCGGCTCCGCGTGGTCGTAGCCCAGCAGGTGCAGGATCCCGTGCGTGGTCAGCAGCAGCAGCTCCTCGACCGTCGAGTGCCCGGCGGTCCGCGCCTGCTCGACGGCGACCTCGGGGCACAGCACGACGTCGCCGAGCAGCCCGGCGGGGGTCGGCTCGTCGGCGCGACCGGGGCGCAGCTCGTCCATCGGGAACGACAGGACGTCCGTGGGGCCGGGCTCGTCCATCCACTTCACGTGCAGGTCCGTCATGACCTCGGTGTCGACGAACAAGATCGACAGGTCGGTCTGCGGGTGCACGTGCATCTGGTCCAGGACGAAGCGGGCGAGCGCGGCGAACTCCGCCTCGTCGACCTCGTG
>NZ_DASQCJ010000095.1:0-8120 GCF_035634735.1 Cellulomonas sp.
GGCCCGGTGCTGGACGCGTGGTTGCGGGGGCTGGACCAGCGGGTGGTGTCCCCGACGGTGCTGGTGGAGGTGGTCGCGGCGATCGACCGGATGGAGTCGCACCTGCACGCCCGCAAGCTGGCCGCGGTCGCCGAGCTCGCCAGCCGGGAGGAGATGCGCCCGGACTGGTCGCCGCTGGCCGGCGCCCCGCCGACGCAGACGAGCGTGGCGGGCGACGAGCTGGCGATGCGGCTGGGCTGGGCGCGGATGACCGCGAACCGGGTGGTGCGCCGTGCGGTCGTGCTGGACGGGCTGCTCGGCGCGACCCAGGAGGCGCTGGAGGCGGGTCATGTCGACGCCGCCAAGGCGGAGGTGCTGGCCGCGGCGTTGACCGACCAGTCGTTCCAGGTGGCGCACGCGGTGGAGGACGCCGTGCTGCCGGACGCCGGCCAGTGCTCGGTGGCCGAGCTGCGCCAGCGGGTGCAGCGCGAGATCCGGCTGGCCGACCCCGACGGCGCCGCGGACCGGCACGAGCGGGCCCGATGCACCCGCCGGGTGACGCACCCGCGGGCGCAGGCGGACGGGATGGCGTCGATGTGGCTGGTGCTCGCGGCGGAGGACGCGACGCGAGTCGACGGGGTCCTGGATCACGCGGCGCGCGCGGCGAAGGCGGTCGGGGACGGCCGGACCCTGGATCAGCTGCGCGCCGACGGCCTGCGGGACCTGGTGGTCGGGGACGTGCCGGCCTCGGACGGGCCGGCGTTCGAGGTCCGGCTCGACCCGCCCGCGCCGGCGCTGCCGAATCCGCGCCGCTCGGCGGAGGACCTGAGCGTCAGCACGTTCCGGCTGGTGCCCCGGCCGCCTGTCGAGCCGGTCCCGACCGGCACGCTCGTCCCGCTGGACGCCACCACGCTGGAACCCGCGCCCGGAGCCGCACCCACGCCGCTCCCCGCGACCGCACCCCCGCCCGCCTACGCCACCGCGCCGGACCCGCCCTCGGCCGACACCGCGCCGACCGCGCCCACCACCGCACCCCCGCCCGCGCCCGCCCACGCCACCGCGCCGGCCCCGCTCTCGACCGGCACCTCGTCGACCGCGCCCGGCACCCCGTCCACCACGACCGGCACCGCGTCAGCCACGACGGGCACCCGGGCAACAGCGCCCGGCACCCGGGCAACCGCGGCCGGCGCGGCGCCGACGACCGGGCACCGGACCTGCACGCGCTGCTCCGGGCGGCCCGGCGCCGAGGTCCGCATCACCATCAACGCCTCCACCCTGATCGGCCTCGACGACCAGCCCGCGGACCTCGAGGGCCACGGCCCCATCGACGCCGTGCGAGCCCGAGCCCTCGCCGTCGGCGGGGTCTGGCGGCGGCTGGTCACCGACCCGGTCACCCACCGGCTGCTGGACGTCGGCCGCGAGCGCTACCGACCCCCCGCCGCCCTCGACGAGTTCGTCCGCACCCGCGACGGGACCTGCGTCGCACCCGGCTGCGTCCGCCCGGCCTGCGGCTGCGAGCTCGACCACACCGAGGAGTTCCACCCCCAGCCCGGAGCCGACCCCGACGCGCCCCTGGGCCGCACCGACGCGGACAACCTCGGGCCGTTGTGCCACCGGCACCACCGGCTGAAGACCGACGGCGGCTTCCGGCTGCGGCAGATCGAGCCCGGGCTGTTCGAGTGGCTCACCCCGACCGGGCACCGGTACCTCACGCGGCCCGGCACCGGGCAGAACCACGACGCCACCGCCGACCCCCACGACGAGCCGCCGCCGTTCTGAGCCGGGCGAGGGCGGCGTCGTGCGTGTCGGTGGCCTGCGGCACCATGGCCCCATGCCCGACTACGTCGCCCACCTCACCGTCCCCGACGTGCCCGACGACGAGACCCGCGCCGGCATGGCGGATGCCCTCGGCGCGCTGCGCGACGACGCGCCTCCCGGGTTCGGCGGGGGGCGGGTGACGTTCGACCTGCGCGGCGAGGCGCCGGACCTGGAGACGGCCGTCCGCGCCGCGAACACGCACGCGGCGGAGATCCTCGACGACCTGGCGTGGGAGGTCGAGGTCGAGGTCCTGGGCTGACACCCGGCCGGCGGGCCGAGCGGCGCCGTGCGCCCCGCCCCACGCCGCGCCGCGCCGCGCCCCGCGCCGCCCCGCGCCGTGCCACGCGCCGCCCCACGCCGCGCCCCGCGCCGCCCCACGCGGTGCCACGCGCCGCCCCACGCCGCGCCGTGCGCCGCCCCACGCCGTGCGCGGCCACGACCCCACCCGGCCGCGCCCGGCTCAGTCCGCCAGGTTGTCGCTCAGGATGTCGAGCACCCGGTCGTGCGTCGTCTGCGCGACCGCCCCCGACCGGGCCGCCACCACCCCCACCAGCGACTCCACCAGCACCGCCAGCGCGATCCGCGAGGTCCGCTCGAGCTCGTGCTGGAACGTCGTGGCGGCGGGCGCGACCACGAGCTCCACGTCCGCCAGCTCCCCCAGCGGCGACCCGCGGAACGACGTCACGGCGACGACGGCGGCGCCCCCCTGCCGCGCCGCCCTCGCGACCTTGAGCGTCGCCTCGCTCGCCCCCGACCCGCTGAGCACCACGCAGCCGTCGCCGGCCGCGAGCCCGCGGGCGGCGATCTGCTGCCCGATGGAGTCGGCGACGAAGTCCGCCGGGCGCCCGACGGCGGTGAGCCGCATGGCCATGTCGGTGGCGAGCGGCGCGGACAACCCGTTGGCGAGGACCAGCAGCCGCCGGGACCCGGTCAGCACGCCGACGGCCCGCTCGACGGTGTCCTCGTCGAGGACCGCCGTCACCTGCGGCAGGGCCGCGGCGAGCGCCGCGATGTCCGCCCGCAGCCGGCCGAGGGCGCTCGACCCGTAGTCGACCTCCTCGTCCCGGTGCGCGAGCTCGGCCGCGAGCGCCACCCGCAGCTGGGGGTAGCCCTTGTAGCCGATCGCCTGGCAGGCGCGGACGACGGTCGACCGCCCGACGCCGACCCGGTCGGCGACCTCCTGGGCGGTGCTCTCCACGACCCGCTCGGGCTGGTGCAGCACCTCCTCGAGCACCCGGCGCTCGCTCGCGAGGACGGTGGGCAGCGCGGTCGCGATCCGCACGGTGGGGTGCGCGACGACGTCAGGGCTGGACGGCACGGGCACGGGCTCCCTCCATGATCCGGCGGCGCAGGGCCCCGGACGCGGCGTCGATCGCGACGGTGACCACCACGACCACGATGAGCAGCACGCCGACCGTCGACCACTGCCGGTACTGCGTGTAGGAGGTGAGCATGTCACCGATGCCGCCCACGCCGATCAGGCCGAGCACGGCGGAGGACCGGACGTTGATCTCGAACCGGTACAGCCAGAACGACCCGAACGCGGGCAGCACCTCGGGCCAGACGCCCCAGCGCAGGACGTGGGCGCCGGAGCCGCCGGCGGCGCGGACCGCCTCGACGGGGCCGCGGCCGATGCCCTCGATCGCCTCGTAGCCCCACTTGCCGAGGGTGCCGACACCGTTCACCGCGAGCGCCAGGGCACCCGTGAGCGGGGTGAGGCCGGTGACCGACAGGATGACGATGGCGATGATGATCTCCGGCACGGCCCGGATCACCGCGAACACCAGCCGCAGCGCCCCGCGGACGGGTGCCGGGCCGTGGCCGCGGGCGGCGAGCAGGCTGAGCGGCGTCGCGACGAGGATGCCGAGCACCGTGCCGAGCCAGGCCATCGCGACGGACCGCCAGGTCTGCCGCAGGGCCTCGGGCAGCGCGGACCAGTCGGGGGCGCTGAACATGAGCCACAGGTACCGGACGACCTCGGACGGCAGGTCGGCGAGCCGGCCCCAGGAGATGTCGACGGACCAGAACGCGGCGACGACGACCACGACGACGGCCGCGGACAGCGCGCGCGGCGCGAGCCGGGACGGGCGGGGCGGCGGGGCGACGGCGCCGGTCAGGGCGCCCCGGGCGCGGCGGGCGGCGCCGCGCCCGGGAGCGGGAGCGGGAGCGGGCGCGGGGGCGGGGGCGGACGGGGCGGTCACAGCAGCCTCCGGCGGGCGGCGCTGCTGACGGCCTCGAGGACGAGCACCACGACGAGGATCTCCAGGATGATGAGCGAGAGCTGGTCGTACCGGTAGAACGACCGCACGGCGTCGATGAGCAGGCCCATGCCGCCCGCGCCGACCAGGCCGAGCACGGACGACGCCCGGACGTTGAGCTCGAGGACGTAGAGCAGCTGGTTCCAGAAGCCGGGCAGCATGTCCGGCACGGCGACGGAGCGGTTCACCTGCAGCTGGGTGCCGCCCGCCGCGCGGGCCGCCTCGAGCGCGCCGGTGTCGGCGGCCTCGAGCTGCTCGGAGACGAGCTTGACGACGATGCCGACGTCGAACAGCACGAGCGCGAGGATGCCGGGGAGGGCGCCGACGCCGACCATCGCGACGAGCACGGCCGCGTAGAGCAGGTCGGGCACGGCCCGCACGACGTTGAGCACGCCGCGGACGGCGCCGCGCAGGAGCCGGTGCGGGTTGGTGGTGCGCGCGGCCCACAGGCTCAGCGGCAGCGAGACGATGCCGGCGACGGCCGTGGCGACGACCGCCATCTGCAGCGTCTCCAGCAGCGGCCCGACGGTGCGCGGGAAGAACGACCAGTCCGGCTGGAGCAGCGCGACGATCTTGTCCGCGCCGTTCCGCCAGTTCCGGGCGATTGCGCCGAGGTCGACCTCGACGCCGATCCCGGGGGCCAGCGTCAGCGCGGTGACGGCGAGCACGGCGGCCCAGCCGGCGGCGGCCTTCCACCGGCCCGCGGGGCGCCCCGGGGGCAGCGGGGCGGGCCGGCCGGCGCGCCCCGGACGGACGGGCGCCGCGACGTCGGCGGCGCTCATCCCGGGGCCCCCGCGAGATCGGGAGCGCAGCGAGCGATGTCGTGGGGTGTCATCACGAGCCCAGCACGTCGTCGGGGCGGATCGACCGGCCGTAGATGTCCTCGAACACCCGGTCGCTGGCGTCGGCCGCGGGGCCGTCGTACACGACCCGCCCGGCGCGCAGCCCGACGAGCCGCGTGCCGTACTCCCGCGCCAGGTCGAGCAGGTGCAGGTTCACGACGACGGTGATGCCGAGCTCGCGGTTCACCCGGCGCAGGTCGGCCATGACGCCGTGCGCGGTGGGCGGGTCGAGGCTGGCGACCGGCTCGTCGGCGAGGACGGCGCGCGGCTGCTGGGCCAGCGCGCGGGCGATGGCGACGCGCTGCTGCTGGCCGCCGGACAGGTGCGACGCCCGGTGCCAGGCCCGGTCGAGCATGCCGACGCGGTCCAGCGCCTCGTACGCGACCGCCCGGTCCTGCGCGGTGTGCGCGCCGAGCAGCGTGCGCCAGGTCGGCGCGTGCGCGACCCGGCCGACCAGGACGTTCTGCAGCACCGTGGCGCGCCCGGCCAGGTTGAAGCTCTGGAAGATCATCCCGACCTCGCCGCGCAGCGCGCGCAGCGCCCGGCCGCGGGCCGCGGTGACGTCGTGGCCGCCGACCTCGACGGTGCCGGAGGTCACGGGCACCAGACCGTTCAGCGTGCGGATCATGGACGACTTGCCGGAGCCGGACAGGCCGACGACGGCCACCATCTCCCCCGGCTCCAGGTCGAGCGAGACGCCGTCGAGGGCGGTCACGCCGTTCGGGTACCGCACGACGACGTCGCGCATCCGGACGGGCCACGGCGCGGGCACCGCGACGTCGTCGGACGTCGCGGTGCCCTGCGCGGCCCGGAGGCCGACGCTCACTGCAGGCCGAGCTTCTCGGCCGCGCGGGCGACGACGTCGAGCGACGCCGGGTCGGCGGGGGCGAGCTTGGAGATCGAGTAGATGTCGGTGAGCACCTGCGAGCCCTCGTCGGTGTTCGAGAAGTCCTCGAGCGCCGTGGTGATCCGGTCCTGGAGCTCGGGCGACAGCGAGGCCGCGAGCGCGACGCCGTCGTTCGGGATCTCCTCGGTCAGGGCGAACACGACGACCTTCTGGCCGACGTCCGGGGTGTCCTTCGCGACGATGGTGCGGGCGTCCCAGAACGAGAAGCCGACCTCGGCGTCGCCGTTGTAGACCGCCAGCACGGAGGCGTCGTTCGCCGTGACCGGCAGCTGCTCGATGTCGGCGTCGGTGTCGAGGCCGGCCTCCTGCAGCGCGAGGACCGGGTAGATGTAGCCGGCGGGCGAGGCCGGGCCGAGCAGCGCGACCTTCGCGCCCTCGACCTTGTCGATCGAGTCCAGGCCGGCGGGGCCCTGCAGCGCGTCGGCGCCGTTGCAGAACAGCATGCCGTCGCGCTCGACGGGCTCGTCCTCGCAGTACTTGTCGGGGTTGTTCGTCATGAACTGGGCCGGGTACGAGATGTTGCCGTTGCGCTCGGTCTGCAGCACGACGCTGGCGTCGTACATGTCCGAGGCCTGCCAGAGCTGGAGGGACGGCAGGAAGCCGATCTGCGCCTGGTCGGCGCCCATCGCCTCGACGGCGGCCTGGTAGTCCTTCGACACGACGCCGGTGACCTCGATGCCGAGCTCCTCGGTGAGGTAGTCGGTGAGCGGCTTCGCGGTGTCGACGAGGCCGTCCTGGTCCTGCGACGGGACGAGCGCGAGGGTGAGCGACGTGGGGTCGGCGGCGGTCTCGCCGGCCGACGGCGTGGCCTCGGCGTCGCCGGAGCAGGCCGACAGGGCGAGCGCGGCGACGGCCAGCAGGGCGGCGCCGGGCAGGACGTGCTTCGACATGGTCATCCTTCGGTCGTGACCCGGGCGGGGACCCGGGCGGGCTGGGGCTGGGGCTGGGACGGTGCGGTGCGCCCGTCCGCGCGGACCCACTCCCGGAGCGCCGGGTACAGCGCCGGCAGGTCGGGGACGGTCCACGTGGGGCGGGCCTCCGGCGGCGGGCGCCGGGAGATCAGGGCGGTCGCGTGACCGCGGGCGGCGACGGGCGCCAGGTCGTTGGCCCAGACGTCGCCGACGCTGAGCGCGCGCACCGGGCCGGCCGGGGCGACGCCGAGCCGGTCGAGCACCGCGGCCATGCCCGCGGGCTTGCCGACCTCGGTCAGCACGCCGTCGAGCAGGCCGGCCAGGCCGAGCGCCGCCAGCGTCTCGGGGAGCCGGATGGCCGGGGCGTTGGTGGCGAGGACGACGGTCGCCTCGGTGCGCACCTCGGCCAGGACGGCGGCGAGCCCGAGCGGGGCGGACACCGGGGCGTCGTCGGTGCCGAGCGCGTGCCGGCTCGCGAGGTAGGCGGCGGACAGCGCGAGCGGGCCGACGCCGTGCCGCTCCGCGAGGACCCGGACCAGGTCGTAGCCGTCGAGCGGCAGCAGCCCGTCGGCGGAGGCGCCGCGGGCGTCGGCCCGGCCGGCGGTGCGGCCGGCGGCGCGACCGGCGGTGTGACCCGTCGGGGCGGGGTCGCCGAGCGCGTCGACCGCGGCGGTCGCCTCGGCCAGGAACGCGCGGCGGGCGTCGGGGTCGAGGCTGGACGCCGCGGCGCGGGCGTAGGCGTGCACCGGCCCGTGCCCGACGGCGACGGTGCCGTCGAAGTCGAGCAGGAGGAGGGTGTCGGTACGGCTCACGGATCGCCTGACGTGCGGGGGCGGGTCGCCCGGTGGGTCACGCCCGTCTGGACGCATCGTCCACGCTAGGGGTGCGTTCTGGACGAGATGACCACGACCGCGTGAACAACGGCGAACGGCGGGTGAACACTCGTGGCGGCCCGCGTCGGGGGCGCCGGGCACCCGGGGGCCGGCCCCGGCGGCACGGCTAGCGTGCGGGCGTGCCCTCCCCCGTCCCGCCCGACGCCGCCCCGCTCGACCAAGCCCCGCTCGACGTCGCGCCGCCCGACAGCGCCGCCCTGCACTCCCTCGACGCCGCCGCCCTCCGCGCCCTCGACGACGCGGCCCGTGCCGCCGCCGACGACCCGGACCGCGCCCTGCGCCCCGACGGCCCCGTCGGGTGGCTCGCCGCGCAGGTGGACGCGGACCGCACGCGCGGCACGTTCGGCCGCTGGGGCCGGTCGACGGTGGTCGACGAGCTGACCGGCGCCCCGGTCGTGCCGGAGCCGGTGCTGGCGTGGCTGCAGCGCCGCGCGGGACTGCCGGTCGAGTTCCCCGGCACCGACGCCGGACTCGCGCACGTGTACGGCTACCTGCTGTCGACGGCCGCGACG
>NZ_DASQCJ010000096.1:0-9240 GCF_035634735.1 Cellulomonas sp.
CGCGAGGGCCTGCGCAACGTCGCGGCCGGCGCCAACCCGATCGCCCTCAAGCGCGGCATCGAGCAGGCCGTCGAGGCCGTGACCTCCGCCCTGCTGGAGCAGGCGAAGGAGATCGAGACCAAGGAGGAGATCGCCGCCACCGCGTCCATCTCCGCCGGCGACACCGCCATCGGCGAGCTCATCGCCGAGGCCCTCGACAAGGTGGGCAAGGAGGGCGTCATCACGGTCGAGGAGTCCAACGCCCTCGGCCTGGAGCTCGAGCTCACGGAGGGCATGCGCTTCGACAAGGGCTTCCTGTCGGCGTACTTCGTGACCGACCCGGAGCGCCAGGAGGCCGTCCTCGAGGACGCCTACGTGCTGCTCGTCGAGTCGAAGATCTCGAACGTCAAGGACCTGCTGCCGCTGCTGGAGAAGGTCATCCAGTCCGGCAAGCCGCTGTTCATCGTCGCCGAGGACGTCGAGGGCGAGGCCCTGGCCACGCTCGTCGTCAACAAGATCCGCGGCACCTTCAAGTCCGTCGCCGTCAAGGCCCCGGGCTTCGGCGACCGCCGCAAGGCGATGCTGCAGGACATGGCGATCCTCACGGGTGGCCAGGTCGTGTCCGAGACCGTCGGCCTCAAGCTCGACACCGTGGGCCTCGAGGTCCTCGGCCAGGCGCGCAAGGTCGTCATCACCAAGGACGAGACCACGATCGTCGAGGGTGCGGGCGACGCGGCGCAGATCCAGGGCCGCGTGAACCAGATCCGTGCCGAGATCGAGAACTCGGACTCGGACTACGACCGCGAGAAGCTCCAGGAGCGCCTCGCCAAGCTGGCCGGCGGCGTGGCCGTCATCAAGGCCGGCGCGGCGACCGAGGTCGAGCTCAAGGAGCGCAAGCACCGCATCGAGGACGCCGTGCGCAACGCGAAGGCGGCCGTCGAGGAGGGCATCGTCGCCGGTGGTGGCGTGGCGCTCATCCAGGCCGGTGCCGTGGCGTTCGAGAAGCTCGAGCTCGTCGGCGACGAGGCGACCGGCGCGAACATCGTGAAGGTCGCGATCGACGCCCCGCTCAAGCAGATCGCCGTGAACGCGGGCCTCGAGGGCGGCGTCGTGGCGGAGAAGGTGCGCAACCTCCCCGCCGGCCAGGGCCTCAACGCCGCGACCGGCGTGTACGAGGACCTGCTGGCCGCGGGCGTCAACGACCCGGTCAAGGTCACGCGCTCCGCGCTGCAGAACGCGTCGTCCATCGCGGCGCTGTTCCTCACCACCGAGGCGGTCGTCGCCGACAAGCCGGAGAAGGTCGCCCCGGCCGCCCCGGACGCCGGCGGCATGGGCGGCATGGACTTCTGAGTCCCGCCGCACGCGGGCGCTGAGCGCCCGCACCGCGCCTGAACGGGCCGGTCACCCTCGGGTGGCCGGCCCGTTCCGCGTCCCCGGCGCATCCCGCCCCGCCCGCGCCGAGATGGCAACTCTCGGCTGCAGGGGCGCGCCCTCGCGCAGCCGAGAGTTGCCATCTCGGCGAGTCTTCACTTCGTGCCTGTGCGCGCGGGGTCGCCCGGAGGTGAGAAAGGGAGACTCGGCGACGCGGCGACCCGCGCAGGGCGTGCTCGGCGAACCCGGGGTCAGTGCGGGTGGCGGGCCGGGCGGGCGTGGGCCGGGACGCGGAGGCCGCTCGCGCGGAGGCGGCGGATCAGGTCGCCCGCCGACACGGGCTCGGCGCCCAGCGCGACGAGCCGCGCGTGCATCTCGTCCGGCACGTCGTAGTGGTCCAGGTCGAAGGCGCGCCCCGGGAGGCCGGCGCGCTCGGCGAACGCGTGCAGCTCCTCCAGCGACGTGTCGCTCACCAGGTGCGACCAGTGCCGGCCGTGCCGGGGCCAGAGCGGCGGGTCGACGAGGACCGTCACGCCCCGGGCCGGACCGGGTGCCGCTCGGCGGGGCGCAGGGTGCCGGGCGCGTCGGCAGCGGCGCCCGGCCCGGCCGCCGGGGCGTCGCCGGCGGCGTCCGCGGGGCCGTCCGCCGCGTCCAGCTCCGCGAGCACCTTCTCCAGCTTGTGCAGCTCGGCGCCGAGGTTCTGCCGCGCGGGCTCCTCCCACGCCGCGCCGAGCGGGCTGACGAACAGGCTCGGCCGCTTGAGCAGCTTGCGCACGATCCGCTCCCGGGCGCGCAGGTAGTCCTGCACCGGGATGTCGGCGTACTCCTCGCGCACGTCGTGCAGGTACGCCTTGTAGCGCTGCGGCTCGGCGGCCAGCATCGCCAGGTCGGCGTCGCACAGCACGGCGCAGTCGAAGTCGGAGGGGTCGGCGGCGTGCCGCACCAGGGCGATCACCATCTGGTGCACGCGCTCGACCCGCTCGGCGGGCACGCCGAGGTCGGTGAGCTGCTCGCGCGCGAGCCGGGCCGAGGCGACCTCGTCCTCGCCGCCGCGGTTCGCGTACGCCGCGACCTGGCGGCCGTCGAACACGGCGCCGTGGTACCAGGCGGCCAGCCGGACCAGGTCCGGCTCGTGGGTCTCCTCGGCGAGCTCGTCCACCCGGGCCAGCACGTCGGTCAGGTGCCGGAGGTTGTGGTACGTCCGGCCGGGGCCGGTCCACCGCTCCACGAGGTCGGAGCCGACCCCCCGGATCGCGTCCTCGGGGGCGGTCGCCCCCGCCCCCTTCGCGCTGCGGACGAACGCGGACAACAGCCACTGTGGCGCGTCGTAGACGCCCATGGGAACAGCCTCACTGCGACAGACGACCCTGCTCGGACGCGCCATCGTAGACCCATCCGGACGGGGTTCCGCCACGCAGGCGGCGTCAGCCGACCGGGTGGCCCTCGGCGTCGTCGGCGGGCGTCCCGTCGCCCGGTGCCGCGGGCGCCGCGGGCAGCGCGACGCGGATCGTCGCCCCGCCGCCGGGGGTCTGGGTGATCGTGACGTCGCCGTCGTGCGCCTCGACGATCGCCGCGACGATCGCCATGCCGAGGCCCGCCCCGCCGCCGGTGCCGTCCCGGGTGCGGCTGGCGTCGACCCGGTAGAACCGCTCGAACACCCGCGCGGCGTGCTCCGGGGCGATGCCGGGGCCGTGGTCCCGCACCTCGAGGACGACCCGGTCGCCGACCCGGCCCACGCCGAGCTCGGCGGGGGTGCCCGCGGGCGTGTGCCGGGCGACGTTGCCGACCAGGTTCGCGACCACCTGGCGCAGCCGCGCCTCGTCACCGGGGACGACGGTGGCCGGCGGGGCGTCGCCGGGGCCGGCCGCGCCGCGCGCGTCGGGCAGCGGGCCCACCCGCACCTCGCGGGTCGGGTCGATCGCGCGCAGGTCGTGCGCCGCGTCGGTCGCCAGGACGGCGAGGTCGACAGGCTCGGTCCGGCCCGGCCGGTCGGCGTCCAGCCGGGCGAGCGCCAGCAGGTCCTCGACCAGCCCGCCCATCCGGGTCGCGGACTGCTCGATGCGCCGCATGGTGTCGTCGACCTGGTCCTTCTCGGTCAGCGCGCCCATCCGGTACAGCTCGCCGTAGCCGCGGATCGCGGCCAGCGGGGTGCGCAGCTCGTGCGAGGCGTCGGCGACGAACCGGCGCATCCGCTCCTCGGACCGGGTGCGCGCGTCGAAGGCCGTCTCGATCTGGGCGAGCATCGAGTTCAGCGCGGCGCCGAGCCGGCCGACCTCGGTGGTCTCCGGCGCGGGCGGGACGCGCTGGGACAGGTCGCCGGCGGCGATCTGCGCGGCGGTGCCCTCGATCTCGCGCAGGCCGCGCAGCGAGCGGCGGACCGCCCAGGTGCCGACGACGGCGCCGATGACGAGGATCGACAGGGCGCTGGTCCACAGCAGGAACGCGGCCTGGCGGACGGTCGCCTGCACCTCGGCCAGCGGCTCCGCGTACATGACGTAGCCGACCGTCGTGCGGCCCGAGGTCACGGGCTTCACGATCACCCGCCAGGCGGAGCCGCGCTCGGTGCTGCTGACGGAGAACGCGTGCTGGGTGAGCGCCGGGAGGTCCGCGAGCGTGACGTCCGCCGGGAGGTGCGGCGTCCCGTACTTCTCGAGGACCTCCTCGGAGGGGTCGACCGTGCCCTCGGAGTCGAACACCTGCGCGGCGAGCGCGAAGTCGGGCGCCCCGAGGAAGTACCCGGACAGGTTGCTGATGTCCCCGGTCTGCACGTACTTCTCGCTCACCCACGTGCGCACGGTCGCCGCGGAGCTGTTCAGGCGCTCGTCGACCTGCTGGAACAGGTAGCGCGAGAGCAGCGTCGTCGTGGCCGTCCCCGCGATGGCGAGGCCCATGCCGAGCAGCACCGTCGTGATGCCCACGAGCCGCGCGAGCAGCGGCGTGCGCGCCCAGAGGTCCCGGGCGGGCCGCAGCACGCCGTCGAGCGGCCGCGGCGCGCGATCCGGGCCGGGCCCGGGCCCGTCCTCCGTCGCCGGGCCCCCCGGCGCCGCGAACGCCTCCGACGTCGTGGTCACGACCCGCTCGGCCGGCGCAGCATGTACCCGACGCCGCGCTTCGTCTGGATGAGGGGGTCGACCCGGGTGCCGTCGGGGCGCTCGACCTGGTCGACCTTGCGCCGCAGGTACGAGATGTACGACTCGACGATGTTCGCGTCGCCGCCCCAGTCGTACTGCCACACGTGGTCGAGGATCTGCGCCTTCGACAGCACGCGGCCGGGGTTGAGCAGCAGGTAGCGCAGCAGCTTGAACTCGGTGGGGGACAGGTCGACGACCTGCCCGGCCCGGCGCACCTCGTGGCTGTCCTCGTCGAGCTCGAGGTCCTCGTAGGACAGCACGCTGGCGGACGCCACCTCGGCCTGGGTGCGGCGCAGGATGGCCCGGATCCGCGCGACGACCTCCTCCAGGCTGAACGGCTTGGTAACGTAGTCGTCGCCGCCGACGGTCAGGCCGGTGATCTTGTCCGCGGTGTCGTCGCGCGCGGTGAGGAACAGCACCGGCACGTGCTGGCCCTTGTCGCGCAGCCGCCGGGTGACGGTGAACCCGTCCATGTCCGGGAGCATGACGTCGAGCACCAGGAGGTCGGGCTGCACCTGCTTGGCGAGGCGGAGCGCGGCGCCGCCGTCGGCGGCCGCGTGCACCTCGAAGCCGGCGAAGCGCAGCGAGGTGGCGAGGAGCTCGCGGATGTTCGGCTCGTCGTCCACGACGAGGAGCGTCGCCTCGGGGGTGCGGTCTGCTGCGGTCACCGTCCCAGTGTGCGCCCGGACCCTGGAGGATTCCTGGGAGCGAACTGGTCGTGCCGAGATCGCGGTACGGTACCGCCCCGTGAGTGCAGCCGATTCTCCCACCGGTTCCCTGACGCCCGTCGTGACCGTCGTCCAGCTCGACGCCGCGGTGCCGCTCGACCGGTTCGCCGACCACCTCGACGGGGTGGACGTCCGCCTGGTCCGCGCGTACGCGGGCGAGCAGCCGGGCGAGGCCGACCGCCTCGACGGCCTGATCGTCCTGGGCGGGAACATGTCCGCGCACGACGAGCACGAGCCCGGCATCCCCGCCACGCGCGCCCTGCTCGCCGACGCCGCGCGCGCCGGCGTGCCGACGCTCGGCATCTGCCTCGGCGCCCAGCTGCTCGCGGTCGCCACCGGCGGCCGGGTCGACGTCGCCGCCCCTCCCGGGCGCGAGGCCGGCGTCGTGGACGTGCGCTGGCGCCCCGAGGCGGCGGCCGACCCGCTGCTCGGCGCGCTGGCCGCGGACGCCGAGCGCGCCGGGACCCGCAGCACCCCGATGCCGACGATGCACGCGGACGCGGTCGTCGACCTGCCGCGCGACGCGACCTGGCTGGCGGCCTCGCGGACCTACCCGTACCAGGCGTTCCGGGTCGGCGACTCCGCGTGGGGCGTGCAGTTCCACCCCGAGGCCTCGCCGGAGCTGATGGACGCCTGGTCGGCCGACGCGGGCGACGCCCCGGAGGAGCGGGCCGCGATCGCGGAGGCCGTCGCGGCGGCCGACGACGTGGTGCGCGCCGAGGGCGCCCGGATCGCGCGGGCGTTCGCCGGCCTGGTGGCCGTGCGCGCCGTGGAGCGCACCGCGGCCTGACCGGCCGCGACCCCGACGACGGACGGCCCGGCACCCCTCGCGCGGGGTGCCGGGCCGTCGTGCGTGCGGGCCGAGGCGGCTCAGGCCTCGATCTGCGGCGTCACCGGGGTGCTGCCGAGCTGCTGCGGCTGGCCGCCGCCCTTGAGCGCGGCGAGCCGGGCCTCGATCTCGATCTGGGCGCCGTCGGCCTCGAGCTCGGCGAACTGCGAGTCGAGCGACGACGCGGCGATCTCCGCCTGGCCCATCGCGAGGGCCTCCTCGCGGCGGACCTTCTCCTCGAACCGGGCGAGCTCGCTGGTCGGGTCGAGCACGTTGATCGACGAGATCGCGGTCTGCACGGTCTGCTGCGCCTGGGCCGACTTCTGCCGGGCGACCAGGGTGTCGCGGCGCTGCTTGAGCTGGCCGAGCTTGTCCTTCATCTGCGCCAGGCCGGCCTTGAGCTTGTCGACCGTCTCGCGCTGCGAGGCGATCAGCGGCTCCGCGTCGCGGACCTCGCCCTCGGAGGCGATCTGCTTGCCGAGCGCGACCTTCGCGAGGTTGTCGAACTTGTCGGCGTTGGCGGTGTCGCCGGCCTGGCGGTACTGGTCCGCGCGCGCGGACGCGGCCAGCGCCTTGCTGCCCCACTCGCGGGCCGCGGCGACGTCCTCGTTGTAGTCCTGCTCGGCGAGGCGGAGGTTGCCGATCGTCTGCGCGATGGCCTTCTCGGCCTCCGCGATCGAGTTGGTGTAGTCGCGCACCAGCTGGTCCAGCATCTTCTGCGGGTCCTCGGCCTGGTCGATCAGCGCGTTGATGTTCGCCCGCGCGAGCTGGGTGATCCGCCCGAAGATGCTCTGCTTCTCGGTCATCGCCTCGTGCCTCTCTCGTGTCTTGCGTCTGCCGAACATGTCCTAGAACCCGCCCCCGCGGCCGCCGCCGCCGAAGCCGCCGCCCCCGCCGAAGCCGCCGCCGCGCCCGCCGCCGCCGAAGCCGCCGCCACCGCCGCCCCAGCCGCCGCCGTGCGCGCCGCCGCCGCCCCAGCCGCCGCCACCGCCGCGGAGGATCGAGTCGATGAGGATGCCGCCGAGCACCATGCCGCCGATGTCGCCCAGCCCGCCACCGCTGCGGCCGCCGGGGCCGCCGCGCCGCTGCTGGTCGTACCAGTCGACGTCGCGCTGGGCGAGCTGCTGGGCCTCGCGCACCAGGCGGTCGGCCTGCTGCGCCTGGCCCAGCGCGGCCTCGGGGTCGGTGTCCCGCTGGTCGACGGCCGCGCGGAACATCCGGCCGGCCTCCGCGAGCCGGGTGCGCGCCTCGGGTCCGACGGCGCCGCGCCGGGTCTCGATGTAGTCGGTGGTGCCGCGCAGCGCGGAGTCCACCCGGCCGAGGGTCTGGTCGAGCAGCTGCCGGGCGCGGCCGGCGCGGTCCTGCGCCTCGCGCATCGGGGCCAGCGCCCGGTCGATGGCCGCCTCGGCGTCGGTGAGGGTGCGCAGCGCGGCGAGCGGGTCGCCGTCACCCGCCCGCGCGGCCTTCCCGGTGGCGATCGCGGCGCGGGCGTCCTCGGCCCGGGCGGACACCTCGGGGTGCCGCGGGGCGAGCCGCTGGGCGTCCTCGACGTCGGAGGAGATGGAGGCGACGGCCGCGTCCAGGCGCGAGCCGATGGTGGCGAGCTCGGTCCCCGCGCGGTCCACCGCGTCCAGCAGCTGGCCGACCTGGCCGAGGGCCTCCTCGGCGGCGCGGGCGTACCGGACGGCGACCCCGCGGTCCCCGCCGGCGACCGCCGCGCGGCCCTGCTCGATCGCGGTGCCGACCTCGGTCAGCAGCGCGAGCGCCTGGTCCGGGTTGCCCTGCACCGAGGCGAGCGCGTCCGCGGGGTACCGCGCGGCGAGCGTGCCGAGGGTGGTGCGGGCCGCCTCGACCCGGGCGCGCAGCTCCGTCGCGGTGCGCTCGTGCGCGTCCAGGGCCTCGTCGGCGCGGGACTCGACGTCGCGCAGCCGGTCGAAGGACTCCTTCTGGTCGTCCAGCGCCGCCGACGCGGCACCGACCATGTGCAGGATGCGGGTCGCGGTCTCGCGGACCTGCGGCTCGGTGTCCGGCACGTCGTCGTCGAGGGTCTGCCGCAGCCGGAACGCCTCGGTCACGTCGGCCTTGGCGCGGGCGAGCACCTGCTCGAACTCGCGGGTGGCGTCCGGGCCGAACTGCGCCTGGGCGAAGCCGAGCTCCTGCTCCGAGGCACGCAGCGCGTCGTCGATGCCGACCAGCGCGGACGCCGAGCGGCGGTCGAGCTCGGCCGTGGGCAGCGCGGCGAGCTCGCCGGCCGGCCCGCCGGGGACCTGCGGGCCGCCGGGGAACCGCCCCGGGGCGCCGGCCGCGACCTTCTGCCGGGACGCGCGCCGGCGGGACGACGCCCACGCCGCCGCGGTGATCGCGGCGATCACGACCAGGCCGCCGACGAACAGCCAGCCGAGCGCGGAGCCGCCCCCGCCCCCGCCGGTCGCGGCCTCGCGGACCCCGTCGGCCGCCGCGACGGCGGCGCCCGACCAGTCGTCGGCGCGCAGCTGGTCCTCGACGGCGGCGTCCACCCGGTCCAGGTCGCCCGACGACAGGCCGGGCACCTCCAGCGGCGCGAGCACGTACGAGCGCTGGTCGGTGGCGACGGCGAGCACGAGGTCGTTCGCGCCGAGCCCGGTCAGGCTCGCGGTCTCGTCCACCCAGTCGATCCGGTCGGTGCCGCCGAAGTCGCTCACGTACACGACGTAGAGCTGGTACTGCGTCTCCTCGGCCAGCTGGTCGAGCGCCGCCTGCACGGTCGCCTCGTCGCCGGACAGCGCCCCGACCTGGTCGGTGATCTCGCCGGTCAGCGCGAGCGGGTCGGCGGCGGGCAGCGGCGGGGCGGCCGGCGCGGCGGCGACCGCCGGGGCGGCCCCGACCAGCAGCGGGGCGGCGACCAGCGCGGACAGGAGCGGGACGGCGGCTGACCAGCCACGGGACGACGACGGCACCCGACGATCCTTTCTCAGGGCGTGCACCCCTCGCAACGAGACGGCCCGCCCGGGGGTTCCCGGGCGGGCCGTGTCGTCGCGCGGATCACCCGCGCGGGCCGTGTCGTCGCGCGGATCACCCGCGCGGGGTCACCGGATCAGGCCGGCTCCTCCGTCGCCTGCTCCAGGTCCTCGGCGTCGACGATGCGGTACGCGTAGCCCTGCTCCGCGAGGAACCGCTGCCGGTGCGCCGCGAAGTCCTGGTCCACCGTGTCCCGCGCGACGAC
>NZ_DASQCJ010000097.1:0-5217 GCF_035634735.1 Cellulomonas sp.
CCGCCGGCACGACGAAGGCCCCGATCCGGCGGGATCGGGGCCTTCGTCGTCGCTGTCTCAACGAGTGTCCGGAGGGGGACTTGAACCCCCACGCCCTATACGGGCACTAGCACCTCAAGCTAGCGCGTCTGCCATTCCGCCACCCGGACAGGGTGTACTCCTGACGGATACGAGGAGCGCTTCTCGGCGCTTCCCGCCCCCTCAGGTGCGGCAGAAAACATAGCACGGAGTGGCGGCCGAGCACGCATCCGCAGGTGGGGGCACACTGGCCAGGACGTCCGGCGGTGCACCGCGGCGGGCACGTCGCCCCAGCAGCGCTCGGAGGTGGGACCCAGGATGGCGGAGCAGAGCGGCGCGGACCGGTACGGCACCGGCAAGGCCGGCGTACCGGCCGGATCCGCGTCACGACGGGTCGCGGGGCAGCGCCGACCGCCCACCGGGATCGCCCCCGACGACGGCGTGCCGCGCTGGCTGCGGAGCTCGGCGGGGATCACCTGGCGGCTGCTCGTGCTGCTCGCCGGCATCGCGCTCGTGTTCTTCGCCACATCGCAGGTGCAGCTGCTGTTCGTGGCCGTGTTCATCGCGTTCGTGTTCACCGCGGTGCTCCGGCCCGTCGTCGAGTTCTACACGCGGGTGATGCCGCGCGGGCTCGCGACGGCGCTCGGCCTGCTCACCGGGTTCCTGGTGCTCGCGGGCATGGTGTTCTACGTCGGCTACTCGGTCGCGAACCAGTGGCAGGCCCTCTCCCGGCAGTTCGGCGACGGCATCGACCAGATCGTCGACTTCCTGGAGAACGGGCCGCTGCCGTTCTCGATCAGCAACGACCAGATCGCCGAGTGGATCGACAACGGCCGGCAGTGGGTGCAGGAGCACGCCGGCGACCTCGCCGGCCAGGTGGCCGCGTCGGCCGGCTCGGTGGTCGAGGTGTTCACCGCGCTCGCGCTGGCGGTGTTCTGCGCGATCTTCTTCCTCGCCCGCGGCAGGGAGATGTGGACCTGGTTCGTCAACCAGCTGCCGTCGTCGGTGCGCGACTCGTGGAAGACCGCGGGCGGCGCCGGCTGGTACACGTTCTCCGGCTACACCCGGGGCACCGTGATCATCGCGGTGACCGACGGCCTGCTCGCGTTCATCCTGCTGTCGATCATCGGCGTCCCGCTCGCCGCGCCCCTGGCCGTGCTGGTGCTGATCGGCGCGTTCATCCCGCTCATCGGCGCCCCGGCGGCCATGGTCATCGCGATGATCGTGGCCCTCGCCGCGAACGGCCCGATTCAGGCGGCGATCGTCGGGATCGGCATCGCGCTGATCGGGCAGTTCGAGGGGCACGTGCTGCAGCCGCTGGTCATGGGCAAGCAGGTGTCGCTGCACCCGGTCGTGGTCGCGCTGGCCGTCACCGGGGGCACCCTGACGGCCGGCATCCTCGGCGCGGTGATCGCGGTGCCGCTGGTGTCGGTGGTGTGGGCGATCTGGTCGAAGTTCCACCAGCCCGACCCGCCGATGGAACCGGAGGAGGCGGACGACGAGGTCCGGCCGGTCGACGAGGACGACGGCGAGGGCGCGGCGGCGGGCTGACGCGGAGGCTCGCGCGGGGGCGTCGAGCAGCGGGGCGTCGCGCAGGCGCGCCGGCTGAGCGGCGCGGCGACCGGGCAGCCCCGCGGCGGTCAGCGCGCGGGTGCCTCTCCCAGCTCCTCGACGGCGGCGGCGAGGGCGCGCACGCCCGCGTCGTCGACCGGGCGGAGCGGCGCCGGCAGCTGGCCCAGGTCGGTGCCGAGGGCCCGCGCGAGCGCGTGCACGGCCCGGGGCCCGCCGAGCGACGCGACGAGCTGGGCGACGGGCGCGAGCCGCGCCATGTGCGCCCGCGCCTCGTCCGCGCGGCCGGCCACGGCGGCGTCCGCCACCGCGACGTACCAGGCCGGCAGCACGCTCGCGAGTCCCGAGTGCCAGGTGCGCGCGCCGGCGATCAGGCCCTCGACGCCGAGCACGTCGCCGCTGCACCCCAGCTCGACGGTCCCCGGCACGGCCGCCGCGAGGGCGGTCACGCGGGCGCGGAGCTCGTCGGCGTCGCTCCCCCGGTCCTTGACCCCGCCGACGCCGGGCACCTGCGCGGCGCGGGCGAGCGTCTCGACCGAGTACCGGAACGTCGTGCTGACCGGGTTGTGGTAGAGCCAGACCGGGGTGCGCGCCGCGTCGGCCACCTCCGTCACCAGGTCGAGGACCTCGTCGTCGGTCAGCGGCAGGTACGCCAGCGTCGGGAGCAGCACCGCCGACGCGCCCGCGCGCTCGGCGACGATCGTGTGCACGACGACCTCGTCGGTGGTGAACGCGCCCACGCCCGCGACGACCGGCACCCGCCCGTCCGCGGCGTCGACGGCGGCCTCGACGACGAGGCGGCGCTCGGCCGCGGTGAGGTAGGGCCAGCCGCCCGTGCTGCCGAGCACGGCGATCCCGGACGCCCCGGCGGCGACCGCGTCGTCGACCAGGCGCTGCAGCGGATCGGCCACCACCTCGCCCTCGGGGCCGCGCGGGGTGGGCAGGTAGGCGACGAGCGATCCGAGGAGGGGCACGGCGGCAGTCTCGCACGGGGGCGCGGCGGCACGAGTGGGTCGCCGGGCGGCTGAGCGCGGCGCTCGGTGGTGGCCCGCGTGCCCGGCGCGCGTCCGCGTGCCGGCCGGGTGACCGGGCGAGCCGGACGCGTGACCGGGCGGACCCGGCGGACCCGGCGGGTGACCGGGCGGTCGGCGGGGTGAGCCGCGCCACCGACGGGCCGTCCTCGGTCACTGGAAGTCCCGGGACGTGGTGGCGATCCCGAGCGACAGCGGCGTCAGGTGCTCGGCGATGAGGTTGGTCGCCCCGTCGGCGCGCTCCAACCGACCGCGCACGACGAGCGCCCGGGAGGTGCGGGCGACCTTCCGGAACCGCTGCCACAGCCCGGTGCTGCACACGATGTTGAGCAGCCCGGTCTCGTCCTCCAGCGACAGGAAGGTGACCCCGCCGGCCGTCCCGGGGCGCTGCCGGTGGGTGACCACGCCCGCGACGGCGACCCGCCGCCCGGCCTCGTGCCGGAACGCCTGCTCGACGCGCAGCACGCCCTGGGCGTCCAGGCCGTCGCGCACGTACTGCGTCGGGTAGGAGTCGACGGTCACGCCGGTGGCCCACACGTCGGCGACGGCGAGCTCGACGGGGCTCATGCCGGGCAGCGTCGGCGCCTGGACCCCCACCGAGACGCCCGGGAGGGTGTCCGGGCCCTCCTGCGCGAGCGCACCGGCCGCCCACAGCGCCTCGCGCCGGGTCACGCCGAGCGACTCCAGCGCGCCGCCGGTGGCCAGCGCCTCGAGCTGGGCGGTGCTGAGCTCGACGCGACGCACCAGGTCCCGGAGGTCGGCGAACGGGCCGTGCGCGTCCCGCTCGGCGACGATCCGCTCGGCGACCTTCTCCCCCACGTTCCGCACGGAGGCGAGGCCGACGCGCACGGCGAGCGAGCGCTCGGGCTCGACCGACGCGGCCGGTGCGCTCGGTGGACTCGGCACCCCGCTCGTGGGCGCCGGGCCGAACGGCGGCGGCACCGCGGCGAACCCGCGCGCCCCGGGCGCCCGCAGCGGCGGCACCGGCGCCGTCCCGGACGGTCGCGGCGTCAGGCGCGGCTCCCCGCCCTCGGGCACGGGCCCGACCCGCTCGACGACGGCCTGCACCCCCGAGCGCTGCACGTCCGGCCGCAGCACCCCGATGCCGTGCCGGCGGGCGTCCGCGACGAGCGACTGCGGCGAGTAGAACCCCATCGGCTGGGCGGCGAGCAGCCCGGCGTAGAACGCGGCGGGGTGGTGCACCTTGAGCCACGAGCTCGCGTAGACCAGGAACGCGAACGAGTAGGCGTGCGACTCCGGGAAGCCGAAGTCGGCGAACGCCTTGAGCTTCTCGTAGACCTCCTCGCGCACGGGCTCCGGGATGCCGTTGCGGGTCATCCCGTCCATGAGCCGGGCGCGCAGCGCCTCCATCTTCTCGATGCTGCGCTTGGAGCCCATGGCGCGCCGGAGCTGGTCGGCCTCGGCGGGCGTGAAGTCGGCGACGTCGATCGCCATCTGCATGAGCTGCTCCTGGAACAGCGGGACGCCGAGGGTGCGCTCCAGGGACTTCTCGAGCCGCGGGTGCGGGTAGGTGATCGGCTGCCGGCCCTGGTAGCGCTCGATATAGGGGTGCACGGACCCGCCCTGGATCGGCCCCGGGCGGATCAGCGCGACCTCCACGACGATCCCGTAGAAGCTCCGCGGCTGCAGGCGTGGCAGGGTGCCCATCTGGGCGCGCGACTCGACCTGGAACACGCCGACGGTGTCGGCGGCGCACAGCAGGTCGTAGACCAGCGGGTCCTCGTTGGGCAGCTGGTGCAGGTGGAGGCGCGGGCCCCCGTGCTTCTCGACCTGGTCGAACGCGAGCCGCAGGGCGGTGAGCATGCCGAGCCCGAGCAGGTCGAACTTCACCAGGCCGGCGTCGGCGCAGTCGTCCTTGTCCCACTGCAGGACGGTGCGACCCTCCATCCGGGCCCACTCGACCGGGCAGACCTCGATGACGGGCCGGTCGCACATGACCATGCCGCCGGAGTGGATGCCGAGGTGCCGGGGCAGGCGCAGGAACCGGTCGGCCAGGTCGATGACCTGCTCGGGGATCTCGTCGAGGTCGCTCGCGGGCGGCGGCCGGTGGGCGGGCACGACGTCGTGGCGGTCGGCGGTGGGCTGGCCCGCCGGGCCGTCGACGTCGTCGTGCCCGGCGGGGCGCCGGGGGGCCTGGGCGGGGGCGGCGCCAGGCTCGTGGTTCCAGCCCCAGACGACGCCGTCGGGATCGCGCTGCGCGGCGGCGTACTGCGCGGCGCGCCGGTCCGCGCGGCTCGGCGGGGACCCGGGCGTCGCGGCGGCGGGCGGCCCGACGGGGGGCGACGACGACGGGCCGGGCCGAGCCGACGGAGGGCTCGGCCGGGTCGACGTCGGCCGGTCGGCGACGCGCTGCGTCGGCGGGGCCACCTGCGCGCCCGCCGCACCGCGGTTCTCCCCCGACCACCAGGGGTGCCGCGGCGCCGGGCCGCGCAGGGTCCCCCAGCGCTCGATCGACTTGCTCCACGCGTCCTGCTGCCCGACGTCGTACCCGAGCGCGCGGGCGGCGTCCCGCACCGCGGACCGGGCGCGGTAGGAGATGACGTTGGCGACCTGCGCGGCGTGGGTGCGGCCGTGCTTG